>CAJMRJ010000054.1:0-10643 GCA_905215865.1 uncultured bacterium | reverse complement strand
ATGCTGCTGCAGCAGCTGGGCGCTAGTGATGATGACTAGCGAGTCGACGCCGTAAACGCCCTATTTGGGCAATCTGGTTCCATCGAAAGGAAAGCATGTTCGGATACATCTATAAGAAAGATGTCGCCATGATCGCGGTTGTCCTGTGCCTTTGTCTGGGCGTGGGCAGCTTCTTCGATTACCAGATCTCGAGCGCGCTGTTCAACATCGGCAGCATGTACGGCCGCTTTATCGAGGCCGCCGGCGAGCTGCCGTTCGAGCTGACGGCAAGCGTCGCGGGCGTTATGCTCGTGCGCGCGGTGCGTCCCGACTCCGGGGGGAGCAAATGGCTCGCCGTGCTCGGCATCCTCGTCAACGTTGGTCTGGCCGGCTACGAGATCGTCTCGTCCCTGCGGGTTGGCGGCAAACTCATTGCCGTTCAGCTGGTGCTGACGTTTGTGCTGGTGATTGCTGCTAACTTTATCGTCTATCGTCTCACGCGCGACACCGCGCCCGACGAGCTTATGCGCTGGGCGTTGATGGTGCTGGCCGTGTGGGCCGCTCAAGCCATCATCCTCAACGTCATTGTTAAGCCGCTGTGGTCGCGCCCGCGCATGCGCGTGATCGAGGTCACGCCGGGGCTCAATTTTCAGCCGTGGTGGGTAATCGGCAATCCCGACAAGTTGACCTATATCGCCGCCGGCGTGATCAAGGACGGGTTCAAGTCGTTTGCGAGCGGACACACGGCGCATGCGGCGATCGGCCTTATGCTCGCCGGGCTTCCCGCGGCAGCCTTTACGGAAAAGCCTTCGCGTCGCCGTGTGATCTTTTGGGCGGCGGCTGTGGTCGCGGCGCTCGTCGCGTTTGGCCGCATCGTGATCGGAGCACACTTTTTGAGTGACGTGAGCTGCGGTTTTGCTCTGGTACTGGCACTTGAGTGCCTTGCCGCGCGCATTGCCTATCCCAACGGCGTACAATAGCCCCGTTTGAATCATCGGGTCCGTGCCCGGCTAGAGAGGATTGCCATGCTCGCGTTTAACAACGACTATTCCCACGGTGCACATCCGGCAGTGCTGCAGGCGCTCGTCGACACCAACATGGAGCCGCAGCCCGGCTACGGTACCGATGCACACACCGAGCGTGCCAAGCAGCTTATCCGCGAGGCCTGTCAGGCCCCCGATGCCGACGTGTTTTTTCTGGTGGGCGGCACGCAGGCCAACGCGACGGTGATCGATATGCTGCTTGCGCCCTACGAGGGCGTCGTTGCTGCCGAGACTGGCCACGTCGCCTGCCACGAGGCGGGCGCCATCGAGTTTGGCGGCCACAAGGTGCTCACCATCCCCGGCTACGAGGGCAAGATACACGCCGAGGACCTCGAGAACTATATCCAGGTGTTCTACGAAAACGAGAGCTACGAGCACACGGTGTTCCCGGGCGCCGTGTACGTGAGCCTATCGACTGAGTACGGCACACTGTACTCCAAGGCCGAGCTCGCGGCGATTCACGCGGTGTGCCAGAAGCGCGAGATTCCGCTGTTTGTGGATGGCGCCCGCCTGGCCTATGCACTGGCGGCCGATGAGTGCGACATTACCCTGCCCGAGCTGGCGCAGCTGTGCGACGTGTTCTACATCGGCGGCACCAAGTGCGGCGCGCTCTGCGGCGAGGCCGTGGTGTTCTGCGGCATGCACGCCCCGGCGCACCCCATTCCGCGTATTAAGCAGCACGGCGCGCTGTTGGCCAAGGGCCGTCTGACGGGCGTGCAGTTTGAGGCGCTCTTTACCGACGGCCTGTATTTTGAGATTGGCCGTCAGGCGATCGAAACCGCTCAGGCGCTTCGTCGCGTGCTGCACGAGCACGGCTACCAGTTCTTTTTGGAGACGCCGACTAACCAGCAGTTCGTGATTCTGCCCAACGAGGACATGGCGCGCATTCGCGAGCATGCGGCGATCGAGTACTGGGAAAAGTACGACGATACCCACACGGTGGTGCGTTTTTGCACCAGCTGGGCCACGACGCAGGAGGACATCGACGCACTGGCGGCTGTCCTGTAAGTTGACATGATGACGGGGCCGCCTTGCGCTGGGTTTGGCGCAAGGCGGCCTTTGTTTTTGAGGAGGAAGGGTTGTATGACCGAGATGTCCGAGCCGACGATTCGCCTGGCGACGCCCGAAGACGCACCGGCGTTGCTTGCCATCTATGAGCCGTATGTGCGCCAGACGGCGATTACCTGCGAATACGAGGTGCCGAGCGTTGAGGAGTTCGCCGGGCGCATCGAGCGTACGCTCAAGCGCTATCCGTATCTGGTGATGGAGCTGGACGGGCGTCCGGTAGGTTATGCCTATGTGAGTCCGCTCAACAGCCGCGAGGCATACGACTGGTCGGTCGAGACGTCGATCTACCTGGCGCGCGACGTGCGTCACGGCGGGCTGGGCCGCAAGCTGCACGATGCGCTCAAGCAATGCCTGATCGCGATGGGCATCACCAACATGTGCGCGCTCATTGCCGTGCCGCACGACAAGGACGACGAGTATCTAACGCACAACAGTCAGGATTTCCATGCCCATATGGGCTATCGCTTGGTGGGCGCCTTTGACCGCTGCGCCCAAAAGTTTGGCCGTTGGTACGACATGTGCTGGATGGAGCTGATTCTGGCCGAGCGCACACCCAACCAACCCAAACCAACCTGGTTTCCCGACCTCCCCAAACCTACCATTTAGGGACAGGTTTATTTTGGCAGGTTAGCCGATAGGCTCGGCGTATTTGGCGCGGTCGGTTCGTTGGATGCGCTTGGAGACATGGAGCGGGCGGCCGTCGGTGTCGTAGACGTAGTCGGTGATCAGGATCAGCGCCTGCCCGCGCTCAACGTTGAGCAAAAACGCCTCGTTTTGCGAGGCATAGCACACCTCAAAGGTCTTATGCCCCTGTGCCGGCGCGCGATGGAATTCTTGGCGCAGCGTGGCGTAGAGCGAACCGTTGATATCGCGGTCGATGAGTGCCTCAAAGCTCGGTGGTAGATAGGTGGTCTCCAGGCACAGTGGCGCATCGTCCAGATAACGCAGGCGGACAAGTTTGACGAGCTTGCTGCCCACGGCGGCATCAAAGAACTTAGCTATGCTGCCGCCCGCCTTGGTAAAGCCCGAGTCCACCGTGCGCGTGGTGGGCTTCATGCCCTGACCCTGGACCTGCGCCGTATAGCTCGAAAACACCAGGTTGTTCTCGTGGAGCGCTGGCGTGTCGGCCACAAAGGCGCCGCGCCCGCGCTCGGTTCGAACCAGACCCTCATCAACGAGCACCTTAAGGGCATGGCGCACGGTGCTGCGCGACAGCCCCGATTCGTCCATGAGTTCCATCTCGGACGGCAGCTTGTCCTCGCGTGCGTAGGTGCCGGAAGCGATGCGGTCGCGCAGCATGCCCGCCAAGCGCTCGTATTGGGCCAGTTTCTTTTTAGACGAAGCGTTCATGCGATCAACCTGTATCTAACCTGTATGCGAATCTAATCATGCATGTATTCAATACAATAATAAAACCGCTGGTAGCAAGTTATCGAAAACCGCATCAGCAAAATTTCTAAGACAAATATAGCATACAACTAGTCGACATACCCAAAACATGTATGTAACTTGTATGCCTGTGATGAGCATCAAACGAGAAGAAAGGCTGATGCACGATGACTACTCAGGAACAGGTTAAGGATGTCGTTTCCCAGGTTTTGGCTGACAAGGCAGACAAGGGCGGCATCAAGCGCGTCGTGTGGATTGGCGCCGGCGGATCCAACGGCGGCAACTATCCTGCCCAGTACTTTATGGAGCACGAGGCCACGCAGGTTGTGAGCTCCAGCTACACCAGCAACGAGTTCGTGCACGCCACGCCCGCCTACGTTAACGAGAACACCCTGGCCGTCGTCGTGTCCATGCGCGGCACCAAGGAGACCATCGTCGCCGCCCAGGTCGCCAAGGACCACGGCGCCAGCACCATCGCAATCTATGTTGACGAGTCCGGCCTCACCGAGGTCTGCGACTACAAGATCCAGTATGACAGCCTGGCCGTCGACGAGTCCTGCATGGGCCGTACCAACTCCGCCGTCGTGACCATGATCGCCATGGAGCTCACGCAGCAGACCGAGGGCTATGCCGAGTACGAGACCGCTATGGCCGCCTTCGACCTGGTCGACCCCATCTATCGCAAGGCCGTCGAGTACACCCGTCCGCTCGCTGCCAAGTGGGCCGAGCAGAACGCCGACAAGCCCTGCATCAACGTGATGGCTCAGGGTCCGCTCTTTGGTGCCGCCTACGTCTTTAGCATCTGCAACGTGCAGGAGATGCTGCAGATCGACTCCTGCACCATCAACACCTGCGACTTCTTCCACGGCCCCTTCGAGATCCTGGACAAGCGCACCTCGCTGTTCCAGCTCATCAGCGTCGGCCGCAGCCGCTGCAACGACGAGCGCGGCATCCGCTTCGTCAACCAGTACGGTGGCGAGCGCGTCTATCAGCTCGACGCCAAGGAGCTTGGCCTCAACGACATCAAGGACAGCGTGAGCGAGTACTTCAACCACCTGATCTTTGCCCCGATCCTCAACAATGTGTACATGCGCGCGCTCTCTGCCGTCACCCACAAGGACTACATGACGCGCCGCTACATGTGGAAGCTGGACTACTAGGGGATAGAGCGGCCTAACAGCTCGATGTCCTCATAAGTTGCGGTGGAATAGTTCCTGTTTAGGGGCCTGAGGCCTCTATTTAGGAACTATTTCACCGCAATCGCCAAGTGATTCGTTTTCCTCCGTCCCCAGCGGATCACTTTTCCGTTCGCCGATTTCGGTCTTGAAAAATGTATATAACGACTATAACGTAGTATGAAACATATTGGAAACAATACCGAGGAGGCTGCGTTGAAGAAAAGCAATCTGGGCTATGTGCTGGTGCTGATCGCCGCGCTTATGTGGGGCAGCATCGGAATCTTTGTAAACGGCATTGCGGCCATGGGCGTTTCGTCTCAGAGCATGGCGGCCTTTCGCTTGTTGGTCGGAGCGCTTATCTTGGCGCCGGTCCTGATGTTTATGGGCTGCCGTCCGGGTGAGGGGTCTACCGTGGCTCAGGGTCCCCTGACGCTATTCAAGGCAAGCCCCAAAGAGCTCGTCCCCTGCGCGCTTGTCGGTATCGTCGGTTTAGCCGCCGCCAACACCTGCTATTACGAGTGCATGCGCGAGGTGGGTATGTCTACGGCCTCGGTGCTGCTCTACACCTCGCCGGTGTTTGGCGTCATGCTCGGCCGCGTGCTTTATCGCGAGGACGTGACCCCCAACAAGCTCGTTGCCATTGTCTTTAACATCGTTGGCTGCGTGCTTGCGGTGACCAATGGCGACCTTTCCGGTTTTCATTTTTCGGTTTGGGGCGTCACGTCGGGCGTGATTGCAGGCCTTTGTGGTGCGTCGCTCGCGGTGTTTAGCCGGATAGCAACCAAGACGGTCCACCCGCTGGCTGTCACGTTTTGGGGCTTTGTTTTTGGCGGTGCGGTTATGGCGGCTATCGCGGCTCCGTGGCCGGATGTCGCCGCGGCAATGTCGCCACAGCTGCTGCTGCTGTTCCTTGGCTTTGGACTCATCCCCACAGCCGTGGCTTACATCTTATATATGCAGGGTCTGTCCATGGGGCTCGAGACATCGAAAGTTCCCGTCGTAATGTCTTTCGAGACGGTCGTCACCGTACTGGTGGGCATTGGTGTCTATGCCGAGCCCGCCGGCGTGATCAAAGTCCTGGGCATCGTGCTGGTGCTCGCGTCCATCCTGATTATGAACACCGACTTCTCCAAGCTGCGCAACAGTGTGTTTGTCGGTCATGTTGTTGAGAGCATGACCTTTAAGCCCAACGCGTGGTGGACCGAAAAATCTCAGGACATGGATCTGTTTAAGGAGCGCACGGGCATTGCGCTGGAGCCCACCGTGCAGGAAAGCCCCTGGTACTTCGTGCGATAAGGGATTGCGCGCAGGGTCTGACCTGGGGTTATCCAGCCCGCGTCGGACTACCCGGCCCCAACGTTTCAAGTACGTTAAACCCGTCAACGGTCGATTTTCACCCGCGAACGGTCTTTATACTAATTAGCAATATAAGCAACGTATAAGACGTTATAATGACCATAACGAAAAGGAGGAGGCAAGATGAATCAGATCATTCTCGCATCTCATGGCGGCCTGGCCGCAGGCGCCAAAGACACGCTCGAGATGGTTCTCGGCGACGTGTCGAACGTCCACGTCGTGTCGCTTGCTCGTGACGACAAGGAGCCCATCACCAATAAGGTGGACGCCATGATCGCCACGTTCAACGCGGACGACACCGTCTATGTGCTGACCGATATGCTCGGCAGCTCGGTCAACAACAACATGGTCGAGCTTTCCAAGAACGGCACGAAGTTCACGGTTGTCAGCGGTTTCAACATCCCGCTGGCGCTCACGCTCGCTATGAGCCCCGTCCCCGTCAAGGGTGCCGAGCTCGCAGCCCTCATCAACGAGGCCCGCACCGGTCTGACCAACCCCAACGCACCGGTCGAGGCTGCCGCGGCCCCCGCCAAGAAGGCCAAGGCGTCCCGTCACAGCTCCGGTCCCGCCAAGATCGTCCTCGCACGTCTTGACTACCGTCTGCTGCACGGCCAGGTCGTCTTTACCTGGACCACCAAGGTTCAGGCCGAGCGCATCATCGTCGTCGACAACGCCGCCGCCAACGATGACATCAAGAAGGGCGCTCTTAAGCTGGCCAAGCCCCAGGGCGTGCGCCTGAACGTCTTCAC
Source organism: uncultured bacterium (assembly GCA_905215865.1). GTDB lineage: Bacteria > Actinomycetota > Coriobacteriia > Coriobacteriales > Coriobacteriaceae > Collinsella. Next base: position 3,881 of record CAJMRJ010000054.1, on the reverse strand, counting down.
CGTCGAGCGTGCCCTCGCCAAGATGGACAAGCTCAACACCCTCGGCGAGCGCGTCATGTTCGTCTTTGGCAACACTGCCGAGATGCTGCAGTTCTGCCAGGGCTACAAGCTCGACGCCATCAACCTGGGCGCCACCGCCAACCACGACGGTGCCGATCAGGTCGGTGGCAAGGACAGCTCCGTCTTCCTCGACGCCACCCAGAAGGCCGATATCAACCAGCTGCTCGACATGGGCATCAAGCTCTACGTCCAGCAGACCCCCACGTATCAGAGCGTCGACATCGACGCCAAGCTGTAATCAACCAGGCTTTTGCCTGACTGAAAGGAGAAGGGTATGAATACGTTCATCAGTGCGGTGCTCGTCGGCCTCGTCGGCGTGTTCTGCATGTGGGACTCCCGCCTGCTCGGTCGTCTTAACTTCGAGCAGCCCCTCGTTGGCGCTACGCTCGTCGGTCTGCTGCTGGGCGATGTGCCCACCGGCCTTGCCGTCGGTGCCGCCGTCGAGCTCGTGTCCATGGGCCTGGTGCAAGTCGGCGCCGCCGTTCCGCCCGATATGGTCCTGGGCGGCATCGTGGCCGCTGCCTTTGCGTGCCTGACCGATGCTTCCGCCGAGACCGCCATGACGATCGCCATCCCGGTCGCCGTCCTGGGTCAGCTCCTCGGCATCGTGTTCCGTTCCATCATCGCCGCCCTCACCCATGTGGCAGATAACGCGATCGATAACGGAAAGTTCAAGACCGCCTACCGTATGCACATCTGCGCCGGCTCCGGTCTGTACGCTCTCATGTACTTCCTGCCGATCTTCCTCGCCGTCTTTGTCGGCACCGACCTGGTCCAGACCATCGTCAACATGGTTCCCGAGTGGCTGTCCACTGGTCTTAACGTTTCGACCAAGATCATGACCGCCTACGGCTTGGCCCTGCTGCTCACCATGATGATCAAGAAGGGTATGACTCCGTTCCTGTTCATCGGTTTCCTGCTCGCCGCTTACCTCAACCTGTCCGTCATCGCGGTCGCTCTGATCGGTGTGTGCCTGGCTGTCGTCTTCATGGGCTTCAAGTTCAACGGTTCCCATGCAGCCGCCGGTGTCGATTCCGACTACGATCCGCTCGAAGACGACGAAGACTAAGGAGGAACACACTATGGCAACCGCAACCAAGGACGTGTCCCTGAACAAGAAGGTCAGCCAGTTCCTCTGGCGCTCCTGGGCCATCCAGGCCTCTTGGAACTACGAGCGTCAGATGAACATGGGCTTCCTCTACGGCATGGTTCCCACGCTCGACCGCCTCTATCCCGACGAGTCTGACCCCAAGCAGCTCGAGGCCAAGAAAGAGGCTTACCACCGTCACATGGCGTTCTACAACTGCACCCCGCAGACGAGCGCTTTCATCTTGGGCCTCGCCGCCTCCATGGAGGAGGAGTACGCCAAGGATCCCGAGAACTTCGATCCCGATTCGATCAACGCGGTCAAGACCTCCCTCATGGGTCCGCTTTCCGGCATCGGTGACTCCTTCTTCCAGGGCACCATCCGCGTTATCGCCTTTGGTCTGGGCGTTCAGCTGGCTCAGCAGGGCTCCATCATGGGCCCGATCCTGGCCATGCTCATCTCCATTGTCCCCTCCGTGCTGATCACCTGGTTCGCAGCCAAGATGGGCTATCAGGGCGGCCACGAGTACCTGAGCAAGCTTCAGGGCGGCGACCTCATGGAGAAGCTCATGTATGTCTGCGGCATCGTGGGCCTTATGTCCGTGGGCGGCATGATCGCCACGCTGATCGGCGCCACCACCCCGCTGCAGTTCGCTGACGGCACCGTCGTGTTCCAGGACATCCTGGATGGCATGATGCCCCAGATGATCTCCCTCGGCCTCACCGGCCTTATGTACTGGCTCATCAAGAAGAACGTCAACACCGGTTGGCTTCTCGTGATCGCCATCGTGGGCGGCATCGCCCTCTCCGCGGCCGGCATCCTGGCCTAGTCGCGATCAAGCGTCTAATCGCTTTCCCCGGGGAGCCTGCCTGACATCCCATACCCCAGGCAGGCTTCCATCCCTAAATGTGTCAAAGGGACAGTTCCTTTGACACATCCTCAACGGGCCGGCGACTCGGTCCAAACCACGGTAACCCTGCGAGCGCTCGGCAATGTGGCGCCGCAAAAATCGAAAGGAATGTGTCAGATGTACGAGATCGACCTTAACCTCCCTAAGCAGATCGTCGCTGACGTCCTGTCCAACCACGAGATCCACAGCGTCGCCTTCGTCGGCTGCGGTGCTTCCATGTCCGACCTTTACCCCGCCAAGTACTTCCTGGCCAACAACACGGACAAGCTGAACGTTCAGATCTTCACCGCTAACGAGTTCAACTACGACACGCCTTCCTGGGTCAACGAGCACACCTTCGTGATCACCTGCTCCCTCGGTGGCTCCACGCCCGAGACCGTCGAGGCCAACAAGACCGCCAAGAAGCACAATTGCCCGGTCGTCTCCCTCACCAACAAGGCTGGCTCCGCCCTGACCGTCGACGCTGACTACGTCATCGTTCACGGCTTCCACGCCAACTTCGCTGCCAAGTGCGAGAAGCCCGGCTACGCCATCGCTCTTGCTGTCGAGATCCTTCAGCAGACCGAGGGTTATGACCACTACGAGGACATGATCACCGGCCTCACCAACGTCTTCGAGCTCTGCGAGAACGCCGCTCAGCACTGCAAGAAGCTCGCCAAGAAGTTCGCCGAGGACTTCAAGGACGACAAGATGATCTACTTCATGGCTTCCGGTGCCTCCGAGAAGATGGCTTATTCTCACGCCGCCTTCCTGTTCACCGAGATGCAGTGGATCGACGCCGCCGCCTACAACACCGGCGAGTACTTCCACGGCCCGTTCGAGGTTTCCACCGAGGGTAAGCCCTACGTCTTCTTCATGTCCGATGGCGCCACCCGTCCGATGGACGCCCGCGCCCTCACCTTCCTTGAGCGCATGGGCGCCAAGGTCGCTCTGATCGACTCCAAGGACTACGGCCTGGCCGACGCCGTGCCCGCGAGCGTCGTCACCTACTTCAACCCGCTGCTGCACCTCGCCGTTATGCGCGAGTACGGCAACCAGATCGCCGAGGCCCGTCAGCACCCGCTGACCATGCGTCGCTACATGTGGAAGCTTTCCTACTAATCACAAGTAAGTAGACCTTACGGGTTGATTGAGAGGGGATGGGGTTTGCGCTCCGTCCCCTTTTTTGCTCTGGGGAGGGCGTGTCTGTCGCGTCGCAAATCCCAGATAAAACCTACCAAAATAAACCTGTCCCTTTTTGGCAGGTGGGAGGAGATGCGTATGATCAAGGCAGTGCTGTTTGACATGGACGGCGTGCTGGTCGATACCGAGTGGTTCTACAACCGTCGCCGCGTGGCGTTTATGGAAGAGAAGGGGTTCCACTTTGACGAGATCCCCGATCTTTCGGGGTCTAACGAGCCCGCCATTTGGAAGTCTCTGGTGCCCGACGATGTTGAGCTGCGCGAGCGCCTGCGCGTGGAGTACAAGCAGGTCTACAGTCCCGCTCACCCCGTTCCGTATGCCGAGCTGCTCAACGAGCAGACGGAGCCGGTGATGCGCGAGTTGCACGAGCGTGGCGTGAAGTGCGCCATCGCGAGCTCGTCCTATCGCGAGCTGATCGACGAGCTGGTGGAGATTGCCGGTATCGCCGACGTGCTGGACTACACCATCAGCGGTCACGAGTGCAGCGCGTTTAAGCCCGACCCCGAGATCTACCTGCGTGCCATGGAGGCGCTGGAGGTGGAGCCGACCGAGTGCCTGGTTATCGAGGACTCGCCTTTGGGCATCGAGGCCGGCAAGCGCTCCGGCGCTCGCGTCCTGGCGCTGCGTCCGCACGAGGGCGTC
>CAJMRJ010000053.1:0-10886 GCA_905215865.1 uncultured bacterium | reverse complement strand
CAGCATCCGCTGCCGAGGCAACGACCGCCAGCGACCTTAGCGGCAAGCGCGTGCTCGTGCTCTGCCAGGGCGGCGGCACCTCGGGCCTGCTCGCCAACGCGCTGGCCAAGGCTGCCAAGGAGCGCGGCATCAATCTTGAGACCGCTGCCGAGGCATATGGCAACCACGTGGACATGCTCCCCGACTTTGATCTGGTCGTCCTGGCCCCGCAGGCTGCCAGCTACTTGGCCGACCTGCAGAAGGACTGCGAGCGCGTGGGCAACAAGTGCGTCGCCTGCCGTGGCAAGCAGTACATCGAGCTCTCCCAGAACGGCGACAAGTCTCTCGCCTTCGTGAGTGAACAGCTTTCGAAGTAAGTAACGCTTAGGGCCAGCCGACCATCCACAGCCGCCTGGCCCTTCGATTTAGACGATTGGATCATCATGTCCGTTAACCCTGCTAGCGTCACCAACCCGCCTGCGCAGTTTCCCGAGGGCTTTGTCTTTGGCGGCGCCACCGCTGCCTACCAGGTAGAGGGTGAGACCCGCACTCACGGTAAGGGCAAGGTTGCCTGGGACGACTTCCTGGAGGCCCAGGGTCGTTTCTCCCCCGATCCCGCTTCGGACTTCTACAACCAGTACCCCGTCGATTTGGAGCTGTGCGAGGAGTTTGGCATCAACGGCATTCGCCTCTCCATCGCCTGGAGCCGCATCTTCCCCAACGGTACCGGCGAAATCAACCCCGAGGGTGTCCAGTTCTATCACGATCTCTTCGCCGAATGCCATAAGCACCACGTTGAGCCGTTTGTCACGCTGCATCACTTTGACACGCCGCTGCCCCTCTTTGAGAAGGGTGACTTCCTCAACCGCGAGACCATCGACGCCTTTGTGAACTTTGCCACCTTCTGCTTTAAGGAGTACGCCGACCAGGTAACCTACTGGTTCACCTTTAACGAGATCTGGGCCGACGCCTCCAACACCTACATCGAGGGCACCTTCCCCGGTGGCGTCAAGGCGCATCTGGCCGAGGCTTTCCAGTGCGAGCACAACATGATGCTCGCCCACGCCAAGGCTGTGCTTGCCTTCCACAACGGCGGTTTTAAGGGCAAGATCGGCGTCATTCAGTCGTTGGAGTTTAAGTATCCGCTCAACGAGAACGACCCCGCCGACATCAAGGCCGCCAACAACGAGCACGTGCTGCAGAACCAGTTCTTGCTCGATGCCACCTTCCGCGGCGACTATGCGCCCGACACCCTCGAGTGCGCCAACCGCCTGGCTGCCGTCTCGGGCGGCACCATCGAGATCCTGGACGAGGATCTGGAAATCATGCGCGAGGCAGCGCTCTACAACGACTACCTGGGCGTTAACAACTACCAGTGCCGCTTCTTGAAGGCTTACGACGGCAAGAACGACCTGCACCACAACGGTACGGGCGAGAAGGGCACTGGCCGCTGGCGCGTTAAGGGCATTGGCGAGCATGTGAACAAGCCTGGTATCCCCACCACCGACTGGGACTGGATCATCTATCCCGAGGGCCTGTTCGATCTGCTCGTCTACATTAAGCAGCGCTACCCCAACTACAAGCAGATCTTCATCACCGAGAACGGCATGGGCTACAAGGACCCCTACAAGGACGGTTTTGTGGACGACCAGCCGCGCATCGACTACATCGAGCAGCACCTGCGCTGGTTGCTCAAGGCCATGGAGGTTGGCGTCAACGTGGGCGGCTACTTCCTGTGGAGCCTGCAGGATCAGTTCTCCTGGACCAATGGCTACAACAAGCGTTACGGCTTCTTCTACGTTGACTTTGAAACCCAAAAGCGCACGCCCAAGGCAAGCGCATACTGGTATAAGCACGTGGCGCAGACCCGTCGTCTGGACTAGTTAACGCCATCGGCCGCCGTAACCATCACGCTGCCGTGCACCTTACCATTCCCGATCGCATGGGCGCTGCGTCCATGCACCTCTTTCCGTGTGGCGGATACGACCTTCCCGGTGGATGCCTCAGCATCCTTGGTCGTATCCGCCGTTTTTGTTTTTGGGCGGACCGAGGGCGGGCCGTTTGTCTCGATCTGTAACATGTAGACCACTTTTGACCGTCTAGTTGTTACAGATCGAGACAAACGGAATAGGCCGAGCACGTCTACGCCCGCAAGTCCTTTACGCTGGAACGCTCGACCAGCACACCCGAGACAAGCGTACGACTTCTGGAGCTCGGGGCTTCCAGACCTGCGACGACCTCATTAAGCGCACGGACGCCCAGCTCGCGGTGGCGGAACTTCACCGACGTCAGAATCGAGTTGGGAATCGTCTTGTAGAGCTCATCGTCGAAGCCGATCACGGACACGTCGTCGGGCACACTGAGCCCTTTGTCACGTAAAGCCATCATCACGCCGTTTGCCATGCAGTCGTTAGCCGCGAGGACCGCCGTGCAATCGGGTTTATCGGCAAGCACAAGGCCCGCAGCATAGCCACTATCCGCATTCCAATCGCCTTGCAGAGGCTCGGGCGGCTCAATGCCACGCGTCTCGAGTGCCGCACGCCAACCTTTCATACGACACTGGCTCGACAGCGCCTCTTTCTTACCAGAGACGAAGTACACGTTCTTGTGCCCGCGATTCAAGAAGTACTCGCACGCCATGCGCGCGCCGCCCTCTTGGTCGTCACTAACGGTGGAGCAGGTAGGATGTTCCATTGATGTGATAATCACCGTCTTGAGGTCTTTCGGCGCCTCAAAAGTATCAAAGTCATCGACCATCTGACGCAGGTTGAAGATCATGCCATCAACAGGCAGCTGCGACATCCTGCGCGCCGCATCGGCAAGGGTCATCTTCTCCCCTGCGCACTTCTTAATCATCGTGAGCGCAAAGCCGCGTTCTTCGGCGGCATCGGCGATACCGTCAATCATGTCCACGGCACCGCCTGACAAGTGAAACAGCACAACGCCGATGCACCCGTAACGGCCCAACTTGAGCGAACGCGCGGCATAGTTGGTTCGAAATCCGAGCGCCTCCATGGCCGAATGGACCTTATCGCGTGTCGACTCTCGCACGCTATCGGGCTCGTTGATCGCGCGCGACACCGTCTTGAGAGAAACACCCGCGGCAATCGCCACGTCGTTCATCGAAACGTTTTTCTTGTCCATCGTTGTCACTGCTTCTCCACTCGGTTCTCTATCGCTTGTTTTTTGCGTTCTAGCATACACCACCTGCCTGACTGATAAATCAACCGTTTACCGAACAATATCGACCACTCACCCGTATATCCTTGTTGCTCTTCCAAAAATGTCTTACGTTGTCATTAACGAAATGACAACGTTGTCATTTCACAATGCCTTCCTTAAGCAGGAAGGTTTCCGGGCAGTCCTGACCATCCATCGACGACCAGTTCCATCCACATGCATCGCGCATCAAGTAGCAAAGGAGCTCTATGGACGCCATCGTAAAGATGCTCGAAAAGCATCAACCGTTCTTCGAGAAGATCTCGAGAAACATCTACCTCCAGGCCATCAAAGACGGATTCCTTGGGTGCATGCCCATCGTCCTTACCTCTTCGATCTTTCTGCTGATCGCCACCCTTCCTGGCGTAGTTGGCATCACGTTGCCCCAGCCGCTCATCGACTGGTGCAACAAGCTGTACAACTTCACCATGGGCGTCATGGGCATCATGGTTGCCGGCACCACCGCCAAGAACTTCACGGCTTCCATGAACCGTCGCATGCCCGCCGGCAAGGTGCTCAACGACGGCTCCACCATGGTTGCCGCCCAGTGCAGCATGCTGCTGCTCGCTGTTACGCAGTTCACCACCAAGTTCAACGGCTCCGAGCTTTCTGTCTTCGATTGCACCAGCATGGGTACGCGCGGTCTGTTCTCGGCCTATATCGCCGCGTTCATTACCGTGTGGGTCTATAAGTTCTGCGTCTCGCGCGATCTGACCATTAAGCTGCCCAAGGAGGTTCCGGGCGCCATCGCTCAGAACTTCCGCGACATCATCCCCTTTGGCGGCGCTGTCATCATCTGCGGCATCATCGATGTGGTTGTGCGCAACCTTATGGGCGTTCCGTTCTCCGAGCTGCTCATCAAGCTGCTCTCCCCGCTCTTCACTGCGGCAGAAACCTATCCTGGCCTTATCCTTATCCAGGCAGCCACCGCGTTCTTCTGGTTCATCGGTGTCCATGGTCCTTCGATTGTCCAGCCGGGCATCGACCCCATCCGTCTTGCCAACCAGGCTGAGAACCTGCAGGTTCTGCTGGCCGGCGGCCACCCCGCCCACTCCCTCACCTTTAACATGTCGCTCGTGGGTGAGTTCGGCGGCACCGGCGCCACGTTCATCGTGCCGCTTCTGCTGATTCTCTTTATGAAGTCCAAGCAGCTCAAAGCCGTCGGTAAGGCCTCGATCGTTCCTGTTGCCTTCGCCGTCAACGAACCGCTGCTCTTTGGCGCGCCGATGATCCTTAACCCCTACATGCTCATCCCCTTTGTTGCCGCCGGCTGCGTCAACGTAAGTGTTGCCAAGTTCTTTATCGACAACGTGGGCATGAACGGCTTCTCCTTCGTGGTGCCTTGGGCTACCCCTGCCCCCATCGGCATCTTCATCACCACGAACTTCCAGCTTATCGCCCTGGTATTTGTCGCGATCATCATCTTGCTGGACGCCATCATCTCCCTGCCGTTCTTGAAGGCATACGATAAGCTGCTCTGCGACCAGGAGGCCGAGCGCGCCGCCGAGCTGGGTCTCGAGTCCGATGCTGCTGCCACCATCGCCGCCAGCACCTCTGCGCCCGCTGTCGAGCAGACCACCGCTTCCGTCGAACCGACCGCCGCTGTCGCCGATCAGCCCGAGCCCGCCGCCGACGCATCCGCTAAGAAGGACGTCGACGGTCTGAAGGTCCTCGTCCTGTGCGCCGGCGCCGGCACCTCTGCCATGCTCGCCAACGCCATCAAGGAAGGTGCTGCGCAGACCGGAGAGAACATCGCTTCCTCCGCAGGCGCCTATGGCCAGCACACTGCCATCATGGATCAGTACGACGTTATCGTGCTTGCCCCGCAGGTCCGTAGCTACTACAACGACATGAAGGCCGACACCGATCGCCTGGGCATTAAGCTGCTCGCTCCGCGCGGTAAGGAATATATCGACCTTACTCGCGACCCCGCTGGCGCCATCAAGTGGCTCCGCGAGAACCTCGACTAGTTCCTCCCCCTGTTGGTGCCCGGATCCCCAATTCGGGCACCTCCCCCTATTCGTATCCCACAGAAAGGATGACTCATGACCAACCCCATGCAGTTCCCCGACGGCTTTGTGTTTGGCGGCGCCACCGCTGCTTACCAGGTTGAGGGCGAGACCCGTACGCACGGCAAGGGCAAAGTGCCCTGGGACGATTTCCTGGCAGCCCAGGGTCGCTTCTCCCCCGATCCCGCAAGCGACTTCTACAACAAGTACCCGGTCGATATCGACCTGTGCCAGCGCTTCGGCATCAACGGTATCCGTGTCTCCATCGCTTGGAGCCGCATCTTCCCCAGCGGCACTGGTGAGATTAACCCCGAGGGTGTTGCCTTCTATCACGAGCTCTTTGCCACCTGCAATAAAGCCGGCGTTATCCCCTATGTCACGCTCGATCACTTCGATACGCCCGAGGCCTTTTACCAGAACGGCGGTGAGGGCTTCCTGACGCGCACGACGATCGACGCCTTTGTCGAGTACGCCAAGTTCTGCTTTGCCGAGTTCGCCGAGGTCAAGCACTGGTTCACGTTTAACGAGATTCCCGCGACCGCCGAGGGCAGCTTTATCGTCGGCAACTGGCCGCACGGCGAGAAGTATCGCCTGGACAAGGCTTTCCAGCTCATGCACAACATGATGGTGGCCCACGCCAAGGCTGTCGTCGCTTTCCATGAGGGCGGCTTTGAGGGCGAGATCGGCATTGTCCAGAACCTGGAGCCCAAGTATCCCCTCGATCCCAACAGCGCTGCCGACTGCGAGGCCGCCCGCATGGCCGACGTCATCAACAACCGCTGGGTGCTCGACGCCACCTTCCGCGGCCACTATGCAGCCGACACCATGGAAGCCGCAACCAAGCTGGCCCATATCGCCGGCGGCGAGCTCGACGTTCGCGACGAGGACATCGCTGCGCTGACCGCCGCGCTCCCCTACAACGATTGCCTGGGCGTCAACACCTACAAGTGCCAGTTCCTGCGTGCCGCCGAGGGCGAAAACGACATCAACCACAATGGCACCGGCGACAAGGGCTCCTCGCGCTGGTTCCTCAAGGGCGTGGGCGAGTCATGCGTGCGCGAAGGCGTACCCACCACCGATTGGGACTGGATTATCTATCCCGAGGGCCTGTACGACCTGCTGCTCCGCATTAAGAACGATTACCCCAACTACAAGAAGATCTACATCACCGAGAACGGCATGGGCTATAAGGATGACTTCGAGGATGGCTTTATCGATGACGCCCCTCGTATCGACTACATGCGTCAGCATCTCGCGTGGATCCTCAAGGCAATCGACGGCGGCGTGAACGTCGACGGCTACTTTGTGTGGTCGCTGCAGGACCAGTTCTCCTGGACCAACGGCTATAACAAGCGCTATGGCCTGTTCTACATCGACTTTGAGACCCAGAAGCGCTATCCCAAGGCGAGCGCGTACTGGTACAAGAACGTCGCGGAGACCGGCCTGCTCATGGCCTAACTTTTGCCGCATACCCCCTGTCGGCCGCATACGAATTCCCCACGGGTTCGCATGCGGCCTTTTTGTTTTTGGTGAGCCCGAGCGAATTATTCGTCTCGATCTGTAACATCTAGCAGGGATTTTCAATCCTAACTGTTATAGATTTAGACGAACAGGCGACCAGGGCTGAAAGATCTCAATCTGTAACACGTAGCCCACTTTTAACCGTCTAACTGTTACAGATCAAGATAATAAGATAGTCAAATCCGAACTTTCCAAGCAGTTATGAAGCATGGTTTCTAGTTTTCGGTATCACGAACATACTTTCGGTATCATTTAATGGTATTATGATATCGAAAGTATGTTCGTGATACCGAAAGGAGCCGCATGCGCCAGTTCGATTACACCACAGTCCCAGCGGAACTCGAAGCAACTCCAATCACCAACCTCCTCCTCTCGATACGCGAGCATAAAGGCCGTCAGCTTGCTCTGAGTCAAGTCAAACCCGAACTTCTATCGTCCCTTATGGAGGAAGCTAAGATCCAAAGCACCCGATCCTCCAACGGACTTGAAGGAATTGTTACCACCCAAAAAAGACTCAAAGCAATCATGGCGTATTCCGCCAAGCCAAGCTCCCGCGCAGAGGAAGAAATCGCTGGATACCGAGATGCGCTGTCGCTTATTCACGAGCAGCACGATTTCATTCCCGTAACGCCATCGGTCATTTTGCAGTTGCATCGTGACCTCATGGTACACACAGCAATCTCGTATGGGGGCCATTGGAAAGATAGCGATAACGAAATCATCTCCATCGACGGCCAAGGCAATCGATTTGTGCGCTTTAGGCCGCCTTCGGCCCTAGCAACCCCCGGACTTATCGAAGAAGCCTGTCGGTCCCTCAACGACGCCTTATCTCGTCAAGTTTGCGACCCCCTCCTTATATCATTCCGCTTCATCTTCGATTTTGTCAGCATTCATCCCTTCAACGATGGCAATGGCAGGATGAGCCGGCTCCTTACAACGCTGCTACTCGAAAAGACTGGATACGACGTTGCGCGTTACATCAGCATCGAACGACTTATTGAAGACAACAAAGCGCTTTACTACAACGCCCTCGCTGCAAGCTCCACTGGATGGAATGAAAATCAAAACACCGAAGTACCCTTTATCCGTTTCATGCTCGGAACAACCCTGGCCGCCTACCGACAGCTCGAGCAGCGTACCTTAATTGAATCAAGCACTCGTCCCATGTCGAAGCAAGCGCGCATCGCTGTTCTATTTCAACAGAGACCCGGCGTCATTAAGAAATCCGACATCCGGTCCAGCTGCCCCGATATCAGCGAGGTAACCGTTAAACGAACCCTCGGTCAGCTTGTTAGTTGCAGCGCAATCGAAAAAACAGGAGCGGGTCGTTCGACGGGCTACATACTCAAAGACGTCCATGCTCTAGAACTATTCTTGCAAGCCACAATACCCGATGGCGAGGCCGCAATAACAAAAGAGGCTCCAAAGGATAAGCTCCTTGAACGTGTAAACCACGCCGAGGATGAAAGCAGAGAAGGGCTCTATGAAGACTACGATTCATTCTCAATGGACATAAAGACGAAATACGGAGTCTAGTCATATCTCAGAATAGCCTCATCCTTGTTGCCCAAAGTTATTTGCGCGTCATTGTGAAGCGGTACCCCCGCGCCGGCAGGGGGCAGAAGTATCGTCTACTGCGCTAGCTAGCAGATGACCTGCGTATGCTCCTCGATGGCGGCACGGTCCTCGGCGGCGATGCCCGGCTCGCACACCACGGCGTCCAAACTGTCCAGGCGGCAGAAGGTGTAGAAGTCGCGCTTGCCGATCTTGCTGGAGTCGGCGATCAGATAGCGCGAGTCCGCTTTGCTAAAAGCGAGCTGCTGGATACGGCCCTCGTCCATGTTGGACGTGGACACGTCGCCATCCAGAATGCCGTTGGCGCCGATAAACGCCGCATCGATGCCCAGCGCACGCAGGGTATCCTCGGCCGTTGGTCCCACAAAAGCGGCGGTGCGGCGACGGTACATACCGCCCACGAGGCACAGGTCGCAGTCCTCGCGCGCCTCGAGCAGGTTAAACACCGAAAGTGAATTGGTCACAATGCGCAGGCGGCACGCCGGCAGCATCGAGGCCATCTGCTCAACCGTAGTGCCCGTACCCAAAAAGATGGTCGAGCCCTCCTCGATGAGCTCCACGGCGCGGCGCGCGATCTGCAGCTTTTCCTCGGCATGCTTGGTGCGCTTTTCGCTGTGCGAATACTCGTGGCGCAGCATAGCGTGGGGACGGCCCTGCGCACTACGGGCTCCGCCGTGCACGCGCTCGATCTCGCCTAGGCTCGCAAGCTCCTCAAGATCGCGGCGGATCGTCATATCCGAGACACCCAGTGCATCCGAAATCTCTTTAACCGAGACCGTGCCCTGCTCCTCGAGCAGCTGACGAACCTTATCCTGTCGCTCCGCTTTAATCACGATGAGTCCTCGCTGTTCCACGCTCGCGTCAATTCAAACAGTAACGAACAAATTGTATCAGACTCGTGCACGTCAAAAATGAACGCCCGCACAGCTCCAATCATCACTTTTTTGAGAAAAATACCCCCTGCTTTAGTGGGATGTAGTGATAATCTCGCCTGTTCGCGCTACAGTTTGTCGGAAATACCTCGATGTTAGGAACCAAATGATCACTTCCGAGCTTTTCGGCACCGCGCCGTGCGGTACCCCCGTTCATCGTTACACCCTCAACGGGCCCGAGATCTGCGTTCGCATTATGGACTATGGCGCTACCGTGTTGGGCATCGACGTGCCCGACATTCCCGGCAACTTGCGCGATGTGGTGCTGGGCTTCGATAAGCTCGAGGATTACTTTGACAACCCCGCCTGCTTTGGCGCGACCATCGGACCTGTGGCCAACCGCACTGCAGGTGCCACGATCACCATCGCAGGCACGGACTGGCATATGCCGGCCAACGAAGGCGCCAACAACCTACACAGCGATCTTGAGCACGGCCTGCACAAGCGCGTGTGGGACGTTGAGCTCGACGAGGTCCACAATGCCGTGCGCATGACCACCTCGCTTGAGGATGGCGAGCTGGGCCTTCCCGGCAACCGCACCTTTACGGCCGTGTTTACCGTTACACGCACCGGCGTCTTTCGCATCGAGTATGGCTGCGAGAGCGACCGCGCCACCTACGTGTCCATGACCAACCACACATACTTTAACCTTGCCGGCCATAACGCCGGCATGGACTGCGAGCACTTCTTTGTTGCCAACGCTGCCCACTACCTGCCCATCAACGAGCAGAATATCCCCACCGGCGAGATCGCTCCGGTCGAGGGCACGCCGTTTGACTTTCGTGAGCTGCGCCCCGTCGCGCCCGGCATGGAAGCCGACGACCCGCAGATTAAGCAGGCCCGTGGCTACGATCACTGTCTGTGCATCGATGGCTATCAGTACGGCCGTAATCTGCGCCGCGCGATGCACGTCGAGGAGATGTGGACCGGTCGTGAGCTGGACTACTACACCACCGCCCCGGGCGTGCAGCTCTACACCGGCAACTGGCTGGGCGACGAGCACGCCAAGGACGATGCTAACTATGGCTGGGGCGCCGGCTTTGCCCTCGAGGCAGAGATGTACCCCGACACGCCGCACCAGCCGCTGTTCCCGCAAGGCATTGTGGGCCCGGGTCACCCCTACAGCAATGTGATCGAATACCACTTTATGAGGCACTAAGCCCACAACGCAACATATCGCACAGCAGCGCCCGCCGGCACCACCGCCGACGGGCGTTTTGCTATCTAGTCATTGGGTGTTCCTATAGTTTTGTCAACCGTCGGGGCTACTCCCGGTAGGGCACCCGGTCGCGCATCACGGCGTATATCGCCCTGAGCCGCTTCCTCGCGACGGCCTTGAGCGCCCGCCCGTGCCCCATTCCCCGCGCCCTGCAGGCCCGGTAGTACTCGCCGTAGCGCCCCGAGGACCTCACCAGGCTGTTGCACGAGAAGATCAGCAGGGACTTGAGCCTCGCGTCGCCGCGCCTGGACGCCCTGACCGACCTCACCGACGTGCCGGAGCTCCTCACCCTCGGGGCTATGCCGCAGTACGAGGCCAGGTGGTCGTGGTCCGGGAACCTCCCGATGTCGACCGACACCGCGAGCTGCGCCGCGGTCCTCGGGCCGATGCCGGGCACGGTGAGCAGGCACGCGTAGGTCTCGTCGCCCTCGA
>CAJMRJ010000052.1:0-10910 GCA_905215865.1 uncultured bacterium | reverse complement strand
GGCCTTGTTGCATTTGCCCAGATAAAACCTGCCAAAATAAACCTGTCCCTTTTGGGCAGGTTAGCGGAGCTTGCTGGTCTCGAAGTACTTGGGATATTGGTCCAGGACCTCGGTCTGGTTGCGGAACATCATATGCAGGTGCTTGCTGACCAAAAAGCTCGCCTCGATGGGGTCGCGGCCGGCGATGGCGCGGCGGATTTGCTTGTGCTCGTTAACAATCTCCTGATTGTCGAGCGTCTGCGTGGCGGCGCGCAGCCAGCGGAAGCGCTCCAGGTCGGCATTGGTCTCTTCGAGCCACGACCACACGGTGCTGCGGCACGCGATGCTAAAGATCATGCGGTGCATGAGGTTGTCGCTTAAAAAGAAGCCGATGCGATCCTCCTCGGCCATGGTCTTTTCCTGCAGCGCGATGGCTCTGTCGAGCTGCTCGATGCCTGCCGAGGTGGCACGGGCGCAGCACTCCACAATCACCTGCTTTTCCAGGTGTTCGCGAATATAGCAGGCGCTTTCGGCAAGGGTGAGGTTGATGGGCGAAACATAGGTACCGCTTTGGGGCACGGTGCGCACCAGGCCCTCTTGCGCCAGACGCACCAGTGCCTCGCGCACAGGGGTGCGCCCCATATCCAGGTCGTCGCAAAGCTGCTTGACGCCCAGCTTTTCGCCCGGCTTGTAGTCCAGGTAGACGATTTTGCGTCGAATGGTGTGGTAGGACTGGTCCTGTAGGCTCGTTTCCTGCTCGCCAACGTGCATCGATTCTTCCATAGCGCCTCGCAACTGTTCTATCACACTCATATGTTAGTTGTTAATTATGCCGCGAATCAGCTTTCCGCGGTGGGTAATTCGGCTGGTGTCTGAGAACTATTGCGGCATCTTAGTTTGTGTTTGCGCAAGGCTGTGCTCAATGTTGCCGTATCATAAGCCGTCGCAAACGTGAAATAGAAAGAAGGAATCCTATATGCAACTGGCGAATATCGTACGCGAGCGCTGGAAGGGCGTCTTGTTCTGCCTGATCATCGCTATCCCCGCGACGTTGCTCGGCAAACAAATTGAGGTGGTCGGCGGGCCGGTATTTGCCATCCTCTTTGGCATGGTCCTGGCGTTCGTCTTTCCCAAGAATCGTCGCGAACAGCTCGCCGCCGGCGTCACCTATACGTCCAAAAAAGTCTTGCAGTACGCGGTTATCCTGCTTGGCTTTGGCATGAACCTCTCCCAGATTCTGTCCAAGGGCGCCCAGTCGCTGCCGATTATCGTGGCGACGATCTCGACCTCGCTTGTCATCGCCTTCGTGCTCTGCCGCGTCATGAACGTGCCGAGCAAGATCGCGACGCTTGTGGGTGTGGGTTCGTCGATTTGCGGCGGTTCTGCCATCGCCGCGACCGCACCCGTCATCGATGCCGACGATCGCGAGATTGCCCAGGCTATTTCGGTCATCTTCCTGTTTAACGTTATCGCGGCGCTCGTGTTTCCGACACTCGGCGGCATGCTCGGGTTGACCAACGAGGGCTTTGGCCTGTTTGCCGGCACCGCCATCAACGACACCTCGTCCGTAACGGCTGCGGCGAGCGCTTGGGACAGCATGCATCCCGGCGCTAATGTGCTCGAGAGCGCCACGGTGGTCAAGCTCACCAGGACGCTAGCCATCATTCCCATCACGTTGGTCCTCGCGTGCTGGCAGATGCATCTGGCACGCAAGGCCGGAGGCGACGCCAAAAGCACGTTCTCGTTTAAACGCGCGTTCCCCATGTTTGTGTTGTTCTTTGTGTTGGCGAGCGTAATCACCACGGTGCTTCAGCTTCCCGCGTTCTTTACGGCGCCCATCAAGGAGCTGTCGAAGTTCTTTATTGTGATGGCCATGGCGGCTATTGGTTTTAATACCGATATCGTCGAGCTGGTCAAAAAGGGCGGCAAGCCCATCGCATTGGGCTTTTGCTGCTGGATTGGCATTGCGTGCATGAGTTTAGGAATGCAGCACGTGCTGGGAATCTGGTAGAGAAGTAGCTTATTTGCGTACTGGTTGCTGGTGAGCGCATTCTCACGGTGGAGCGATAGGAGCTCTTGCGGGTATGGCTTGTCCGCAGGTTGATAGGTCCCGAAGAGCTCTTATCGCCCCGCCAGGATGGCGATGCGGGGCAATTCATATATTCGCAAGAAGGCGCCGCAGGCCCTATAGTGTTTGGTGAACATTATCGTTCAATTTTGAAACACTTGAGATGCCAAGCCACAGATAAGGGTTGTGGCTGGAGACGGGGGGAGCCATGGACAGCGATGTCAAGCTGCAGATTCTGATCGAGGCATTGTCCGCAGCCGGAGCATCGGCGCTGGCAATCGACGAGCGCGGTGGCGTTGTAATCTCGACTATGAGTGACGCTGTGCTCGAGCAGGATGTCGCCGCTTTTGTTTCCAAGCGTCTCGCTCGCGTGGGCGATGGGGCGCGCCTGGTGATGGGCCACGAGGGTATGCGGTTGAGCTTGACGGTGCGCCCGACGGCCAAGGAGTACGGGGCGCTTTGGGTGGTCGTGGCGCATGAGGTGCGCGCCGCCGCCGCGCATGCGGGCATCGAGTGGTTCAATGCCGACGAAGTCGAGGCTCGTTACGGGTCGAGCGCGTATGGCATCGTCGAAGACGCGGCAGCGGTCGCTGCCCCCGTACGGGAGAGCTACGCGCGCGGGGTACCCCTTATGCTCGAGGGCGAGCTGGGCGCGGGGCAGGAACAGATTGCAAAACGTTTGTACCTGGACGGACCCTATGTCGATCAGCCCTTTGTGTCCGTTGCGCTCGATGAGCTTACGGATCGCGGCTGGCGCCATCTGCTCAAAAGTTCCGAATCGCCGCTATTCCAAACGGGGCTGACGCTTTGCATGGGCGGCTGGCATGCAGTTGGGCCCCAGCGCCTGCGCGAGCTCGTGTCCGCAATGATCGACACGGCGCTCGCAACGCGTTGCCATGTGGTGTTGACGGCAAACGATATGCCGGGCGGCGGCGAAAGCGACCAGGCTGCCTTTGTGACCGAGCGTCTGGCCTGTGCAGTGAGTGTGGCGCCGGCGATTGCCGAGCAGGGCGGCGCGTCGGAAAAGGTTGCGCGCTATCTGGAGTATTTGGCAGATATGTTTGAGACGGCAACACCTGCCTTGTCGTCCGCGGCGGCAAAGACACTCGATGCCTATCGATGGCCCCGTAACTATCTACAGCTGCGCGAGGTTTCGGAGCGACTTTATATATTAGTGGGGACGGGCACGGCCGAGCGGGCGGTGGCGGAGGAGGTACTCGCCCAGGAGGACGTTATCAAGACCGCGACCTTTGGTGCCCCGACGCTCGATAGCGATCTGTATATCTTGCGCCCACTGGCCGATATCGAGCGAGATATCGCACGGCTAGTCGTAGGCCACCTTCACGGTAACAGGACCCGCGCTGCCGAAGTGCTAGGCATAAGCCGTACGACCTTGTGGCGCCTGCTGAAGGACGACGACCGTTAAGTGAGGTGCCCGTGACCGCGTGCGGTACGTGTGCTACAGTCCAAAGCAGCATTGTTTCGATTCTGTTACGGCGTGCGGGGGCGTATGGCGGAGACTTCAAAAACAAATCGGGCTCGAAAGCCCGCGGCGCCGGTCAACCGTCGCACGGCTTCGCGGACGTGGGGCAAAAGCGCCTCGGGGTTCGACGGCTCGTTCAGGCGCACAAAATATGGCTATCCTTCGACAAGCGCCCGCTTGGCCATGCAGGCCGAATCGTCGCTGTGGGGCCGTAAGCGCGTGGTGGGGTCAAAGCTCAAGCACGATGGAACGCTCGGCTACATTAGCCGTGACGCTGCTCGCCGTAGCGGCCTCAATCCCGCAGGCTGGCATCGCTATGTTCCGATCGCGGTCGTTGTTGCGGTGATTGTCATCGCTCTCGCGGCGCTTGGTTACGCCGGCGGCGGGGCCAATCTGGACGCAATGTTCAAATCGCCCGAGCTCGCGCATGCAGGCACAGAAGTCGTCGAGGGCGTTCAGACCCAGACGGGCATCGCGCCCCAGCGCGGCATCGTTGCGGCAGCTACCGCCATCGCCGATGCCCAAAAGGATGAAGGCGAACAAAAAGCAGAGGGAGCGGCACAGGCGAGTGATGGCGGGGCGAATTCGGCTCCAAATCAAACGGCATAGACCTGCAGGAACATAAAATCGTCGCAGTAAGGTGCCATTTGGAGCTATGAGCGAATAAAAGTCTGCAATATCGTTTCATGTAGAGCTCTTTGGTCGCAATTTGCAGAAAAGGGCTATACTGCTAAGCACTTGAAAACCGTAAGCTGCAAGTTGAGGAGTACCTAACATGAAGAAGAGATTCATGGCAGCGCTGAGCGTTCTCGCTCTTGCCTTGGCTATGCCCGTGGCTGCTTTTGCCGCTCCGAGCCCGGCCAACACCACCGCCACCGGCGCCAACAACGTGACCGCGAGCGTCAACAACGCCAGCGTCAAGGTCGAGTCCACCACCGCCGTCGCCAAGGGCACTCCTGCCGGCGCCAACGTGGTCGCTTCCTTCGAGATCACCGAGACCATCGCGGGCACTGTTTCTGACTCCAACCCGCTGACCGTCACCTTCACCCTTGGCAAGGCCTACGCCGGCGCCAAGGTCACCGTCTATGTCCAGCACAACGATGGCGAGACGGAGACCCTGAACCTCACTGCCGACAACAACGGCAATGTTACCCTTAAGGTCACCAAGCTCTCCACCTACACCATCGTGGCTGAGAAGACTGCCGCTGGTGCTGCTACCACCGACAACGGCGCTAAGTCCCCGGCTACCGGCGTGAACACCACCGCTGTTGCCGCCGTGGCTGCTGTTGCCGCCGCTGGTGCCGCTTGCGCTTTTGTTGCTCTTCGCAAGAACAACTAGCACGCATACGGTTTCAACCGTAAGATTTGAGGACCCGTACTTGTGCGGGTCCTTTTTTTAGTCGATTTGGGACGAGGGACTATCATGGCAGAGCAGCCGCTGGACAAGCACATGGACAATTCGGGCAAAAAGCGTCGTGCTGCGATTCTCAAGGGCGTTATCGCCGTGTTGCTGTTGGTTGCAGTTGGTTGTGGCGGCTACGTGCTTTATATGAACCATCTGGAGCAAAAGCGCGCCGAGGAGATGAGTGCGACGGGCAAGCCCGCCACGAAGGTCGAATCAAAGGGCAAGGAGCTGCCGGACAACCCCATCGACTTCGCTCCGCTCATTCAAGAGAATGCCGATATCTATGCGTGGCTCTATATTCCGGGTGCCGATATCAACACGCCCTTGCTGCAGAGCTCGACGGACGACCTGTTCTATCTCGATCACGACAAGGATGGCAAGTACGATCCGTACGGCACCGCCTTTAGCCAGATGGCCAACGCCCGCGACTTTAGCGATCCCGTCACAGTGATTTACGGGCATGTGAACGGTGGCGTGTTCCATAACTTGCATAATTTTGAGGATACGGACTTCTTTAACGAGAACACCGAGTTCTTCATTTACACGCCTGGTCATATCCTGAAGTACCAGATCGTTTCGACCTACCAGTATGACGATCGCCACATCCTCAACTCGTTTAACTTTGCCGATCCCGCTGTGCGCCAGGAGTATTTCAATACCGTCTGCAATCCCGACGCGCTACTCAAAAACGTGCGGGAAGGTGTTGCGCTTGATGCAGATAGCAAGGTTGTGCAACTGAGCACCTGCATGCTCAATAGCTCGCAAGGCAACTCGCGCTATATTGTCAGCGGCGTGTTAGTTAACGATCAGGAGACCAAGTAGCAATGAACCCACGCGGTAAGCACTTTATCGATGCGGTTGACCCCGAAGAAAATAGCCAGGAGAACACTCTCCAGCAGCAGGTTTCCGATGTGGCGGAGCCTGCCAGCACGCAGCGGGGCGCTGGTGTCGATTCGGCGTCTGACGCACAAAATGGGGCGCAAGGCGAAGCCGTGGAGCAGGCCGAGGCTTCGGTGCTGGGTGCGGATGATGCGCCGAAGTCGGTTGGTGAGACCGAATGGCCTTCGATCGATGAGGCGGCACCGCAGCGTCGTCGTCGCTCCGAGGAGTCGATTAAGCGCATCAAGCGCCGCCGCCGTATCCGCACGCTGCTGATCGTGCTGCTCGTGATTGGTGCGGTTGCTGCTGCCGGCTGGGGCTTTGTGAATCACAGCGTGAACCAAGGCAAAAAGAAGATCGAGGAAAAGACCGAAAAGGTCATTAAGGCCAAGGGCGACACCATCACCTATAACGGCAAGAAGTATGAGCTCAACAAGCATATGGCTACGGTGGCGTTCATTGGTTTTGATGGACGCGACAACGACGATGGCACCCAGAAGGGTCAGTCCGATACCGTGATGGTTGTGGCGCTCAATACCGATACGGGTGAGGCACGCGGCATTGTTATCCCGCGCGATAGCATGGTTGCCGTGGACACGTATTCCAATGGGTCATTTGCCGGCCAGGTGACTGAGCAGCTGTGCCTGCAGTTTGCCTATGGCGCCGACGGCGACAATTCCTCGGCTCTGACGGCCGCCGCCACTTCGCGCGTGCTCGACAATATTCCGGTCGACTATTACTACACGCTCAACATTGAGGGCGTGGCGCCTATCAATGATTCTATTGGCGGCGTGACGCTCGTGCCGACACAGACCGTGCCGGGCACGGCAGTGGTTGAGGGGCAGGAGACGACGCTGTTTGGAACGTCGGCCGAGAAGTATGTTCAGTGGCGCGATACCACGGAACTGACCTCGTCGCTCGACCGTACGGCACGTCAGGTGAGCTATATGCAGGCGTTCGCGGCCAAGATGCTCAACAGCGCCAAGAGCAATCCGGCTGTGCTGATCAACTTGTACCAGACGATGGGCGACTATACGTGGACCAATCTGGGCCTCGATGAATTTAGCTACCTGGCGACCACGATGCTCGAGCACGGCCTGACCTCGTTTGATGTCGTGACGCTGCAGGGAACCATGCAGCAGGGCGACACCTTTGCCGAGTTCTACCTAGACCAAGACAACGTAAAGCAGACGATCGTCGACACTTTCTACCACCCGGTTCATTAGCTGCCCAAGTGCTGGATGTCAACAGTGGCGCACCCGATGTCAGTCACCAACAGCGAGCGGGCTGCATTTGCGCCAAGGTGACGTGAAATGAGAGGGCGCTGACCTTTTGGTCGCGCCCTCGAAATTGAGCGTCAGATTGGCGTGAATGCGGTTCGCGCAGCGTCAGCGGGTCAGCCGTTCGGTAGAACGGCGGAACTGTCTACCTAACGTACACCACGTTGTCGCGGCGCGGCTTTGCCTCGGGAAGCGTGCCCTCGGCATAGCCCAGAATGCAGTTGCCGACGCCGCGTAGGCTTCCGTCGGCGGGCAGACCCCAGCTGGCCAGCAGCTCAAGACCCTCGGGCGAGTCGAAGACCTCGTGGGCGCGATGAATCCAACATGAATCAACGCCCAGCGCATAGGCGGCGTTGAGCAGGTTGCCCATGGCAAGCGAGCCGTCTTCCAGATACGTGGGCACGCTGCGGTCGACCAGTACCACCACAACGGTCTTGGCGCCGTAGAAGGGGTCGCCATCGCTGCCCATGACTTGCGCATTGAGCTGCGAGAGACGCTCGACGGTCGCGGGGTCGGTAACGGCGACAAACGTCACCGGCTGGCGCCCCATGCCGCTGGGCGCGTACTGGCCGGCTTCGATAATGCGTGCGAGCTTCTCGGCCTCGACAGGGCGATCGCTGTATTTGCGGCAGCTGCGGCGGTGGATGAGCGCTTCGATGGTCTCCATGGGTCCTCCTGACGTTGGTTTCGTTGCCTCGTTCTTACCCGCCGAACCAAAACCGTAATCGCCCAGCCGGCCCCAAACAATGCAAGCTACCAAGTGGAAAAGTTGGTTTGCATAAAACTTCAGCCAGAATGTGACAAACCGGTGGGATGGTTAAACGTTTTATCCCGTCTACCCTGCGGTTTTTTACCACTTGCCTAAATGATGCGCGCATAAGCTCTGATAAAGGTTTTACTAAAGGAGCACCAACGTTTATCAACGCGCCATGGTGGCGCCGGGCCAGGAGGTAACATCATGTTCCAGGCTGGAGATGTCGTCGAGACCGACTTCGAAGGATTTTTGAAGCTGCTGCGTTCCAAGACGCGCGCTTTTGTGACGATCAACGGTCACGAGTACTACATCACGCACACCGATGGCTATTGGCGTGTTCAGGATTGCGAGGCCCTCAACGATAAGGGCCACTTTACTGACTGCTCCGAGCTGGTCAACACGGTCTGCGAGGTCGTCGAACTGCCGTGGATCTGCGGCAAGAGCCTGCACGACAGCTTCTCGGGCGCCACGGTCTACGAGGCCGTCGCTGCCTAACAGCCAACACTCGATATTCTCTCGCAACCGCCGGCGCCGCTCCCGCGCCGGCGGTCTTTTTTGTCGATATGCTTATGTAGAGCCGACCATAAACAACGAGCTTGTTGACGATAGTCAAAACTCGGACTAATGTAGAGATATTAATTGGTCAAAACTCGGACTATCGAATGGTGGGAGAGATGAATAGTGCAGTTAGCCCGGTCGATTTCGACCGGATGCTCAACGGGCTTGACCGTATCTATTCGGAGTTCGCGCGCGCTTGCGGTCTTTCGGACTGCGCCTACTGGATGCTCGTCGACACGAGTGCAGCGGGCAGAAGCGTTGCCGTGAGTCGGCTGACGAGTGAATGGTTCTACAGCAAACAGACCATCAATTCGGCGATTAAGACGCTTAGGGCGCGAGGGCTTGCGACGTTGGAGTTTGCCGAGGGCAGTCGTAAGAACAAGGTTTTGCGACTGACCGAAGAAGGCGTGCAGTTTGCCAAGCGCTACGCGTTGCCGGCGCAAAAAGCCGAGCAGCAGGCATTCGAGGCGCTCGAGCCGTGGGAACAGCGCGAGATCATGCGCCTGGTCGGTAAATTCTCCCATGTTCTGAACGAAGAGTGCGAGGCATTTAAACGGCAAGTGGCCGCCGAGAACGAGGCTGACGATAAGGGCGAGGGGGACACATGCGACTCTTAATGAGGTTTATGAGGCCGTACCGCGGTCTGATTGCGGTGACGCTGTTTGCGGTGCTGATAGATAACGTCGGTACGCTGCTGGTTCCCACGATGCTGGCGAACATGGTCAACACCGGTATTACCACGGGTGATGTCGACTATATATTACGCAACGGCCTGTACATGCTTATCGCGACCGGCATGGCCAGCGGCGGCACGGTGCTGGGCTGCTATCTTTCGGCGCGCCTGGCCGCCAACGTGGCCTGCGATATCCGCAATGCCGTGTACGACAAGTCGCTCGAGCTGTCCGCCAGCGACTTTGAGCGCTTTGGCACGGGTTCGATGATCACGCGCTCGCTCAACGACATCAACGTGATTCAGCAAGCTGTCCTTCAGACGATTCAGCTGGTGCTGCCGGTGCCGTTCTTGGCCGTGGCAGGCATCATTTTTGCTTGGTTCATCGATCCCGCCATGGGCACGCTGCTGGGCGTGGTGGTTGCGATCGTGCTGGTGGCGGCGGTCTTTACCGTTGCCAACGCCGCGCCGATCTTTATGCGCCTGCAGAGCTTTATCGACCGCATGAACGTGGTGCTGCGCGAGAACATCGTGGGCGTGCGCGTCATCCGCGCATTTAACAAGGAGCGCCACGAGGAGCAGCGCCTGGACGAGGTGTTTAGCGATTACGCGGCCAATGCCATCAAGGTCAACCACCTGTTTGTGGGTCTCGACAGCTCCAGCTTCTTTTTGATGAATATCGCCGAGGTGGCGGTGCTGTGGGTGGGCGGCAACCGCGTGGGCGTCCACGCCATGCAAATCGGTAGCATCTCGGCCGTGCTGGAGTACGCGATCCTGATCCTGTTCTTTGTGATGACGGCGCAGATGGTGATTCTGACGCTTCCGCGCGCTGCGGCGTGCCTCAACCGCGCGCAGCAGGTGTTGGAGATTGAGCCGAGCATCGTGGACGGCAAGCGCACGCTGGACACGTGCGCAGCGGAGCCTGTTGACGGTGCCGATGCGGTGGCCGTGTTCGACCATATGTCGTTCCGTTTTGACGATGCCGACGAGGACACCCTGTGCGACCTGAGCTTTGCCTGTCGCCGTGGCCAGACCACGGCGATTGTAGGCTCGACGGGTTCGGGCAAGTCGACGGTGGCCAAGCTCTTGCTTCGCTTCCACGATGCCACGAAGGGCGCCATTCGCCTGAACGGCGTCGATCTGCGCGACCTTTCGCAAGGTGAGATTCGCGGGCAAATCGCTTACGTGCCGCAGAAGGCATGGCTGTTCTCGGGCACCGTTGCAAGCAACCTGCGCTTTGGCAACGAGGGCGCGACCGAGGCTGACATGCTCCATGCGCTGGAGGTTGCCCAGAGCACCTTTGTGCTCGACCAGCCCCAGGGGCTCGATACGCCGGTGGCCCAGGGCGGCACGAACTTTTCGGGCGGTCAGCGCCAGCGCCTGGCGATCGCCCGCGCGCTCATGAAGCGCGCCGATCTGTATATCTTCGACGACAGTTTTTCGGCCCTGGACTTTAAGACCGATGCGGCACTGCGCCATGCGCTGCAGGACGAGACGCGCGATGCCGCGGTGCTCATCATCGCCCAGCGCATCTCGACTATTTTGCATGCCGATCAGATCGTGGTGCTCAAAGACGGCGAGATTGTGGGCCTAGGCACGCACGACGAGCTCATGGAAACCTGCGAGGTGTACCGCGCTATCGCGGAATCGCAGATGAAGGGAGGTGAGTAGCATGACCGAGGAGCTCAAGAAGCAGGGCATCGCCGATGACGCCGCGGTTGCAGGGACAGTTGAGGAGACGGGCGCCACACCCGGCCTGGACGAAGCCGCCAAGGCAGCGGCGGAGCGTGAGGCTCGCCGCCAGGCACTCTACGAGGAAAACGAGCGCGCCGAG
>CAJMRJ010000051.1:0-11146 GCA_905215865.1 uncultured bacterium | reverse complement strand
CGCAGCGTCAAGCGGTCCGCCGTTCGGTAGAACGGCGGAACTAATTAGCTTTGGCGGTAATGATCGAAGAAGTCGGCGAGGTCTTCGAGGGACTCTTTGAGCACTTCCATGCGCGGCAGGTACACGATGCGGAAGTGGTCGGGCTCGGCCCAGTTAAAGCCGCCGCCGCGCGTGATCAGGATCTTCTTCTCGTGCAGCAGGTCGAGGGCAAACTGCTCGTCATCGGTGATGTTGAACTTCTTCACATCCATCTTGGGGAAGATGTAGAACGCTGCACGCGGCTTAACCACCGAGATGCCGTCAATCTTGTTGAGCGCCTCATACACAAAGTTGCGCTGCTCGTAGACACGGCCGCCGGGACGGATGTAGTCGTTGACCGACTGATGGCCACCGAGTGCCGTCTGAACGATCGACTGAGCCGGCACGTTGGAGCACAGGCGCATGTTAGAGAGCATGTTGATGCCCATGATGAAGTCGCTCATGCAGCGCTGGTTGCCCGAAAGCACCATCCAGCCAATACGATAGCCCGCAATCATGTGCGACTTGGACAGACCGCTAAAGGTAACGCAGGGCAGGTCGGGGGCGAGCGAGGCAATCGAGACGTGCTCGTAGCCGTCCATGCACAGGCGGTCGTAGATCTCATCGGCAAAGATCATCAGCTGATGCCTGCGTGCAATCTCGACGATGCCCTCGAGCACCTCGCGCGGATAGACGGAACCCGTGGGGTTGTTGGGGTTGATGATGACGAGGGCTTTGGTCGCGCTCGTGATCTTGGACTCCATATCCTCCAGGTCGGGATACCAATCCGCCTGCTCATCACACAGATAATGTACGGGATGACCACCAGCAAGGGTTGCGCACGCCGTCCAGAGCGGATAGTCGGGGCTGGGGATCAGAATCTCGTCGCCATTGTCGAGCAACGCGTTCATCGAAAGCTGAATGAGCTCGGACACGCCGTTGCCCGTGTAGATATGCTCCATCTGAACGTTGGGCAGGCCCTTGATCTGCGAATACTGCATGATCGCCTTGCGCGCGGAGAACAGGCCACGCGAGTTGGAATAGCCTTCGCAGTCGGGCAACTGCTGGCGCATGTCCTTGATGACCTCATCGGGCGTGCGGAAACCGAAGGGCGCCGGGTTGCCGATATTGAGCTTGAGGATGCGCTCGCCCTCGTCCTCCATACGGGCGGCCTCGTCGACGACGGGACCGCGCACGTCATACAGGACGTTATCGAGCTTGGTGGATTTAGAAAAAGTACGCATGGTGGTGCTCCTTGCAATTTGAGCTGAGGGATGGGGTTCGGGCTTGGAATCGTTACGGGGTGATGATGCCTCGCCTTGATCGGCGTCGCCGGCAAGCAGCCAGGTAACATCGACCTCCAAAATACGGGCGAGCAGCTCGGCCACATCGCGCCGCGGGATCGTCTTGCCGCTCACATATTGGCTCATCTGACTCTTGCCGAGTTTTTTGCCGAGCATCTCCGATGCGCGGATCACGTCCGACTGGCGAACGTCGCGATCGGACATAGCCTGTCGCAGGCGATCGCTAAACGTCTCTTGGGCCACTAGAACCTCCTTGCTGGCAAAGTTCAATTTATAGAACACGAATTGAACCATGGTTCAATTTAGCAAGCAGTATAACGCGGCGCTTCATTCGAAAGTTCAATTTCATAAGAAAATGTATCGGACTCCGAGATCTGCCCAAAGCAAACAATGGCGTGTACACGTTTAGAGGTATTCGAGAAAACGGGCGGCAGCAAGCGAAACATCGGCCGTTCGATATATGGCGTTGATCTGCCGATGGGGATGTCCCTCGAGCGAACGCACGGCAACAT
The DNA here is from genome assembly GCA_905215865.1 of uncultured bacterium. Lineage (GTDB taxonomy): Bacteria > Actinomycetota > Coriobacteriia > Coriobacteriales > Coriobacteriaceae > Collinsella. Next base: position 9,312 of record CAJMRJ010000051.1, on the reverse strand, counting down.
CGAACTGACAACGGCGCAAGATGAACGCGGGAAGAATGCTCACGCCCAAGCCGTCCTCGACCATAGCCATAATCGCATAATCATCCCAGGTCGACAGCTTGGAGCACACCGTCAGCCCCGCCCGACGGAACAGCGGCGTAATCTCGTCATCGGTGCCGCGTTCTAGCAGAATAAACTGCTCGTTGGCTAAATCGGCAAGAGAAACGACCTCCGCCGTGGCAAGCAAAGAGTCTGCCGGTACTACCGCCATCAACTCGTCGCGCACCAAAGACCGCGATGCCATGCCGTTTTCTCGGGGCTCACGCGGGATAAAGCCCAGGTCACAACGACCCCCAGCCACCCATTGTTCAATCTCTGAGTAATCACCCATCAGCAACTCATAATCGACGTCCGGATGATCGGCACGAAAGCGCGCAATCACCGGCGGCAGCACGTGGGTCGCCACGCTCGAAAACGTACCGATGCAGATTTTGCCGCGCATGAGCCCGCGCATCTCATCCACCCGTCGCTGCAAGCGAGTGAATTCCTCGCAGAGCGCCTCGACAGCCGGCATGACCTGCCGCCCGTCGGCAGAAAGCACTACGCCCTCGCGACTGCGGTCGAGCACCTTAAAACCCCAATCGGCCTCAAGATCGGCCACCATACGGCTCACGCCCGACTGCGAATAGCTCAGGCGCTCGGCAGCACGCGTAAAGCTTCCGGCGCGCACCGTCTCCAGCAGCACCTGCATCTTTTGAATATTCGTTTCCACGACACGCCTCCACCTTTGCATGAGTTTTTGTCATGTTTTCCATGCATTATATTCGCTTTTCTTCTAAAGCCAGTTCACCCATAGTGAACATGTTCAGATATAAAGGGGATGTCAGCGCATGAACAACGGACTGTTTACGTACTTAGCAGCATTGCTATTGTTTGGCTCCAACGGCATCATCGCCGCTGCCATCGCGCTGCCGAGCTCCGATATCGTGCTACTACGCACGTTTTTGGGCGCCCTTACCCTTGCCGCCATCCTCTTCATAACCAGGCGCCATAACCTGCAGGCACCATCTCGTCCCCGCGAAGCCGCAGCACTCCTTCTCTCGGGAGCCGCGCTGGGCGCCAGCTGGATTTTCCTGTTCCGCGCCTATCAGACGATCGGCGTCGGCGTATCCTCGCTGCTGTACTACTGCGGCCCCATCATTGTCATGGCGCTCTCCCCGCTCATCTTTGGCGAAAAGCTGACCGGCGGCAAAATCGCCGGCTTTATCGCCGTTGCTTGCGGTGCTTTTCTCATTGCAGCACAAGGTCTAGGCGGCAATATGCCCATTGCGGGTATCGCCTGCGGTATCGCCTCGGCATTTTGCTATGCGCTGATGGTCATCGCTAGCAAGGGCGCGCCACACATCGAAGGCCTCGAGAACTCCACGCTCCAGGTGAGCGCCGCCTTTTTGACCGCGCTGGTCCTCACGCTCATCACGCAGGGCGTTCCCTCATTCCTGTCCGCCGGCGTCGCCGCCAGTATTGATTGGCGCGCCGTCATCATGCTCGGCGTCGTCAACACCGGCATCGGTTGCCTGCTCTACTTTAGTGCCGTCGCCAAGCTGCCCGTCCAGACCGTCGCGGTCGTCGGCTACCTCGAGCCGCTTTCGGCCGTCGTGTTCTCGGCCGTCCTTTTGGGCGAAGCCATAACACCGGTCCGCCTGATGGGCGCCGCGTTTATCATCGGCGGCGCGATTTTTTGCGAACTCGCCGGCAAACGCGCAAGCGCCAAGGCTGGCATCGCCCAAGCGGCACGCGCCTAACGGCCCCTCTTTAGCTCAAAGCAGGGACGCATCCGCGGTTATCACATTGCAGCAAACCACACAGACGGAAGTGCCCCTGCTCTGAAATACTACCTGCGTATATGAATAATCCCCAGATGGGGATTATTGTCTAAAACACCCCGATGTGCCAAACTGCTCTTATATGTATAAAGATGGCATAAAGGTCTACTGCTCGTGGCAGAGGCCAGATGTCCAAGGGAGTCCACGTGGCACACAACAAGCTGGAGGCAAGCCTCCAAGACCGGCGTAGTCAAGGCGGGCATGGAGCCATTCCCCTCTCCGCTGGCATGCTGCTCGTAACGCTCGGCGTCGTCTACGGTGACATCGGCACAAGCCCCATGTACACTATGAAATCAATCGTCGCCAACAACGGCGGCATCGGTACCGTCAGCGAGGACATGATCTTGGGCGCGCTCTCGCTCGTCATCTGGACCATGACACTCGTGACCACGGTCAAGTACGTTGTAATCGCCATGAAGGCCGACAACCATAACGAGGGCGGCATCTTCGCCCTATTTAGCTTGGTGCGCAAAGTGGCGCCTTGGCTGATTCTTCCCGCCATGATCGGCGGCGCGGCGCTGCTCGCCGACGGCATCCTCACCCCCGCCGTCACGGTTACCACGGCCATTGAGGGCCTGCGCACTATCGAGTGGGGCCACGCGCTTTTGGGCGACGGCCAGACCAATGTGATCATCATCACCATCATCATTATCTGCGGTCTGTTTGCCATGCAGCGCGCCGGCACCTCGTCAATCGGCAAGCTGTTCGGCCCGCTTATGACGCTATGGTTCCTGTTCCTGGCGGGCGCCGGCCTGTTCAACATGCTCGGCAACCTGTCCATCCTGCGCGCCCTCAACCCCATCCGCGGCATCATGTTCCTGTTCTCGCCCATCAACCACTCGGGCATCATGGTGCTCGGCTTCGTCTTCCTGTCAACGACCGGCGCCGAGGCACTCTATTCGGACATGGGTCACGTGGGAAAGGCAAACATTTACGCATCCTGGCCGTTCGTAAAGGCGGCCCTCATCCTTAACTATCTGGGTCAGGGCGCCTGGCTGCTCGCCAACAACTCCAATCCCCAGATGCTCGCGATGGATATCGTCAACCCGTTCTACATGATGCTTCCCGAGCCCCTGCGCCCCTTTGCCATCGTGCTTTCGGCCGTGGCGGCCATCATCGCCTCGCAGGCGCTCATCACCGGCTCGTTCTCGCTGGTATCCGAGGCAACGCGCCTCAACCTTATGCCGCACTTGCGCATCCACTACCCCAGCGACACCAAGGGCCAGCTCTATATTCCGCTCGTCAACAACATCATGTGGGTCGGCTGCATCTTCATCGTGCTGCTGTTCCAAAACTCCGAGCGCATGGAGAGCGCCTACGGCCTCGCCATTACCGTGACCATGCTCATGACCACGACGCTTTTGACGAGCTATATCGCCGGCATCCTCAAGCACAAGCTGGGCGCTTGCGTCTTTGCCCTGCTTTTTGGCGCCATTGAGCTGTGCTTCTTCGCTTCGTGCCTCACCATGTTCTTTGACGGCGGCTACGTCATGATCTTCCTGGCCGCGCTGCTGTTTGGCCTTATGTATGTGTGGCGTCGCGGTACCGCCATCGAGCGCACGCAGACGATTCTGCTGCCCGTCTCCAAGTACATTGACCAGCTCAACCGCCTACGCAACGACGAGACCCACCCCGTACTCGCCGACAATCTGGTGTTCCTCACCAACAGCCCCGATCCGCTCACACTCGACCGCGACGTGCTCTATTCCATCTTGGACAAACATCCCAAGCGCGCCAAGGCATACTGGTTCATCAACGTGCACGTTACCGACGAGCCCTATACGCACGAGTATTCCGTTGAGACCTTTGGCACAGACTTCCTGTTCCGCGTGCGCTTGGACCTGGGCTTTAAGGTCAATCAGCGCATCAACGCCTACCTGCGCCAGATCGTTGGCGACCTGATGGCATCGGGTGAGTTGCCGCCGCAACATCACACCTACTCCATCTACGAGACACGCGGCAACGTGGGCGACTTCCGTTTTTGCATGCTGCGCAAGATGCTTGCCCCCGAAACGGACATCAACCGCAACGACCATCGCGTCATGGCCATCAAGTACGCCGTCCGCCGCGCCTGCGGAAGCCCGGCGCGTTGGTACGGTCTTGAGAACTCGGCCATCATCATCGAGTACGTCCCGCTGTTTGCCCGCATGCGCCCGGCCGTTAAGCTCGTGCGCACCCAGGTGCCGCTCGAGGTTCAGATCGAAGAGGCCGAGGAAATGGAAGTCGACATCTTCTCGGACGACCTGGTCAACGGCAACGAGGCCGGCAAGAGTATGAACGTCGATCCCACCGAGCTGCTCGAGAGCGTCGCCGATACGCCCGAACAGCAACAGCTCGACGGCCTCGAGAACGAACAACTCAACGACGCCAACTTCTAGCGACGTTACAAATCAACGACAGCGGCCCTGCACCTCACGAGAGACGCAGGGCCGCTTTGCATTGCAGTAAAGCTAACGGCTACGAACGACGCGGCTCGGGAACCACGAGCCTATCGGGGCTCGCGCCCTCGGCATCCATCAGGCTCACGTAGCGAATCGACGGATCCCCATACATCGCGTAGTAATAATTGCCCGTGCGCGCGCTAAAGCATCCGGTGTAGATAGTCTTCTCGAACTTGCCATCGCCCATCCTGGACGCCCCCTCGATCATCACCACGCCCTCGAGCGAGCGGAACATGCGGACGACGTTTTCGGTCTCGCTCTCCTTTTGCGGGTAATTGGCATTGAGGTACGCCGCCTTTACAAAACGGCTCGGCGAATAGCAGTCACCCGGAATACCGCGCATGCCGGCACCCGCGCCATAGGGCTTGAGCTCGGCGCCACGCCATGTCGCCGTCTGCGGAAAATCGCTTGTGGCGGTGATATAGGTGCGCAGGTTTTCCATGTGCCACGGGAAGGTCGGCTGGTTGGCAAGGGTGTCGACCGGATCGTCGTATACATGCAGGCCGTCAGCCATCATCTCGACCACGATGCTGCGCTGGCTGTCGCCGATAATCCAATGGAGCAGCGACACGCCCAACCCCTCTCCGGCAGATTTGGCGACAATCACCGTATCGCGCAGCGCGGCCTCGACCTCGTCGACCGTCGAGAACGTCGCTGCCACCCACAGGGGAAACTCATAGGCCGCGATATTGGTCTTGCCGTCGACAGGGTCCTCGGCATACTCGGCATAACCCGGGAAATTGAGACCCGCCACGGCGAGGCCCGCATCGTTGCCGCAATCGAAGAACATAGGGTAGTTCCTGTAATCGATGCACATACCGATCACCGCGTGCGCCGCTGTCGCGTCGTCGATAAACGAATACGGAATGTGAAACCCGCGCGGCATCACGCGAACCTGTTGGCCGTAGTCAAAGCTCCAGTCGAGATTGCGGCCCAGATACATGTGGCCAGAATTATCGGTAAATCGAATGCTCGTGCACATGGCGCCTCCTAGCTTTACGTTCTTTCTTTCTAAGCTTATTGTCACCAATCAAAGAGGCGCTAAACACAAAAGCCCGGACATGACAACAACGTCATGCCCGGGCCAAAAGAGACGAAGTGCGGTGCTGTAGTCACCCTAGACAAGTTTACCTTGGCAGTGGTCGATCATATGCTGGATCATTTGTGCCTCAAAGCCCGCGTAGTCGCGGCGGCACTCCTTCATCTTGCCGTCGACAATCTGGTCAAAGGCAACCTTGCACTTGATATAGCGCGTGGACTTGGTGACCTCCTCGTGCGTCAGGCAACTCTCCTCCATCTTGCTGGCGCCCAGGCCAAACACCAGACGGGGGTTGTAGAGCACGTGGGGCTCGCCGGCGTCGTCCAGATAGACGCAAACCTTCTTGGTAACGCCAATCTGGTTAGCGGCAAGGCAGCCGGCATCGTCGAGCGACTTGATGGTATCGATCAGGTCCTGTGCGACCGACTCGTCCTCGACGGTCGCAACCTCGCAACGCTGGGACAGGATAGCCTCGTCGTGGCAAAGCTCTTTAATCATACGTTCCTCCATAGGGGTCGTTGTAACCGCTTAAGTATACGGTACCCACACATTTTCATGCGAAAAATACCGTCCGTCTGCTACGAAGCGCCGAACATCAACATGCGAGGAACAACAGCGTCGTAAAGGGGCTATAGTGGGAGTGTTCGTGTCAATCGGCCTAAACTCGGGGCCGAACAAGGAAAGGGTATGCATGGACGAACTATTTCACGTCAGCGAGCGCAAGTCCACAATCGGGACCGAACTCCGCGCTGGACTGACAACATTCCTGGCGATGGCCTACATCATCGCCGTCAACCCTGCGGTGCTCTCGGGCGCCGGCATCGATGCGGGAGCGCTCGCCTGCGCCACCTGCCTGGGCGCCGGCATCATGACCATCTGCATGGGCATCTTCGCCAACCGCCCGCTCGCCTGCGCGTCGGGCTTAGGCGTCAACGCGATGATTGCTGGAATCACCACCACCGTCTGCGGCGGTGACTGGCACGTGGCCATGAGCGTCATCTTCCTTGAGGGCGTCGTCATCTTGCTGCTCGTGCTTTGTGGCCTACGCGAGGCCATCATGGACGCCATCCCGGTTGTCCTGCGTCACGCCATCTCGGTGGGTCTGGGCCTGTTCATCGCCATGATTGGCCTGTGCGATGCCGGCATTATCACCGCTGGCGCCGGTACACTCGTCGGTCTGGGCGACATCACCTCCCCCACCTTCATCGTCGGCATCATCTCCATCCTGGTGACGGTCGCCCTCGCCTGCCGCAACGTCCCCGGCTCGCTGCTCATCGGCATCGTCGTCGCCGTCATCGCCGGTATCCCCCTAGGTGTGACCCAGGCTCCGACCGGTATCATCGCCCCGCTCGACTTCTCGAACATCGGTGGCCCCATCGCCGACGCCGGCGGCGTGCCCGCCATCGTCAAGGTCCTTACCGACCCCGCGCTCCTCGTCATCTCGTTCTCGCTGCTCATGAGTGACTTCTTCGACACCATGGGCACCGCGATGGCCGTGGCCAAGCAGGGCGAGTTCCTCACCGACGACGGCAACGTCGAGAATATCAAGGAGATCCTGATCGTCGACTCCGCCGCCGCCGCTGTGGGCGGTTTCATGGGTGTCTCCTCCATCACCACCTTCGTCGAGTCCACTTCCGGCGCCGCCGACGGTGGCCGCACGGGCCTCACCTCCGTCACCACCGGCGTGCTGTTCATTCTCGCCGCGTTCTTCTCCCCCATCGTCACCATCGTTTCCAGCGCCGCCACCTGCGGTGCTCTGGTCTACGTCGGCTACCTCATGATGAGCGAGGCCTCCGAGATCGACTGGTCCGACGTGTCGCAGGGTTTCCCGGCGTTCATGATTGTCGCCGGCGTGCCCTTCACCTACTCCATCTCTGCCGGCATTGGCCTGGGCTTTATCGCCTACGTGATCGTCGCGCTCTTTAAGGGCGAGGCCTCCAAGATCAAGCCGCTCATGTGGATCGCAGCCCTCGCCTTCCTCGTCTACTTCTTCGTAGCGTAGCGGCAAAGCTGCCAAAGCAGAACACCAAAGCGCGGAGTCGCATCGAGCGGCTCCGCGCTTTTCTTTTAAAGCCAGGCAACGCACGGACGCGCGATGTATTGCTTCCCGAATTTTGGACATTTTGCCCTCCAAACGGCACTACCGCCGGTTACATCCTGCAGATATGCTGGGCGTAATCGCATAGGCCCCATGAGGATGGGAGTAACCATGGCCGCCTTGTTCACGACCCCCAAACGCAATGACACTACCGCCGGAACCCATGTTGCCGAACCCGACGTTCGCCGTCGCATAGGACTCGCGCACGGCAGTTGGCGTCGCGTGACGCGCCGCATCGTTGTAGGCGCCGTATGCGCGCTTACGGTGAGCTCGCTGCTCATGCCGAGCGTCTCGCTCGCAGCGGAATGGGTCAAGGTCGGCGGCAACAAGTACAACACCGCGGCGAGCGACGAGGCCGGTACCTGGTCGTGGGACGGCGCCGACGACTTGAAGCTCAACAACTATAACGGCGGCGAGATCCAGGCCGCAGGCAAGCTCAACGTGAATTACTCGGGAACCAACATCGTCACTGCCGAATGGATCGAAAGCATCAACGTTTCTCATGGCACTAACGAGAATGCCGAGCTCAATATCCAAGGCGACGAGGGCGGCACGCTCAGCGTGACATCTACTGAGGACGCTATCCTCTCCACGGGTAATATCAACATCGACGGAGCCGGATCCGTCAACGCCACGAGCACTGGGTTTGATGCCATCAATGCCGGAGGTGATCTCGCTATCAAAGGTTCGGGCAACGTCAACGCCACGGGTGCATCGGATGGCATCAGGGCAAACGGCAATATCACGATTGACGACAGCGGAGCCGTCACCGCCAGGGCTACCAAGGACAAGGGTATTGGAGCCGACAAGAACCTCACCATCAAGGGTGGCGGGACGGTCGAGGCAAGCTCAGCCGATGGTGAGGCCCTTTGGAGCGGCGGCAATATCAACATCTCGGACGGCAGCCAGGTCAAGGCAAGCTCCGAGAAAGACGCTGCCGTCGAGGCCAAGGGCAGCCTCGCAGCCACAAACGCCTCCCTCAACGTAAACGGTGTTGAATATGGCGTCTATGCCCACAAGGGCATCACCCTCGATCATGCAAACGTGACGGTCCGTGCAAGTAAAGGCAGATACGGTGGCGCCAACGCCCTCTTCACCTACCAGGACGACATCGTCGTCAAGAACGGCTCCACCGTGGACGCGTTTGCGGAAGGCGAGGTTTCGGCTGCATTCTCCACCAGAAACGATCGGCCCAACGAGAAGGGCGGCCACATCTACATCAGCGACTCCGTTGTCAAGGCCATAGCCCGCTATGTCGAGAACGGCGACGGCCCCATCCCCTACAGCGAAAACCAAGATGGCGAGACGAGGCGCGAACCCCAAGGCGAGAACATCGGCATCATCGCCCAGACCAGCGAGGGCGTCACACCCGCAGTCATCTCGATCATCCGCAGCAAGGTAACGGCCGAAGGAGATACAGCGGCAATCTTTGCCCGTGCCATGAGCGCTGACGGCAAGACAATCGGCACCATCAAGATTGAGAACGCCGCCATCCAGACGCCCGAAGGCGGCAAGGTCATTGACTATCGCAAGCTCCGTGACGGCATCTACGAGGCAGGCCAAGCCATCGGCACGGGCGACGCCACGGTCGACTCCCTCTATATCAAAGCAGTCGCCAAAAGTACGACCATCGCACCTCCCGAGGTAGCCAAGCCGGAAGACCCCAAGCCCGACGAGACCAAGCCCGCAGAAAGCAAGCCCGCGGAGTCCAAGCAGAACCCCAAGCCTGAGGGCTCAAAGCCGACCAAGGCCGTTGCGGCTTCAACCACGAAAGCCAAGACTACCGGCGTGCTCGCGGCAACCGGCGACACCTCGGGTGCGGCCATCGTGGCAACCGTCCTTGCGGGAACAGCCGCTATCACCTCGGCATTC
>CAJMRJ010000050.1:0-11484 GCA_905215865.1 uncultured bacterium | reverse complement strand
GATTTGGGCGTTCAGTATGTGATGGCGCGCTATGGCTATACCGATACGTATCCCGAGGCCGCGCTAGCCGAGGCCGAGGCACTTTCGCTCGATGTTGCCTCGGCACTCAAGGACCCGCTCCGCCGAGACCTGCGCGACCGCTTTGTCATTACGATTGACCCAGTCGACGCGCGCGACTTTGACGACGCCATCTCGCTGGAGCGTATGCCCGAGGGTGGCTACAAGCTGGGTGTCCATATTGCCGACGTTTCGCACTATGTTGCTTGGGACGGACATATCGATCTGGAAGCCCGCCATCGCACGACGTCGGTGTATCTTGCCGATCGCGTGCTGCCCATGTTGCCCGAGCGCCTGTCGAACGATTTGTGCTCGCTGCGTCCCGACGAGGACCGCTTGGCGTTTACCGTCGACATTGAGCTCGACGCGCAGGGTCGCGTGCGCCATTACGATCCCTATCCCAGCGTGATCCGCTCGCGCGTGCGCATGGACTACGACGGTGCCGAGGCGCTGCTGGTGCGTGCCGGTGCGGTGGAGTATTCGGTGCTGGAGGGTGCCGCCGAGGATGTTGCCGCGGTTGAAGCCTCGCGCGAGGAAGCGCTCGAGCGCGGGCTTGCGTGCGAGGAAACCGCTCGCGGCTATAACGTCGACTTGGGGGATTTCCTCGTAGCCGCCAACGAGCTTGCGGAGCTCCGCCGTCGTATTCGTCGCGCACGCGGTTCGGTCGACTTTGATACGGCCGAGATCCGTGCACTGTTGAACGAGGACGGTGTGCCCGTGCAGATCGTGGCCCGTGAGCGCTCGTGCGCCACGTCGCTGATTGAGGAAGCCATGCTGCTGGCCAACGAGTGCGTGGCGGAGTGGCTGGCCGACCGCGATATCGAGGCCTGCTATCGCGTGCACGACGACCCCAGTCCCGATAGCCTGCACGGTGCCGCCGTGGCGCTGGCACAGCTGGGTATCATCGATGACCGTCGCGCGGCAGGCATTGCTCTGGGAAGCCCCGACGAGCGGCAGGCGGCGGTTGATGCCGCAGCCGGTACGGCCAACGCGCCGCTCGTCAACACGTTGCTGCTGCGCAGCATGCAGCGTGCGCTGTATAAGCCTCGCAACGAGGGCCACTTTGCACTTGCCGCGCCGTGCTATTGCCACTTTACGAGTCCCATTCGCCGCTATCCCGACCTGGTGGTGCATCGCGTACTCAAGCTGCAGCTGGCCTACGAGCGGCTGGGCGGCAAGGACGCCTTGGTGCGTACGCCGCGGCTGATCGGTAAGGGTCGCGAGTCCCTGCCGCGCATCCTGCCGCAAATCTGCCGCGCGTGCAGCGATGCCGAGCGTGCGGCCGACGCCGCCAGCCATGCGACGCAAAAGATCAAGATCGCCCAGTACTACGAGGACCGCCTGGGTGAGCGCTACGCCGGATCGATCTCGTGGGTCAGCAGCATGGGCCTCTTTGTGCGCCTGGATCTGACGCAGGTTGAGGGTTTGGTTTCGATCAAGAGCCTGGGCAACGAGTGGTTCGAGTTTGATGAGGACGCGCTCACGCTCACGGGTGCCGACACGGGGACTCGCTATGAGCTGGGGCAACGCGTGATCATCGAGGTCTCGCGCGTCAACACCACGCGCGGGCACTTGGACTTTAAGCTTATTCATTAGCCGGTATTTGGTGATTGATAGAGAACGGGGCGGTCTTTTGGGGCCGCCTTTTTTGTGGCGGTTCAATCATCTTGCCGCTCGCGCGCTTGCGTCTTCCGCCTGCTGTAGGGGAGATAAAACCTACCAAAATAAACCTATTCCTTCTTGGGAGGTTTACGAGAGAGCGGGGATGAGATGACAACGGTGTACGGGTATGCGCGGGTGAGCTCGCGTGATCAAAATCTGAATCGGCAGCTGGATGCGCTGGGCGCATATGGCGTGGAGCCGGCGAATATCTTTGCCGATCATGCGAGCGGCAAGGACTTCGATCGACCGCGGTATCGCGAGCTGCTGTGTGCGTTGGATTCCGGTGATGTGCTGGCGGTGCTTTCCATTGATCGGCTGGGCCGTAACTACAGCGAGATCCTTGAGGAATGGCGGTGCATAACCAAAGAGCTCGGCGTCGCCATCGTGGTGCTGGACATGCCATTGCTCGACACGCGCGCCAGAGACTGTGGTGGGTCGGACGTGACGAGCGCGTTGATTGCCGATATTGTTTTGCAGCTGCTGAGCTATGTGGCGCAGGTGGAGCGCGAGAATATTCACCGGCGCCAAGCCGAGGGCATTGCAGCGGCGCGAGCGCGCGGCGTGCGCTTTGGCCGGCCCCGCAAGCCCTGTCCTCCGCAATTCGAGCTGGTACGCGATATCTACGAGGCGGGTGATATCACGCGGAGTCAGGCGGCAAAGCGGCTAGGCGTGGGCGTGGGGACGTTCGATCGCTGGATGCGCGAGATGGAGTAGGGGCGCCACGGTCCTTTGGCTCCCCGATTCGAACATTTTGGATTTCGCTACGGCGACAACTGCATTTGGGGGTACACTCGCTGCTGCTCAAAAAATGACGGAGGTTAGCTCTTGGCGCGTGTGAAGCACATAGTCGGATGGATTTCGGTTGTCCTGCTGGTCGTGACGCTGGCAAGTATTTGGATGCTGACGGAGCAAAACGTGGAGCAGACGTCGTCGCTCAGCGACTCCACTGCGCGCGCGGTGGAGGGGCAAAGCGCCAGTGTGCAGCCCGAGACTGCGGGGGAGACCCAGGCGGGAGATACCGTCGAGGGCGCGGATTCAACGACTGCCGCCGTTCATCCCGACTCGCTTGCGCCCGTTCGTCTGTGGATGGGTGCCAACATTCGTCGCGTCGCACATACCGTTGAGTTCTTCTTTGTAGGACTGTTTGCTTCGTTGGTGGCGGTGTGCTTGGGCGAGCGCCTGCCGTGCGCGCGATTCCGGTACGTACTCGCTCTGCTCTTTTGCGCCGTCTGCTCTGTCGGTGACCAAGTGCACAAGATCTTTGTTCCCGGTCGTCATTTCGACATAATCGACCTGGGCTTCGATGCCGCGGGCTATGTCACCGCCATGCTGTTGGTATTGCTGGTGGCCGCGCTGGCTCGGCGCGCGACCTGTCCCATCGGCGCCCATGCGAGACGCCGTTAACAACTCTGTTACGAATAATGCGACCTCGATGAATCATTTTGTGTCGCGTGTATTTCCGAGCGGTCGGATTTGAGGGGCGAGCGGTAGAACGCTCGCCCCTTGTGCACCATGATGCGGCACAATGTACCGTAAAAGCTGTTTATATCCGGTACGAATCATTCTTTGGTCTTTAATTCTTCTCAACGGAGGTGTTTGAGATGGCAAACGGATTGCTTTTAAGGCTTCGTGAGCGTGAGCTCAGCGCGAGCCCGGCAGAGCGCAATGTCATCGCATATGTGAGCGCTCATCCGCATGAGGTGGTCGGGTTGTCCGTCCGCGGTCTTGCCGATGCCACGTTCTCCTCGCCCTCGAGCATTTTGCGCTTTTGCAAGCGTTTGGGTTTTGCGGGCTACAAGGAGTTCCAGCGCGAACTGATTGCCGAGCTGGCGCTCTTAGGTGACAAGAAAGACGTAGCCCTCGAGGACATCTCCATGGATGACAGCGTCGAACGTATCGTGGGGAAGGTGATGAAAAGCAACGTGCGTACGATCGAGGCGACGGCGCGAACGCTCGATTACACCGTCTTGGAGCGGTGCGCGGCCCGTCTTAAGCGGGCACGCGCAGTCAATCTGTTCGGTATTGGTGCCTCTCGTTTGGTCGCGCACGATCTGGCGCAAAAGCTCATGCGTATCGACAAAGAGTGCCATCTGTACGACGACTGGCATGATCAGCTCTTGTGTGCCAAGAACATGCATGAGGGCGATATGGCAATCGCCTTTAGCTACTCGGGCTTGACGCAAGAGGTGCTGGACTGCACCGCCGAGGCTCAACGTCACAACTGTCCCGTCGTGGCCGTTACCAAAGTGGATGGATCATCCAAGCTTGCCACCATGGCCGATGCCGTGCTCGGCGTCGCTGCGAGTGAACCCTTGGTCCGCAGCGGTGCCATGGCTTCGCGTATGGCCCAGCTTATGGTTGTCGATGCCCTGTACGCTGCTTACGTTGCCAACGACTACGAACGGGCGACGCATGTCATTAAGCAAAACTACATCGAGAAACAGGAAAGATGAGGTGAATGAAATGCTCGATTTAACAAAATTCACGACCGAACAGCGTAATCAAAGGTCAATGGACCTCGATACGATGACATCGCTGCAAATCGTCACGACGATGAACGATGAGGATCTTCGTGCCGTCCAGTCGGTCACGAAAGTGTTGCCCCAGGTTGCCACAGCAATCGACTGGGCTGCCGAGGCGCTTGAGCGCGGCGGGCGCGTCTTTTACATGGGCGCAGGTACCAGCGGTCGTCTGGGCGTACTCGACGCTTCGGAGTGTCCGCCCACGTTTGGCGTGTCACCCGATCTGATTGTCGGGCTCATTGCCGGAGGCGAGACGGCGTTTATCAAGGCTGTCGAAGGTGCCGAAGACAGCGATGAGCTTGGCGCGAACGACCTGCGAGAGCGTGGACTCTCGGACAAGGATCTTGTCGTTGGCCTGGCGGCAAGCGGTCGTACTCCTTATGTGGTGGGCGGCCTTGTGTACGCCAAGGCAACTGGGTGCAAGACCATTGCAATTGCCTGCAACCAAGGGTCGAAGATCGGGGGGAGCGCAGATCTTGCCATTGAGCCTGTGCCCGGTCCCGAGGTGCTGACCGGCTCAACGAGGCTCAAGGCGGGAACGGTTCAAAAGCTCATTCTCAACATGATTTCGACCGGTGCCATGGTCAAGATCGGCAAGGTATACCAAAACCTGATGGTCGATGTGCAGCAGACGAACGAGAAGTTGGTGGTGCGCGGCCAGAACATCGTGATGGAGGCGACCGGCTGCACGCGCGAGCGCGCTGTTCAGGCGCTTGCAGATGCCGGCGGCCGCGTAAAAACCGCTATTGTCTCGGTGCTGCTGGACTGCGATGCCGAGCAGGCTGCGGTAGCTCTTGAGCGCGCGCGAGGCCATGTCCGTGCTGCGGTGAGTGGCCATGAGAAGAGCAATGCCGATGCCCAATAGGTGCATGGCGTGAGCTGATATGACATCCAGACGAGATACCCAATACAAGGAGGAGTTATGACGAACAAAGAGCTGGCTCAAAAGCTGCTGGACCTTTTGGGCGGTAAAGACAACGTGCTCGCAAACGCGGCGTGCATGACGCGCCTGCGCGTGACCGTCAAAGACGCGGGCAACGTCGACGCGGAGGGTATTAAAGCACTCGACGGCGTGATGGGCCTTGTTGAGGACGACACGATGCAGATCGTGCTGGGTCCGGGCAAGGTGAATAAGGTGCTCGAGGAATTCTCCAAGCTCACCGGCCTTGCGAAAGGCGTTGCTGACGAGAGTGTGGTTGACGCTGCGGCGACAAACAAGGCCGCGCAGAAGGCCAAGTACGAGTCTAAGCCGGTTCAGGCCTTCCTCAAGAAGATTTCCAATGTCTTTGTCGCCCTGCTTCCCGGCATCATTGCGGCTGGCCTCATCAACGGTATCTGCAACGTCATTAACGTCTCGACGGCAGGCGCGCTTGCAGGCGAGTGGTGGTACCAGGGCATTCGTTCCATGGGCTGGGCCCTGTTTGCCTATCTGCCCATCTTGGTGGGCTATAACGCGGCACGTGAGTTTGGTGGCTCCGCTGCGCTGGGCGGCATCGCCGGCATGATGTGTATCGCCAGCAGTGCCATGCCCCTGCTTGCGCCTGGCGCGGCTGATCCTGCCACTGCCATTCTGCTGCCCCTCACCAGTGCGCAGTACAACCCCGCAGCGGGCGGCATGATCGCGGCTCTTATCGCTGGCGCATTTTTTGCCTGGATGGAGCGTCAGATTCGCAAGGTTATGCCCAACGCACTCGACACGTTCTTGTCCCCGCTGCTGGTGCTCATCATCGGCGCCTTTGCTCTGATGCTCGTCATCCAGCCGGTTGGCGCATGGCTGACGACTGCCATCTTTAGCGTCCTCACCTTTATCTTCGAGAAGCTGGGCGTCCTGGGCGGCTATATCCTGTCGGCAGGCTTCTTGCCTCTGGTGTCCGTCGGCCTGCATCAGGCGCTCACGCCGATCCACGCTATGCTCAACGATCCCGACGGCGCTACCAAGGGCATCAACTACCTGCTGCCCATCCTTATGATGGCTGGCGGCGGCCAGGTCGGTGCCGGTCTGGCGCTGTACTTTAAGACCAAGAACGCCAAGCTCAAGAAGTACGTCGCCGAGTCCATCCCCGTTGGCATCCTGGGCGTGGGCGAGCCTCTGATGTACGCCGTTACGCTGCCGCTCGTTCGTCCGTTTGTGACGGCCTGCCTGGGTGCCGGATTTGGCGGCGCGCTTGCAGCACTGCTTCACATCGGCACGGTTTCTCAGGGCGTTTCCGGTCTGTTTGGCCTGCTGATCGTCGTTCCTGGCCAGCAGCTCGGCTACGTTGCCGCTATGCTGCTTGCCTATGCCGCCGGCTTTGTCCTGACGTGGTTCTTCGGCGTCGACGAGCAGAAGATCAACGAGTTCTTTGGCGAGTAGTTTGATATCGCGAGCCGTGTTGCTCAGGGCTCGCGGCGCGCGGCAGATCTCTTGATGCTATGGTTGTGCCGGCGGGGCTAACTGCTCCGCCGGCCTTTTTTAAAGGAGCGTTGAAGCGTGAAAACAGGTATTTCGATTTATCTTTCCAGTCCTCTGCAGGATATCGAGCGGACGATTGAGCGTGGTGCCGCGGCGGGGGCGCGCTATGCGTTTACCTCGCTGCATATTCCCGAGGATGGGGGAGCGGCGTATGCCGATAAGGTCCGTCATGTGCTGTCGCTGCTTTCCGCTCGCGGTATTGCGCTCATTGCCGATGTGGGGCCGCGCACATGCGATTTGCTGGGCCTTGAGCGCATGGAGGACTTGCGTGATCTGGGACTGGAGTACCTGCGCTTGGATTATGGCTTTAGTGCCCAGCGGGTCGCGGAGCTATCCGGTGTATTTCGCATTGTGGTTAATGCATCGACGGTGAGTTCTGATGAAATCGCATCGTGGCGAGAAGCCGGTGCCGATGTGACTCGTTTTGCCGCCTGCCACAATTTTTATCCCAAGTCTTATACCGGTTTAGCTCTGGAGGACATTGCTCGGACGAATCTTCGTCTTGCGGCGCTTGGCTTCGAAATCATGGCTTTTGTGCCGGGTGATGCCAACGTTCGCGGGCCGGTATTCGAGGGACTGCCGACGGTTGAGGCGCAGCGCGGTCGCGCGTCAAAGGTTGCCCTCAACATGCTTGAGCTCGCACATGGCGCCGATTGCGACATTGTTTTGGTCGGCGACCCCGATCTTTCCGAAGCGGGTTGGGCGCAGTTTGCTCAAGTTTCTGCCGGATACGTGGATTTGCAATGTGAGCTTGAGTCCGGCTATGCCTATGTACGTGGGCAGATTCATCACGACCGGCCCGACTCGAGCACCCTCATCTTTAGGTCTCAGGAGTCGCGCACGACGCTTAAGCCGGATTCCGTGCCGACGGATACCGGTGCCGGCGTGCCGCGAAAGACGGGGTCGATCGCTGTGAGCAATAGCGGCTATGGACGCTACGAAGGTGAGCTTGAGATTGCGCGGGTCGATCTTCCCGGTGACGAGCGCATGAACGTTGCAGGCCATATCACGCCCGAGGCAATGGAGCTGTTGCCGTTCATCAAACGCGGATTCGGGGTACGCTTCGTTTAGCGTGTGACCCATGGGCTACAATTGCCCCATCATGCGAAGGCGCCTCGTATGGTGTGTACCTGCGTTGGCCGATCTACATTCGGAGGATTCCCATGACCGTGCTGTTTGTTGAATATCCCAAGTGCTCGACCTGTAAAAAGGCCAAGGCGTGGCTGGACGAACATGGGGTTGAGTATATCGACCGCGATATCGTTACGGACAATCCCACGGCCGATGAACTTGCGACCTGGATTGCTCGTTCGGGGCTGCCGGTGCGACGCTTCTT
Source organism: uncultured bacterium (assembly GCA_905215865.1). GTDB lineage: Bacteria > Actinomycetota > Coriobacteriia > Coriobacteriales > Coriobacteriaceae > Collinsella. The sequence goes on along the minus strand of CAJMRJ010000050.1, from coordinate 3,455 downwards.
TAACTCGTCGGGCATGAAATATCGAGAGCTGGGCTTGAAGGCGCGCCTGGACGCGGGGATGACGGATCAGGAGTGCTACGAGCTGCTGGCGACCGACGGCATGCTGGTTAAGCGTCCGCTACTGGTGGGCGACGACTTTGCGATTCCCGGCTTTAGGGAAGCGGCTTGGACCGAGGCGTTGCTGTAGCGTCTGCGGAAAGTGCGTCCCGTTTCGAGCGCTGATTCTGGGACACGGTTTCCGGTTGGAGTCTCTACGGGAAACTGCGCCCCGGAATCCCCTTCCAGAATGGGATGCGCTTTCCCAAAGTGGCCGGTTGCGGGCCTGATCCAGTCAGTCCTCCAGCTGCGCCCATTCGTGTGGGTCGTAGATCTTAACGTGCTTGTCGGGCGTGTCGCTCCAGTACTCTTCGTCCATAAAGGGCAGGTATGCCTGAATGCCGGGGCAGATAAACGGAATCCGTTGCCGCTGCAGGCGCTCGCGCTGCCGCCGCTCCAGGTTCGTCTCGGATATGACGGTCGGCATGCCGGACAGCTCGACGAGGCTTGCCTGGATGCGCTTGAGGTCGGGGAGCGCCGCATGCCATGACGTCCGCATGATCAAAAATGAGGCGCGGCGGTAGTTTGCCTGCATCACCGTGATGGCGGGGCGCAGTGTGGGATGGATTTTGTCCCGTTCGGGCCAAAGGTCGGCAGCGATCTCGAGGCCCAGGGTCTCCCACAGGTAATCAAGCTCTTCGTCCATGGCGCCTCGATATCTACGCGATCATTGATACTTCGATTGTGTTGCCTGGTGCTATCGTTTTCGCGGTAGAATCTGCCAACGGTTGATGGCTACCGCTCGCGGCGTTTTGCCCTTCGTGTACAGCGGTCGGCTTCACAGGTCCTTCACGGGTTAGACGAAATTAGGCCAATTTGACCGAATTTCAAAAAAGTCAAAATTGGGGCTTGCGTCATGGCGTGACTTCCCGTATATTTCTTTCTTGCGCAAAGGCACAGCCGAGCGCAGCGATGCAGTCATTGGGATGTCGTCTAATGGCAGGACAGCGGATTCTGGTTCCGTCAATGGGGGTTCGACTCCCTCCATCCCAGCCATTGCATTTGCTACATATGGCCCGTTCGTCTAGCGGTTTAGGACGCCGCCCTCTCAAGGCGGAGATCACCAGTTCGAATCTGGTACGGGCTACCATGAATCTAAGACCCGGACTTCCCACGGAAGTTCGGGTTTTTTATTTCCGAGCAAACCATCTACAATTCCCATTTGGCCCATAGCTTTACGTTCTGCTTGTGGCCCTTGCGGGTACAATATGCAAGATATTTGGACGGTCAGAAGGAGCCTCATGAAGGAGTCCTCTCAGCATACATCTAAGCCCCAGGTCGAGGTTGAGGCCTCGGGCGGCGATGACAACAAGAGTGCACGTCGCGGTGCCATCTTCATCGGCGTCGTGCTGGTTGGCTATATCGTCTATCTGGTCGTGACCGGGCAGATGGGGCAGTTTTGGGCCGCCATGTCGAGCGTCCAAGCGCCGTGGCTCGTTGCTGCATGCTTTTGCATGTTCCTGTACCTGTTCTTTGGCATCGTTGCCTATGCGATCGCCGTCTGGCTCGATCCCAATTCGCCCGTCGGCATTCGCGACCTGATCTCGGTCGAGGCGAGCGGTATCTTCTTTGGCAACCTGACGCCCATGATGATGGGCTCCACGCCTGCCCAGATCTACCGCCTGACCAAGGCAGGTCAAAACGTCGGCGAGGCCGGTGCCACGCAGTTCACGCGCTTTATCGTGTATCAGTTTGGCCTCGTTGCCTGGGGCGCCATTCTGCTGCTTGCCCGCATGCCGTTTTTCGCCGAGCGCTATGGCGACATGACGCTGCTGTGCGTCTTTAGCTTTGGCGGTCACTGCTGCATTCTGCTTGGCATCTTTGCCGTCGCGCTCATGCCCAAGACCGTCACACGTGTCGCGCACTGCATCATCAATTGGCTCGAGCGAATGGGCGTCTCGGCCACCAAGATCGAGGGCTGGCGTACGTTTGTCGACGGCGAAATCTACTCGTTCTCCGAGAAGTTCAAGCTTTCGGCCGGCCATTTTTCGTCCATGCTGCTCACGGTGGTCATCACCATGTTGCAGCTCGCGTTTTTCTATCTCGTGCCGTATTTCCTGATGCTTGCCTTTGGCCACCACGAAGTTGACTTTTTCTCGGTCATGGCCGCGAGCGCCTTTGTTCAACTCCTGAGCTCTGCTGTTCCCCTGCCCGGTGGCACCGGTGGTGCCGAGGGCGGCTTCGCGCTGTTCTTGGGTCATTTCTTTGGATCGGCGTCGACCGCCGGTTACCTGCTGTGGCGCCTCATTACGTTTATCGCGCCGACTATTTTGGCCGCGCCCCTGCTGGGCCTCAAGAGCGCTCACAACGAGAGTATCCATGCACGCTGGGATCGCGTGATGCGCAAGCTCGGACGAACGCCTCAGACGTCCTCTAAGCCTGCAAAGCCCCATCCTTTGCATGCGGTTACCGTGGATCCCAATCAACATGCTCAGAAGGCTTCTGGGGCCGCCAAACCGGCGCATAAGGCCTATGTGCGCCAGACGGGCGACGGCATCCGTGTGTCCCCGGCTGCTTTGAACAAAAAGAAACACTCTAAGGCGTAATAGTTGGTCGTGCGTTCTTCATGTTGCCGGGCATTTTTGTGCCGGATGGGGGATAATCCTCTTACGTAGATTAACTCTCATCTGTTGATGAATGCTCGCATTCCGAAGGGATACAACCATGGCCACCAACAAACCGCGCCTCGACCGCCGCATCGTTCGCAGCCGCAATGCCATCCTTTCTGCATTTGAGCGCCTTTTGATGGATAAGCCGCTTGCCGACATTACGGTGAGTGCTATCGCGCGTGAGGCAAATGTCGACCGCAAGACCTTTTACGTACACTTCGGTACGGTTGACGGCCTGCTCGATGCGATCGCCGTTGATGTGGTGGAGATGATTGCCGACTCGGTCGAGAAAACGCTTGCTTCCATGGACGGCGACACGAACGAGCGTGCCCTCGGAGCGGCGGCAACGTTTTTTAAGACCATCAACGTGGCACTTTGCAATAACCTCGTGCTCAATCGCCAGTTGATTGAAAACATCCCGCTCGACGATTTTATGACGCGTTTGCGCGTGCCGCTCGAGCACGAGATTGCCGAGCGCAATCTGCTGCCCGAGGGCCTAAAGGACGAGATGTTCGATTACTACCTGGCGTTTTTGCTGTCTGGTATTATCGGCATCTATCGCGCGTGGGCTTTGTCCGACGGCTCGGTTCCCATTGAGCGTGTCTCGGCGGTCGCCAACGACCTGCCTCTTAACGGCCTGTCGAGCCTGGAGTCTCGCTTGGAATAGACCTTCTGGTGGCAACTGACCTTCTGTTGGCAACTGCTTCCATCAGCTCCTTAATGAGTTGTGGTGAAATAGTGTCTGGTTTT
>CAJMRJ010000049.1:0-11628 GCA_905215865.1 uncultured bacterium | reverse complement strand
CAGCCGGTCACCTGGGAGCAGTCGGAGCCGAGGAAGTAGTAGAGCTTGCCGTCGACCTTCGTCTCGTAGCGGGCGGCGTGGAAGTCGGAAGGCCTGAAGTAGTAGCGCTTGCCCCCCTGCTCCAGCCAGCCCTTGGCGGCGGCGCCGCCGTCGGCCGGGTCGAAGTAGGACTTCGAGCCGTCCGAGTACCAGGTGAGCCAGCCGGTCACCTGGGAGCAGTCGGAGCCGAGGAAGTAGTAGAGCTTGCCGTCGATCTTCGTCTCGTAGCGGGCGGCATATCCATCATTTTTGAAATAGTATTTCTTTCCAGAAATCTCTTTCCATCCACCGTTAAAGACAGAGCCATCCTCATTGATATAGCGAAGACCCTTGGAATCCCATACAAGTCCGGTTTTCTTTAGACCGAGCTGGTTGGCAATCGCCTCCGCATCCGCTTCCCCCATCCTCTTCAAATACCAGTCACTCGATAGATAGCCAGCGTCAGAAGCTTTGTCGATAAACCCGTGCTCAATCAATACGGCAGGAATGCCGTACTCTCTACAATGGCGTATGACGGCCAAGCTGTCGGCTCGGCTTCCATCTGGATAGTAAAGCTGCTTGCCGTTGTAATCGTAATAATCGTTTTTTGTCCCTCGATTCACAAGGCCAATCGCGGAGAGTCGATTCAAAACGTCCTTGCCAAGCGAATCGCCCATTTCATAAAAGGACGAATACCAGGAGCTATTTCTTGGGATCCATACCTCAGCCCCAGTGCCACCGCCAGCATTAGTGTGAAAACTGACGAGCAAGTTTGCCTTATTATCCCGTGCAATATCTGCACGTTTTTGGAGATCAACACTCGTGTTCTTCGTACCAGATGGAGAGACGTCAGAGTAACGGGTCATAATTATTTTCACATCAGGATACTGCTGAAGCGCCGACCTGCAGTATTGTGCAATTTTTAAAGTGAGGTTTTTTTCAATCAGACCATTAGCAGACGCACCAGAGTCCCAGCCACCGTGTCCGGGGTCTAAAACAATAACCTTAGAACTGTTGCCACCAGAACTAAGGGAATACGAATCCAGCGCCGTTCCAAATGTAGAAAATGAATTTCCTTCATCATCTGAATATTCGGTCTTAGGTTCGGAATCGCCTTCCAGCAAAGAAGTCCCAGACATATCTACAACAAATGAACCTTGTTCTGATTGGTTAGAAGCGATTTGAACAGAACCAGTTTTGAAATAAACAGAGCCCAGCCTATAAGTGCCGTCGGGAAGCTCAGTACTCGAAAACAAGCAAACGTTATCTTTGGTTTTTACGAGCGGGATATCAAATTCCGAACCATCCGAAACCCTAATAACACCAATTTTTTCCGGTTCACCACTGTCGAGAGAGTTAAAACCGATTGCAATATTTTGACCTCGAGAAGAAGAGACAACGGCGCTTTCAATATAGGCAAAATCAATGGACGGGGTTCCAGCAAATGCACTACCGGGATTCACTGTTGAAAAAATGCAGACTGCCAAACAAATAGAAATGAACATCAAAAACTGTCGTAAACGAGCCATCATGCTCCCCCATCCATTTTCCAAAACTTATAGTATTTTAACTGATTGAAGCATACTTGCTTTATACAAGCGAAACGATTGAGGCAGAACGCAATGGCCCAACCAGTAAGACCTTTATAAAAGTGGGTATTTAAAATCTTCTTAGGAACCTACAGCCTTCTGCACTCATCCAACTCTTCAATGCGATCGCCATATAAGCGAGTGGGGCTTCGCCTCAGCCCTCGAGGAGATGACGCGCGTCGAGGTCGCCGCCCGGGAGGCCAGGATCACCAACCAGCGCATTCGGTCGTCGGGGTTCCCCTACGTCAAGGGGCTGGCGGACTTCGACTGGGACTTCCAGCCGTCGGTCCCTCGCGCCGAGATCGAGGAGCTCGCGACCCTCAGGTTCGTCGAGCGGGCCGAGACCGTCCTGTTCATGGGAAGCCCCGGCGTGGGCAAGACGCATCTCGCCGTCGCGCTGGGCATCGAGGCGGTCAGGGCGGGGCACGAGGCCAGGTTCGTGGACTGCGCCCGGCTCGTCGAGGACCTGGAGGACGCCTCGTCGCGCGGCATCCTCAAGAAGAAGCTCAAGTACTACGCCCACTCGAGGCCGCTGATCATCGACGAGCTCGGCTACCTCGACGTCGGCGGCGAGGGCGCTGACCTGCTGTTCCAGCTGATACGAGCAGCGCTCGACGATCATCACCACCAACGTGGGGATCAGCGGCTGGGGCAGGGTGTTCGGGGACGACGTGGCGGCGAGCGCGGCCGCGGACAGGGTGCGCCACTACTGCCACCTGGTCAAGATAACCGGCAGCAATCCTGTTTGAAAACTATTCGTATCCAATTCTAGGTGCAACAAGTTATTAATTTCATCACAAGCTATAAAAAACCTAGCATCAGCTACAGACAAAGCTACCTTATCAAGCTTTCAATCAGTTTTACAGTCTTCATATACGAATGCGGGCGATCAAACTGCTCCTCTGCGATTTTACGAGCGGCCTCCCCCATCTGCTTGCGGTGCCATTCGTCATCGACAAGGGCGGTAACCGCAGCGGCAAGCTTGTCGGGGCTTCCGGGTCGCACGTTAACGCCAAATCCGTCTGACTCGACCTTTGCGCGGAACTCGGCACTCATGCTGGTGTTGACCATGGGTTTGCCCGCCGCCAGATAGTCGCCGATCTTGGTGACGATACTCTGGGCGGCTTTTTCGACCAGCGAGTTTACCGTGATATCGGACTTACTGAGCCATGCAGCCATCTTGTCATAGGGCAGGTATCCATGAAAGGTCACATCAGCGCCCGTCGATTGAACGACGGCCTTAAGGTTGTCACGTTCGGCTCCATCACCCAGAATCTGAAGCTTGACCTCGGGATGGGTCTTCTGAACCATCCCGATTGATTTAACAAGAGTCTCCAGGTCGTAGCAAGCGCTCAAGGTACCGGCATAAGAGACCCAGATCTCTCCCTCCGGTTTATCAATCAAAACGGCGTTCTTGGCCACACCGGCATCAAACTCGGCAAGCTGATTGCCGACGTACACAACTTCATTGGGAATACCCGAACGTGCATCGCGCACACCACGGTCGCGGTACTCCTGCGACGTGCCCACAATGGCATCGGCCAGCTGATACGTCGCCTTAGCCTGCTTGTAAAACGGAGCAAAGAAGATGTCCGAAAGGACTGGCACATCCAGAGCAACGCGGAAAGCCTCGGGCCACAGGTCATTAACATCGACAACAAATGGAATGCCGTACTTATGGGCACATTTGCCGATCTCACGCGCAACATCGTTAGGCGGAATCTGGCAGTAGACCAAATCGTACGCATGGTGTTCATCAAAAAACTTAACAACACGTTTTGAAACCACATGGTGGGCCCAAATACGCTGGGGACACATGTTCTTAGGATAGACAGGCTCTTCAATAAAATGCACAGTAAAGGGATGCATGCTCAGATCGAGGTGCATAATATCTCGCTGCTGCTTATCCCAATGTTGAAAGCCACTGGTAATAAAATCAACGTCGTAGCCCTGCTCACACAGCAGCGTGGCAAGATAGACGTAACGCGTTGCGCCTTTGACCTCGCGTCCCAGCTTAGCATCTTGCGTATAGATAGCAATGTGTCCCTTAGAAGGCATGCAGCTCCTTTGCATGTAAATTCTACGAACGCTCAGCAGAGCGGCGTTTTAAGGATAGCCCAACGCGAGAAAGCGCAAAACCCAAGCCGGCGGTCTTTAGGGTATATCCAAATTCCCTGATTTGCGATATGCGGTAAGCTAGAACGCCAGACCCGCCTACGGATTCACCAGTCAGCTGCGAAAACGCCTGCTTAAGATGCGGGCTCACAGTATCCATAGCACGCACTATTGCCGGATCCATACGACGGAATGTCTTCTTAAGAAGCACGCAGACATCTCGCTGCTCGAGGCCACCGTTCGCAAGGGCAAGACCAGCATGACGGAATCCCACCGTGTAAAGGGCGCGCCATATTCCCCTATCCGTAACGCCAAGTCGTTCGAGCACGTCGACCATGTCGTTCCACCGCGTTAAGGCAAGGGCGCTATTAACGCTGGCAGACGATGCCGTGGGCAAATCCTCACGATAACAATACCAAGCCTCATCGGTGTAAGCGATGGTCTTTGCCTGGGCAAGCGTCTCGATAAGAAAGGGATTGTCAACCCAGCCAGCACCTGGAACCTCTTTAAAGCAGATGCCATGCCCAACAAGGAAGCTCTTCTTATAGAGTGCGCTCCAAATAGAAGGATGCTTTTGAATCAAGATGGGAGCATCGGCAAGAACAAAAGGCTGGCGCCCCGGTTTAACCCGATGGTAGTAATGGCAGTGGTAAAGATGTTCCCTTGGAGTGTCCGCCATATAGACACGCCAGTATGAGGATTTAACCACGTCGGGATAATCCTGCTTGCAAGCCAGCTGATACAAAGCGGAAAACATGCCGGGTTTAAGGTAATCATCGGGCTCGACTACCGCAACGTATTCGCCCCGCGCCTCGTCAAAACCCCTGTTAACGGTTGCGCCATAGCCTTGGTTTGCTTTATCAATCACCCGAACGCGAGCGTCCCCTGCCGCATGGGCCTCCATAATGGCAAGCGAGCCATCCGTCGAGCCATCGTTGAGCACGATGATCTCGAGCTCCTTCATCGGATCGGCCTCAATAGAGCTGAGGCACTGATCGAGAAACTTCTCGGCGTTGTAGCATGGGACCACAACGCTAACGCTCATATCGCTCGTAGACAATCGACACCCCCATAGAACGTTGGATATACCAGTATTTATCCCAGTCGCCAGCACGACTAGACCGTTAGCGATCCGTTCTATAGTAGCGAGAAGCACACAGAATGGAAAACAGATACAGCCCGGTTATCGCCTGCCCCTACAACCGCTGGCACACTACGGACACGTGCTGCCCGTCAAAGCCAAAGCCCCAGCGCATGCGACCCACGCCGGGTCGCGGCACGCGAATCTCGTCGATACCGTCACGTTCGATGTCGAGCAGCGCCTGAACCGCCAACAGTTCCAGACCCAGGGCATCCACGTCGGGGTCATACATCATGTTCATAGTGACAAGCGGACGTTCGTCGAGCATGCCGAGGGTATCGGCCACATCGAGCATCCTTCCCGTAGGGAACACCTGGATATCCCAGCGATCCGCCCCGCGCTTTCGATTGGATGACGGATTGGCATACCCCGGCACACCAAAGCAGAGCCCTTGCAACAGCAGGTGGTATGGCAACGGCGAATCCGTCTCGACCGCGCCGACTCCCGCGTCAACTAAAATTCGACGCAGCGTCTGCCTCACCGTGTCTTCGTCGCCGCGGCACAACCCGTCACGAAACGTATCGACGTCCCGCACATCCTCGGCGGCGCACTCAAACCATTCAATAATCACGAGACGTAATGCCTGGCGAAGCTCACCATTAGGCAGACGTAGGGCGCGTAGACGAACGCTGCTCCCCGGCTCCTCAACCATATCCGTCGTTAGGAAGCCGGACAGGTATAACGCGGTCCAAACGTCATCGATGCAAGCGTCATTCGGCACGACGGCGCCCAGACAAAGCGAAGCCTCAACGCATCCATGCGGTTCAAGTAAATCGAACAGAGTCGAAAGTCTCTCGAGATTCCAGTCACCAACCGCCCTGCTCAGGCTATCAGCGTATCCATACAAAACGGCCCGCACCGGCGGCATGCAACCGCGGTTCAAGAAATCGATCACGCGCGCCGGACTCGAGCAATAAAACCTGCCAAATCGGTACCCCTCGAACCATTCACGCGCATCATCCAGGTATTCCTCGCATCCAGCATGGCCTAGCAGAGCCCGAACCTCGTCATCCGAAAAGCCAAACCACCGGTCGCAGCACCCCGAAAGCGGAGTCGACATGCAGTACGAACACCCGCGCAAAGAAAGCGCCACCTCGGCAGGACAGGGATGCTCCCCCATAAGACACGCCAGCCGCAACGAATTGCCCGTAGCGGCAATGGCGTCAAACAGCACACGACCGAATAGCTTTGCCGGATCGGCGCCGGAAGCGCCCCTCGCGCTCGCACGGCGCGACCACGCCGCGTCGTATCCATCAACGAGCAGCACAACCTGTTCATCGCAGGCCATCTCCAGTAGCTCAATGAGCACGCCAAGCACCGAGGCAACCTCGTCCTCGCCCGCCACGCCACGCGCAACGCGCTCGATGTGGCGCACCTTGTCTCGGGGCAAATCCGGAGCCTCCAAAAGCGCCAACAGGCGAGCGCACTCACCAGAAAGAGCGTCACGCACGACGCCGACGACGTTGACACCGCACCTCGCAGCGCCAGAAAAGTCCAGCAATATCACAGGGTAGCAGGCAAACTCATCCCGATAGCGCCCGCCACCCGCATCCCAAATCTGGGAACCAGCAAACAGACCCCGATCGACCTGCCCGACCGCGGGTCGCTCCAGAAAAGCCTTAAGCATCGACAGGTTCATGCTCTTGCCAAAGCCTTCGGGCCGGCAACACGCCACAACGGAAGCATCAGCATCCAAGACATCGGCAATAAACATCGTCTTGTCGACTAGCACGCATCGATCAATGGCCTCGGCAAAGTCATGTTCGCCGACCGGTAGCGCCCCGTTACCCGAGCGGTTGATCAACTCTACGCCATAGTAGGCAGTATCACCATAAATCGCCTGTTCAGACACCGTAACTTCTCCCTAAAACGCAGCACGATGCCCATTGTATCGAGCAACTCAACCGCAATGATGCCGTCATGCAGACGTTTCGGGCAACGGTAGCAACATGGGGCGTGAGGGGGCATAACTAATCGTTGCACAACAAAACGGGGCCGATGCATTCGCACCGGACCCCGTCCTAGTTCTTAGATTATCAGGCGACCAGGATCTTACTCCTCAGAACCGTCCTCACCAGCGGATTTCTTCTGCTGATCAAGCTTGTGCTTACCACTCACAATGGACGTGGCACCAAGCGTGGCCAAGCTCGCGCTGGCAAGGCTCGCCATCACGATGAGGTCGCCCGTCTTGGGCATATTGCCACCCGAGGCCTTGGTCATCGTGGTGGTCGTAGTCGTCGTGGTGGCGGTAGTAGTACCACCCTTATCCCCAGCCTTCTGAGCATCGGCGTCGGACTGCTTCGCGCCCGCATCGGCGGCATCGGAACCGGAACCCTGGTCAGACGCCCCCTCATCAGAAGAAGATCCACCGTTAATGCCCGCCGTCAAAGACGATCCAAGCATGGAGCCAAGCTGCTCGCTGGTAGAAGGCTTATTTTCCGTCGAGGAATCGCCGGTATTGGAGCCCCCACTCGAACCGCCCTCGGAAGCATCAGAGCCAGATCCGTTAGAGGACCCAGCATCGGCAGAGGAATCGCCAGCGCCGTTGGAAGCGCCCGCATCGGTAGAGCCAGATGTTGCACCATCCGTAGCGCCGTCAGAGCCAGAAGTCGACGAATCGCCAGAAGTACCACCAGACGTAGCCCCACCGTTACCGGCGTCATCACTGCCCGTATCAGTCGAGGGCGCATCGGTATCGCCGCTATCGCCCGCATCGCCATCGGTACCAGGTGTCGGTGCGGCGGGAGCAGCCGGCGCCATGCTCGGACCAGGCGCCGGCGCGGGCTCAGGATCAGGCTCCACAGGCGTTGCAGCAGCGGCCTCGTCCTCGTCAATGTAGACCAGACAGTCCTTGAGCTCGTTCTTATAGCGATTCTTCCATCCCTCATGGTACTGAGGCTGACTCGAATACTTGCGCGCCACGTTATCAACCACGCTGTTCGAAAGCGCGGTCACAAACTCGCGGTCGGTCATATCGTTGGAAAGATTCGCCCAACGGAAAAAGTCTTGGCAGCCACCCGTGCCGCACATATTGGTGATACTCCACACCATGCCCTTGACGCAATCGGCGCGACCGGAAATATCAATGCCCAGAGCGTTCTTGAGCCACGACTCGGTCACCGCATAGTAGGAGTTGTACGCATAGGCATCCTGCAGCGCCGAGAACTCAGCCGGATCGGTGTTGTAAGCACCCAGGAAGGCATCCTGCGCGATGCGGCCCAGGTCGGTGAGCTGACCGTTCGCATACATGGGGTTGCTTCCGTTGGAAATCTCGCCACCGCGGTCAATCGCGTCCTTAAGCATGCTGTACTTAGCAGAGTCGTAGTTATAGACCTGCTTCATAAACGGAATAAGCGACCAACGGCGATCGAACTGGTAATAACCCAGTGCGTTGTATCCGTCGCCATACGAAAAACTCTGGTTGTATTTGCCGTGACTCTCGTACTTGGTAAAGTACTTCATCTCGTCGGTCACATTGACAAACGAAACACCCTGAACCGACCTCAGCACGCCCGAGAAAGACTGCTGGGTGTAGAGGCCCTTATCGATATCGGTGGCATCCGAGGCAACACCCGGCGTGGGCTCCTCGGCAGCACCGGTCGCGGGTGCGGCAACAGCGCCAAACGAAAGCGCCAACGTCAGGCCCGCAACAATCGCGGAATGCTTGGGTTGCATACGTCCTCCCTGCATCGGTGTGGTTAAAGTGCAGTTTGCAAAGATGGATTCAGTATTACAGCTCCCCGTTTGTTGCACAACAACCCATCGGTAAACGGCAACAACCCTCCGCGAAATCTTAAGGAATTGCGCCCGGGCTACAGCTTAATGTCAAAGTTAATCTCGGGAACGGCGGCTAGGTCGGCCAGCGTCACGCCGTCGACGTACTTTTCGATCACGTCGTCCAGGCCGCGCCAGAACTTGACCGTTGAGCACAGATCGCTGCGAGTGCAGCTGTTGTCGATGCCATCGCACGCCACCGGGGCCGTGCTGCCCTCGACGGCACGCAAGATGTCGCCGGCACGCACTTCGGCCGGGTCCTTGGCCATCATGTAGCCGCCGCCCTTGCCACGCACGCTCTTAAGCAGGCCAGCCTTCATAAGCGGACGAACCAGCTGCTCCAGATACTTTTGCGAGATATGCTCGCGGTCGGCGACCTCGCGCAGAGCAATCTTGCCCTCGGCGTCACCAAGCGCTGCGATATAAATCATCAAACGGAGGGCATAGCGGCCCTTGGAAGAAATGAGCATACCTACCCTTCCATAACGCTGGGGACAAGCACTGCCGATGAATTTGTCCCACAATCTGAAAAGTCGAGTGGATTAGTCGGGTTTTCCCTTGACTAACGCCGAACCCATAGTAACTTTATTCCGAGAAGATTCCTAGGGTTTCATACACCTATGAGCACACCATATACAGAGAGGGACAGCATGAGTGCAAATCCGCTGCTTTCCATCGAAGGTCTGACCGCCTCCGTGGACGAAAAGACCATCCTCCACAACGTCAACCTCAACGTCGCCGCCGGCGAGACCCACGTGCTGATGGGACCCAACGGCGCCGGCAAGTCCACCCTCGGCCACCTGGTCATGGGCGACCCCGTCTATACTGTGCAGGACGGCCGCATCGTCTTTGACGGCCAGGACATCACCGAGCTCACCACCGACAAGCGTTCGCGCGCCGGCCTGTTCCTGAGCTTCCAGACACCGGTCGAGATCCCGGGCGTGCCGCTGTCGAGCTTTTTGCGCGCCAGCATCGCCGGCCGCCCCGGCCTGGAGATGAAGGGCAAGGAGTTCCGTCGCCGCGTCAAGGAGCTCGCGGCCGAGCTCAACATGGACACTGCCTACCTCAACCGTGAGCTAGGCGTGGGCTTCTCGGGCGGCGAGAAAAAGAAGGTCGAGATGCTCCAGCTCCTGCTGCTGCAGCCCAAGCTCGCCATTCTGGACGAGACCGACTCGGGTCTGGACGTCGACGCGCTTTCCACCGTCAGCCACGGCATGGACGCCTACCGCAAGAGCTGCGACGGCTCCATGCTCATCATCACGCACAACACGCGCATCCTGGAGCACCTGGATGTCGACCGCGTCCACGTTATGGTCAAGGGCCACATCGTGCGCGAGGACGACGCCTCGCTGATCCCCTGGATCGACAAGAACGGCTTTGAGACCTTCGAGTGCGAGGCCGCCGAGCAGCGCGCCCAGGCCGAGGCCGCCGCTGCCGAGCAGCAGGCGTAAAGGGGCGACGCAATGACCAAGAACCGCACCGAGGTCGCGGACATCGACCGCAGCCTCTACGACTTCACCTATGGCGAGGAGGGATTCGAGCGCCTCGACGCCGGCATCACGCCCGACATCGTGCGCGAGATCAGCGCCAAGAAGGACGAGCCGCAGTGGATGCTCGACCTGCGCCTCAAATCCCTCGAGATCTTTAACCGTTTCCCGGATCCGACGTGGGGCCCCTCCATCGAGGGCTTGGACATGGACAACATCGTCACCTACGTCAAGCCCAACACCGACCAAAAGCACGACTGGGAGTCGGTGCCCGACGACATCAAGAACACCTTTGAGCGCCTGGGCATCCCCGAGGCCGAGCGTAGCTACCTGGCGGGCGTCGGCGCGCAGTACGACTCCGAGCTCGTCTACCACAACATGCAGGACACCGCGTCCAAGATGGGAATCGTCTACTCCGGCATCGAGGAGGCCCTGCACGACCCGCAGTGGGAGCCGCTCATCCACGAGAAGTTTATGACGCTTATCCCGCCCACCGACCACAGGTTTGCGGCCCTGCACGGTGCCGTGTGGTCGGGCGGCTCGTTTGTCTACGTGCCCAAGGGCACCAAGCTCGACTTCCCGCTGCAGAGCTACTTCCGCCTCAACGCCAAGGGCGCCGGCCAGTTTGAGCACACGCTCATTATCGTCGAGGACGACGCCGACCTGCACTTTATCGAGGGCTGTTCCGCGCCCAAGTACAACGTGGCAAACCTCCACGCCGGTGCTGTGGAGCTCTTTGTGGGCAAGCGCGCACACCTGCGCTACTCGACCATCGAGAACTGGTCCAAGAACATGTACAACCTCAACACCAAGCGTGCGCGCGTGGACGAGGACGGCGACATCGAGTGGATCAGCGGCTCCTTCGGTAGCCACGTGGGCTACCTCTACCCCATGAGCGTGCTCAACGGCCGCCGCGCCCGCTCGAGCTTTACCGGCATTACCTTTGCCGGCGCCGGCCAAAACCTCGACACCGGTTGCAAGGTCGTACTCAACGCGCCCGAGACCTCGGCAACCGTCGAGACCAAGGGCATCTCCAAGAACGGCGGCATCCAGACCTTCCGCAGCTCCATCGTGGCCACGCCCAAGGCGGAGGGCTCCAAGGCAACCGTGAGCTGCCAGTCGCTCATGCTCGACGACCAGAGCCGCTCCGACACCATCCCCGCTATGGACATCCGAGCCAAGAATGTCGACGTCGGCCACGAGGCCACTATCGGCCGCATCGGCGACGACAAGGTGTTCTACCTGATGAGCCGCGGTATCTCGGAGGAAGAGGCCCGCACCATGATTGTCAACGGCTTTGCCAACCCGGTCTCCAAGGAGCTGCCGCTGGAGTACGCCGTCGAGATGAACAACCTGATCAAGCTCGAGATGGAAGGAGCGATCGGATAATGAAACAGACCATGAACACGCCGAACGCATTTACGTCATCCGAGCTTCTGCAGTGCGACGTATCGGGAGCGACGAGCCCGACGACGCGTACTAAAGGTACGCGAGGAGGGTCGGA
>CAJMRJ010000048.1:0-11672 GCA_905215865.1 uncultured bacterium | reverse complement strand
CGGCGTGCATCACAGCATCGCCGGCATGGGCCTCCTCGGCGGCAGAGCGAACGTTCTCCCCTACCTTGACCGGCGCCGAGAAGCGAACGTGCGAGCCCTCGTTGCCATCGCCGTCAAGCACGTCGACGATCTCGTATTTCACTACGGCGTCAGCACCCTCGGGCACCGGCGCGCCCGTCATGATGCGGACGGTCTCGCCCGTGCCGACCACGCCCTCAAAGACATGGCCCGCTGCCTCGTGTCCGATAACGTCGAGCGTCACCGGCGTCTCACCAGACGCCTGCGCCAAGTCCGCCGAGCGCACGGCATATCCGTCCATAGCGCTGTTGGCAAACGGCGAGATGTCGATATCGGCCACCGCGTCCTCGGCCAAGGGAAGACCGGCTGCCACACGGGAATCTCGACGAGATCGGTCGGAGCAACGTGCGACAGAACGATCGACTGCGCGTCCTCCAACGGAATGAGTTTCTCTGCCATATGCACCTCTTTAATGCCACGGCGCACAACAGGGGCGCCGATTCTTTATGCTTGCCTCAGTATAATCCCCCGACGCACGACCGCGACTCGGCCTGAACCCGCAAATACACCTGTCGGTTGCAGGCCGCGAAACAGAATGGAAACCAACCCACCGGCTCGTCGCGTTTACCGCGTTTTATAATGCTTGCGTTGCAACCTAAAAGAGGAACGTATGGCTTTTACCGACAAACCCGAAAGCGCAAACGAAGCGCAAGATCATTCCCAGTCGCTCGACGACGGCGGCTTTTTCTCCCTGAACGACGTTATCATGGCCGGCAGGCAACAGCTCACCCGCTCCGAGCATCTCTTGGCTGCCGACACGCGCCGCAACGTCCGCAACCTACTCGCGAGCGCTAAGTTGCTCGTACTCGTCGTCATCGTCTCTCTCGCCATGGGCGTTGCCGCTTGGGCGTTTTTGGCCTCGCTGAATATCGCGACCGATTATCGCGAGCACCATGCGTGGATCTACGCGCTGCTCCCCGTCGTGGGCGTGGCCACCGCGTGGGTGTACAAGAACCACGGCCTTGCCGCCAAGCGCGGCAACAACCTGGTCATCGATTCCGCCCTGGGCACACGCCTCATCCATATGCGCATGGCCGTCCTCACCTTCGTCTGCTCCACGCTCACGCACCTCACGGGCGGATCGGCCGGTCGCGAGGGAGCTGCGGTGCAGATTGGCGGCACCATTGCCAGCAACATCTCGAGCCTCGCCCACCTCAAAAAGCATGACCACCACGACCTCATGCTCGCCGGCATCTCGTCAGCCTTTGGCGCCGTATTCGGCTCGCCCCTTGCCGGAGCTTTCTTTGGCATGGAGATGTGCTTTATCGGCAAGATCGACTACACCGCGGGCATCTACTGCTTAGTCGCCTCGTTTACCGGCTACTTCACATCACTCGCCCTGGGTACCGAGTACGAAGCGAATGTCATCGCCAGCGTTCCCAACATGACACCACGGACGGTTGTCATCGTTGTTATCAGCGCCATTATCTTCGGTTTGACGGCACGCCTCTTTGCCTGGTCGGTTCGAACCGTCAAGAGCCTGTACGGTCGCTTTATCACCAACTACCTTGCTCGCGCACTCGTGGGCGCGCTCGTGGTGCTCGCGGCCTACGCGGTGCTCGACGCCTGGAAGTATGCCGGCCTTGCCACCTGTCTCTCGGGCGCCGGGTTCGCCGGTAACACGACCCTTGCCGACGCAGCCATCAAGCTCGTGGTGACGGCGCTCACCCTGGGTGCCGGCTTCCAAGGCGGCGAGGTCACGCCCCTGTTTGGCATCGGTGCGGCGCTCGGCGGCTGGATCGGTTGCCTCGTCGGAATCGACCCCAGCTTTCTGGCGGCGCTGGGCATGCTCGGCGTGTTCTGCGCCGGTCTCAACGTGCCCATCACCACCTGCATGATGGCCATCGACCTGTTCCACGGCACGGCAGCCGGGTTCTTTGTCATCGTGGCCTTTATCAGCTATCTCGTCGGCGGGCACCGCAGCGTGTACCCCGCTCAGCGCATCATCTCACCCAAGCGCCGTTCGCTTATTGTGGATGAGGGCGGTACGGTAGCGGATGCTATCGAGCGCCACAACGACCTGATAGAGTAGACGTTAGTATTCGCCGTGCAGCCACAATCAGGGGCAATTCGACCCGAGCGCGACCGCACCGTCACGTCATACGCCGGGAGTCGCCCCATGCACGCAACTGATTTTGGTCGCACGCTCATCATCGCCAACCCAGCCGCCCAGTCGGGTGCTGCGCGCGAAGTTGCCGAGCGCCTGCAGCGCTTTTTTGATATGACCGCGCGCGCATCCCAGTTTGACTTGGTGCTGACCGAACGCGCGGGGCACGCCAAGGAACTGGCCGCACAGGCTCAGGGCTACCGCACGGTTATCGCACTCGGCGGCGACGGCGTGATCCACGAGGTCGTCAATGGCTTGATGGCGCAAGAAGAGGCGGTTCGACCGGCGCTTGCCGTCCTGCCCGTAGGCTCCGGCAATGATTTTGCCCAAACACTCGGCATTGACGATTTCTCCGGCAAGGATTTTGGCGCGCTGCTCACCTGCGAGCTGCAGCGTCAGGACATGGGGCGCATTCGCTCGTGGAGCCCTGCGAGCGGCAGCGGCGAGGCTGCCGTTGAGTACTACGACCAGACGCTTTCGGTCGGCATCGATGCCGCCATCGGCCTGGGCACCACCGAGCTGCGCAAAAAGACCGGCTTGACAGGCGCTCCGCTCTACACTCTCTCGGGTCTGGAGCAGTTTGGTCTGCGCTACCGCAACTATCCCATGACGGTGAGCTTAGATGACGCGCCTGCCGAGCGCGTGCGGGCGATTATCATGGCCATCCAGCTGGGGCCCACCTATGGTTCGGGCTATCGTATCTGCCCCGATGCCGACCCCTGCGACGGCATACTCGACGTCTGCTACGCCTGCGGCCCTGTCCCTCGCGCGGTTGCCCTGCCTATGTTTCTTTCGGCCAAGGACGGCCACCATACCAAGTTGCCACCGGTTCGCATGCGTCGTTGCCGTCATGCCGAGCTCACGTTCGAGGAGCCCGACTACCCCATCCAGGCCGACGGCGAGCCCATCGTCGCCTCGCGCATCGAGGTCGACGTCCTGGCCGGCGCCCTCCACGTCTGGCACCCAACCCGCTACCCCCACCTAAGTTGCGGTGAAATAGGGACTGTTTATGCAGCTAAAGCCGCAAAACAGTCCCTATTTCACCGCAACTTATGAGGAGGCTATTCGTCGCTGCCCGGCTTGCGACGGTTGGCCTTTTTAATCGCGTTGAAGTGCTTGTCGTTGAGCCTGCGCTGGCGCGATCGCTGTGGCACTTTGGTCTTTACGCGTCGGCGCGGCGGACGGCCACGACGCTCAAGCTCTGCCCTCAGCTTACGCAGACAGCAGCTGCGATTCTGAAACTGACTGCGGCTCTCACGCGCCGTCACGACAATCCCCGAAGGGATATGCTTCATGCGCACCGCCGAGTCCGTCGTGTTCACGCCCTGTCCGCCCGGACCCGTCGCGCGAAACACCTGCACCTCGCAATCGCGTGCCAACTCCTCGACCGACATCTCGGCATAGCGCGCATACTCGCGCCATCCCATCTTGTTCTCATCCATATCAACACCTCCCCTCATACAAAAAATGTGACAAAGGGACAGTCCCTTTGTCACATCGCATACCAATCGCTTGTGCTGCGCGCCTAGGCGAACGTGATCTCGCCGTTCTCGCAGTCCATTTCGGCAATACGGGCCAGGCTCTCAACGCGAAAGCCGCGCTCACGGAGCTTATCGCCACCGCCCTGGAAGCCCTTCTCAACGGCGATGCCAATGCCGGCAACCTCGGCGCCCGCAGCCTCGCAGATCTTAATAAGGCCCTCAAGCGCGCAACCGTTGGCCAGGAAGTCGTCGATAATCAGGACCCTATCGCCCTCGGACAGGAAACGCTTACCCACGATAACCGGGTACTCCTTCTGCTTGGTAAAGGAATAGATGGTCGTGGCATACTGCTCGCCGTCAAGGTTGATGGACTGGGCCTTCTTGGCAAAGACCACCGGCACGCCGCCAAAATGCTGAGCTGCAATGCAGGCCATACCAATGCCCGAAGCCTCGATCGTCAGGATCTTGTTGATCTCGACACCCTCGAACAGACGGGCCCACTCGGCACCCATGTGGTCGAACAGCTCAACGTCGCACTGGTGGTTGAGGAAGGCATCAACCTTAAGGACGTTACCGGCCTTTACGATGCCGTCATGGCGAATACGATCCTCAAGCTCCTGCATGGCGCAACCCCTTCTCGCGGCAACGATACCGCGCGATTAATAAACGTTGTTCGATAGTCTACCACGGACCGATCCCCGCCCGCCCCACAAGCCACATCGCACCATAAAGCTGCAAGACCAGTAGATAAGCCCGATTCGTGGCAAGCCTGCCACCACAAGCTAATGGCGGGCGCGCATCCTCACCAAACGCACCATGGCGAGCGCAAAGCCCACAGCGGCCACAGCCATGAGCACGTAGAACACCGAGCGAAAGCCAAACAGGAACACATCCGGACGGCCTGCAACAAAACTGGTCACGGCCTCGCCCATCGCCACGCTCATCTGCCCATACAGGATATTCGACGCCACCGTAATGCCGAGTGCCATGCCGGCGTAGCGCGCCAAACTGCCCAAGCTGCCTGCAAAACCGAGCGCCTCGCGCGGGGCCGAACCCATATACAGCGAGTTGTTGGGGCTCTGGAAAATCGACGTGCCGCACGACATAAACGCGACACAGCACACGATCACAGGGATAGAAGAGTGCTCGTCGAGCGTGCTTACCGCAAAGAGACCGCACACATACACGCCCAGGCCGAACGCCGTGGGACCCTCGCAGCCAACACGGTCCGAAACCGTTCCCGAAAGCGGGCCGATAAAGGCATTCACCATCGGCAGTGCCAAAAAGAGCAGTCCGGAAATATCGGAGCTAAAGCCATGGGCGTCCTGAAAATAGAACGGCAGAATAAACTCGGATGCGCCAATGCCAACGAACACGATGAGCATGCAGGCCAGGTTGATAGTGAAGGCCGAATTTGCAAAGCAGCGATGAGCGGCCTCGATCATGGACATGGGACGCTCGCCGGCCTCCGGCTTAACATGCGGCAGTGTATAGAGCCCCACGATAAACGAGATGACGCCAATGGGCAGGTTGATGAGGAAGATGCTCTCCCAAGGAAAGCTTGCCACCAGCATACCGCCGAGCACGGGGCCACACATCATGCCGAGGGCCACGAAGGTCGCGAGAATACCCATAGCACGACCGCGCTCGCGCGCCGGAAACGACTCGGTGATGATACCCATGTTGTTGGCCATAGCCGCCGCGCAACCGACGCCCTGAACAATGCGTGCCAGAATAAGAACTTCGAGCGAACCCGAAAGACCGCAAAGCAACGAGCCGACCGTAAAGACGATGACGCCCAGCTGGAATACACCCACCTTGCCGCGCACATCGCCCAGACGGCCAAACGGCAACATAGCCACGCAAGTCGCAAGCAGATACACCGAGCTTACCAGCTGAATGCGATCGAGGCCCACGCCCAGCTCCTTTTGCATCACGGGCAGCGCCACGGTCACGACGGTCGAATCCAGACACACCATAAACGTCATGATGAGCACGGTAAACAGAATCGCCCACTTGTTCTTGCCATGGGTGTCGCCCTCTAGGGCAAGGTGCTCGCGGCGCAGCTGCTCTGCAGTTTTCTCCATATCCATCCTTTCGAGTGGCCCAACGCAAAAAACGGGGCCCCAATCGCCTGCAAACAGCCGCGATTGGGGTCCCGCCTACGGAATCGGAACAAAAGGTCGCCGAAGCTTTCTGCCAGCATCGGCGCCTCATGCGAACGCTAGCCTAGCACTGCTCAAGTGCCTGCTCAAGGTCGGCAATCAGATCGGCCGTATCCTCGAGGCCGCACGACAGGCGCACCATGTCGGCGGAGATACCACAGGCGATGAGCTCCTCATCGTTCATCTGACGGTGTGTGGCGTTTGCCGGATGCAAGCAGCAGGTGCGGGCGTCGGCCACATGCGTGGCGATCTGGGCGAGCTTGAGGCTCTTCATAAAGGTCTCGGCCGCCGCGCGACCACCGTTAAAGCCAAAGCTCACCACGCCGCAGGTACCGTTGGGCATGTACTTCTGAGCGATGTCATAGTACTTGTCGCCCCCCAAACCCGGATAGCTCACAAAGCGCACCTTGGGGTGGCTCTGCAGGAACTTGGCGACCGCCAGACCATTCTCACAATGGCGCGGCATGCGCACATGCAGGCTCTCGAGCGAGCTGTTCAGGAAGAATGCCGCCTGCGGGTTCTGCATGGGGCCGAGGTCGCGCATAAGCTGCGCAGTGGCCTTGGTAATAAAGGCGCCCTCGCGACCGAACTTCTCGGCATAGGTCACGCCGTGGTAGCTCTCGTCAGGCGTGGTGAGACCCGGGAACTTGTCCGCATGGGCCATCCAGTCAAACTGGCCGTGATCGACGATCACGCCACCCAGGTAAGCCGCATGGCCATCCATGTACTTAGTGGTGGAGTGCGTAACGATGTCAGCGCCCCACTCAAAGGGACGGCACATCACGGGCGTCGGGAAGGTGTTGTCGACCATCAGCGGTACGCCGTGGTCATGCGCGGCCTTGGCAAAGCGCTCAATATCGAGCACGGCAAGGGCGGGATTGGCGATGGTCTCGCCAAAGACGAGCTTGGTGTTGGGCTGGAAGGCTGCCTCGAGCTCCCCATCGGTGCAGTCGGGGGCAACGAACGTGCAGGTCAAGCCCATACGACCCATGGTATGGGCAAGCAGGTTGTACGTACCGCCGTAGATGGCAGAGCTTGCGACCACGTGATCGCCGGCGCCGGCAACGTTAAAGATCGCAAGGAAGTTCGCAGCCATGCCCGAGCTCGTGAGCATCGCTGCGGTGCCGCCCTCCATCTCGCAGATCTTGGCGGCAACCAAATCGCACGTGGGGTTCTGCAGACGGCTGTAGAAATAGCCCGACTCCTCCAGGTCAAACAGCTTGCCCATGTGCTCGGACGTGTCGTACTTCCACGTGGTGGACTGGTAGATGGGCACCTGGCGCGGCTCCGCATCTCCCGGGTGATACCCGCCCTGAACACACGTCGTACCGATGGTCTGCTCGCTCATATCCAACTCCCTTACTTGGGTTTTGTTTTTATTCGGTTCACGATACCGCTACCCTGCACCCCTCTCAACCCATCCCCAAGGTAGGTTATTGGACAAATTGATTAGGGGTATTTATCTCAAGCCTTGGGCATTTGCTCGATAGATAAAAATGAGGCATCCATGAAGCTCTCGATGATTACACGCACCGTCACGGGTACCATAGGCGGGTACACCATGACCAAGGAGACAACGATGAAGCAAATCGATACGGCCCAGCTCGACATCACCGCCTGTCAGGCTCAGGCTGCCGAATACCACGCCCGTGGCTTTAACTGCGCCCAGGCCGTCGCCTGCACGCTCGCGCCCGCCGTCGGGCTCGACCCCCGGGTCGCCTTTACCCTCACCGAGGGCTTTGGCGCCGGCATGGGCGGCATGACCGAAACCTGCGGCGCCATCTCGGGCGCCGTGGCCATCATGGGCTTCGTGACGAGCGGCGGCATGGAAAACCCCAAGACCAAGGGCCAGACCTACAAGCTGTCGCGCGAAATCGCCAAGCGTTTTGGCGAGAAGAACACGACGACCGTCTGTGGCACGCTCAAGGGCGTCGGATCGGATAAGGGTCCGCTCCGCAGCTGCCCCGGCTGCATCGACGATGCCGTCGAGATCGCCTGCGATATGCTAAAGCAGCTCGCCGAGTAAACGACAGCGACAGAAAAAACGACGGCCGGCGCGCTTGGGATCCATCCAAAAGCACGCCGGCCGTCGCCGTTAGAACTCGGCAAATGCGGAAGCACCGACCTCGATCTCCTCGCGCCCCGCCATAAGCTCGCGCATCTTGGCGCAAAATGGCTCCTGCTCCCCCGCCTTAAACACCAAGTGAAGTGTCACGGCATCCGCGTAATCGGTATCCAAGACCTTGGCACCCGAATCCTGAGCCAAGCGAAGCACCTGCTCATACTGCGGATAGGCCACATGCACGTCAACCGGCACAACACTTGTCATCTCGACGATCTGCCCAGCCTCCTGAGCCGCGGCCACCGCCGCCTGCGTCGCCGCGGTATAGGCGCGCACCAAGCCACCAGGACCCAACAGCGTGCCGCCGAAATAGCGCGTCACCACGCAGCAAACATTTTTGAGCCCCGCGCCGCGCAGCACCTCGAGTGTCGGCATACCGCTCGTTCGGCTCGGCTCACCATCATCGCTCTGGCGCTCGCGTCCATCGACCAAAATCCACGCGGGCACATTATGCCGAGCGTCGTAATGACGCTTGCGAACCATCTCGATAAAGGCATTCGCCTCATCCTCGGACTCAATATGGATCAGCTGGGCAATAAACCGGCTCTTGCGGTCCACAAACTCGCCCGAAGCCTCAATATTCGATTGCAGAGTAAAATAGCTGTCCAACAAAGCCCCTCAACAACAAGCAAAGCAACAAACAGCCTCAATAATACGGCAAAGGCCGTACCGATAATCCCGGTAAATAGAACGGCAACGCCAATGACCAGGCAAAAACAGCGAGATGCCAAGAACAGAACCGCCGATGATTCCGTCAACGAAAGCGAGAACCCGTCAGCGCGAGCAAGGTACCTTGAAAGACGAGGGCATTGACCTTATGGTCATGCCCGAAGGCTTGAAAGGCAGATTGCCGCGCTGACGGGTTCGCAGCGTCAACAAAGTGCCGAGTGGGCTTGTAAGCCGGGTTCTGTCGTGAACGGTCATTTATCTTGTCTGCACGTTACCGTGCAGCTCCACGCACGCTACCCGAACGCGGACCGGGCCGGCCCATAGCGTTCCTATTCGCGCTTGCTCCGGATGGGGCTTGCCAAGCCGCCGTGTTGCCACGACGCTGGTGGTCTCTTACACCACCGTTTCAGCTTTTCCCTTTACGCCTTGCGGCGCAGGTGGGAGTCTTCTTTTCTGCGGCGCTTTCCGTCGGATCACTCCGCCCGGCCGTTAGCCGGCATCCCGCCCTCTGGAGCCCGGACTTTCCTCACGCGTGCCGTAAGCAGCACATCGCGCGACCGTCTGGCCCACTCAGCAGTGAAAGAGTGTAGCACACCACCGCCGCAGGCATTGGCACAACACAAGCGTTCGACACGATAAACCAAGAACCACGCCATGCAGTACAATAGGGTCGTCGATGGGCAACGTCGTCAGTCGAGACGCGACCGCGCTCCGCACCCCTCCGTCTACTCGGTGCGTTCCCGCCTCCTCCCCGAGGCGGGATGTCGGCATTTTTCATGCACCGACAACCCAATAGCCTGTGGACAGCCCGGACAGCATTGCGCCCGGGCAGCATCGCGTACCTCAGCAACAAATGCAAAAAGGGACCCGTCCATTGCGGACGGATCCCTTAAAACAAGTGATCGTCAAACCGATTTACTCGGCGTCAGTCTCCTCGTCCTTCTTCTCGGAAGGCAGCGGGGTAACCTCGATCTCGACGCCCAGAGTCTCAGCAGCAGACTTCATGGACAGAGAGATACGACGACGGTCGAGGTCGATCTCCATGACCTTGACCTGAACCTTGTCGCCCACGTGGGTGACCTGAGAAGGCTGATCGACGTGCTTGTTGGCCATCTCGGAGATGTGCACCAGGCCCTCGATGCCCTCGCCCAGGTCGACGAAAGCGCCGAACGGGACAAGCTTGGTCACAGTGCCCTCGACGATAGCGCCGACGGGGTACTTTTTGACCAGTGCGCGCCACGGATCCTCGGTAGTCTGCTTGAGACCCAGGGAGATGCGCTCGCGGTTGAGGTCGACGTCGAGAACCTCGACCTCGACCTCCTGGCCGACCTTGACAACCTCGGAAGGATGGTTGACGTGGTTCCAGGAGAGCTCGGAGATGTGGATGAGGCCGTCGATACCGCCGAGGTCGACGAAGGCGCCGAAGTCGACGATGGAGGAAACGGTGCCCTGGAGACGCATGCCAGACTTGAGCTTGGACAGGATCTCGGAGCGCTCGGCCTTACGGGACTCCTCGAGCACGACGCGACGGGAGAGGACGACGTTGTTGCGGTTGCGGTCCATCTCGATGACGCGGGCCTCGATGCGGGTGCCCATGTAGGAGGTGAGGTCCTTGACGCGACGGAGGTCGACGAGGGAAGCGGGCAGGAAGCCACGCAGACCGATGTCGAGGATCAGGCCGCCCTTGACAACCTCGATAACCTCGCCCTCGACGTTCTCGCCGGAGTTGAACTTCTCCTCGATGCGGTTCCAAGCACGCTCGTACTCGGCACGCTTCTTGGACAGGACCAGACGACCGTCCTTGTCCTCCTTCTGGAGAACCAGAGCCTCGATGGGATCACCGAGTGCAACGATGTCTGCAGGGTTAGCGTCCTTGCGGATGGACAGCTCGCGGACCGGGATAACGCCCTCGGACTTGAATCCGATGTCAACGAGCACCTCGTCATGCTCGATCTTAACGACAGTGCCGTTAACGAGATCGCCCTCATCAAAGTCGGTAATCGTACCGTCGATGAGGTTGTTCATCTCCTCCTCGTTGACATCGTCAAGAGAGAAAATGGACGAGTTCTGAATCTCACTCAAAGGTGGACCCCTTTCGAACTACGGGGCCCCGATTGCTAGGACCTACAGAAGGGTGCGACAAGCACACAACGTTTAGGAACACTCGGGAGCCGACAGATACTAATGTGACGCTTATGCAATCACGTTCGTATAGGTTACGGGGAAATGGGTTCGATTTCAAGCGTGAACTGCGTTTTTTTACTCGTGTGGAGACTTTTTCGTAATCTTATGGACAGCGGTCTCCACAACTTGACGATAAGCAGTTTGCCCATACGCCTTTGAGGTAAAGTATCCGGAGCCAACGATTCTGGAACAATTTATCGAGAAAGGTGCCCGCGTGCTCAAAGCAGTCGTTTTCGATATGGACGAAACGCTTCTTAGCATCAACCTCAACGCATTCATCCTTCGGTATTTTAAAGATGTCTCGTCGATGCTCGCAGACATCGGGCGACGCAGCCGCGGTGGCACAATGGCACGCCTCGGCACCATCTTGGTCGACCTCAACGCCAACCGCCGAAGCGGCACGGATAATCGCACCAATCTTGAGTTTTACCAAGAAGAGGTTGAGCGCCGGTGCGGCATTTGCCTCTCGGACCCACTTATCTACGAGGCGTTTACCTACTACGACCGCGAAGTTCTACCGCACAAGAACGACGATGTCATCAACGCCCACGCCATGCCCGGCGCACACGCCGCGCTTCAGGCCGTACAGGATGCAGGACTGCGTTGTGCGCTCTTCACCAACCCCAGCTTTCCGCAGGGGGCCATCGAGTGCCGTATGGGTTGGGGCGATCTGGCCGACGCCCCCTTTGAGCTCGTCACGCACATGGGAAACACCACCCGCTGCAAGCCCGATGCCACCTACTATCTAGAGCAGCTTCAGGTGATGGGGCTCGAGCCGCACGAGGTCCTCATGGTGGGCAACGATCCCAAGCGCGACTTCCCCAGCCCCGCCTGCGGCATTCAGACTGCCTATGTGGGCCAAGGCA
>CAJMRJ010000047.1:0-11792 GCA_905215865.1 uncultured bacterium | reverse complement strand
TGGCGCTGGGGCTGCCGCCGGTCGAGGGCCTGCTGGCCTCGATCGCCCTGGGCTACGGCGTCATGCTCGCCTGGGACGTGGCGTTGCTGTACCGGTATTTTCCTCAGAGCGATCGCAGCCCCTGGCTCTTTTTGCGCTGGCTTGACCAATTTATGCCGCTGGCGCTCACGGGCCTGTTTACCAACCTGGGGCTCTTTGCACACCTGGTGATCATTTGGGCCGGTCCCATTGGCGTGCAGGTCAAGGGCTTGTTTTATGGCGCACCCTACCACGATGTGCCGGCGCTCATCGCGTTTTTGACGATCCTTGTCACGACCGTCAACTTTGTAGTGTCGGTCGAGGTCAACTTCTATCCGCGCTACCGCGACTACTACAGCCTGTTTAATGACGGCGGCGTGGTGGGCGACATCGTGGTGGCCGAGGAGGAAATGCTCGCCACGCTCAACCGGGAGCTGCGGTTTTGCGCGCTCAAGCAGCTGTTTGTGACGGCAGCGGTCATCTCGCTCGAGACCACGGTGCTCTCGGCCCTGCCACTGGGCTTCAACAATCTGATGCACGGGTATTTCCGCACGCTGTGCGTGGGCTATGGCCTGTATGCAGTGGGCAACACGATTCTGTTGATCTTGCTGTACTTTACCGACTACAAGGGCGCCGTGCTTGCCTCTGGGCTGTTCGCGGGTGTGGCGGGGCTGGCGACCATCGTCTCGCTGTTCTTTCCGCAGCAGTTTTATGGCTTTGGCTTTTTGCTCGGCGCGGCGGTGTTTTTTGTTGTGGCGCTCATGCGGCTCGATACTTATCCCGCCAACTTGCCGTATCGTATCCTGAGTCAGCAGCCCATTGTGGCGACCGACAAGACGGGTCGCTTTACGGAGTTGGGCTGCTTGCTCGACCGTGCCGAACAGCGCTACGAGGAGCTGCGTCTAGAGGGCGAGCCGCATGGTGCGTTTGAGCGCACGGTGGTTCGCGTGTATCGCAATCGTTGGGGAGGTCCTGATGACCGATAGGATGATATCGCGTCGCCGCTTGATTGAGGCGGCTGCCGGCGCATTGCTGCTTTCGGGCTGCTCTGCGCAGGACGAATCCTCGACAAAAAAGACCAAGAAGCAAGGCAAGATTAAAAAGGCCGATGCGTCTAGCGAGACCAAGCATCTTCGCGACAAGGATGAGCTGTACGAGGTCTACGATGACTCGGGCATCGTATGCATGTACCTGACGGTCTCGCGCGGCAATAGCTCCGAGAACACCGACCATAGCTGGGCCGAGATCAATACGTACTCGGTTTACGACTATGCCGACATGGGCGTGGCGCGCTATCAGGTTATGGGCCTGCTGCAGCCTGGCGATGATAAGGGTCCCGTTGCTGGCGAGGTGGGCTATGGCGAGGAGGCGCCCAACGCCACGGTGCAGGTGCGCGGTCAGACGTCGAGTACTTATACGCAAAAGAACTACAAGGTGGAGCTCAAAAAGGGCAAGGGCACGTGGCGTCAGCAGCGCGCGATTGCGCTTAACAAGCATATGGGCGAGGGCATGCGCTTTCGTAACAAGATGGCCTACGATCTGATCCGTGGCATTCCCCAGATGATGGGCCTGCGCACGCAGTTCGTGCACTTATGGGTGTGCGACCAGACCGAAAAATCTAACGACACCTTTGAGGACTACGGACTGTTTACGCAGGTCGAGCAGCTCAACAAGACGGCACTTAAGGCCCACGGTCTGGATAAGAGCGGACATCTGTATAAGGTGAACAGCTTCGATTTCCATCGCTTCGAAGACACCATCAAGCTGGCGGATGACCCCGACTATAACCAGACGGCGTTTGAGGGCATGCTCGAGATTAAGGGCGATTCGGACCATACCAAGTTGATCGAGATGCTCGATGCGCTCAACGACGATACGCAAAAGATCGACGATGTGCTCGACACCTACTTCGATACCGAGAACCTGGTCTATTGGATGGCGTTTCAGATCTTGACGGGCAATTGCGATACGCAGAACCGTAACTGCTATCTGTACAGCCCGCTTAACTCCAAGGTCTGGTACATTCTGGATTGGGATAACGACGGCATGCTGCGCAAGCTCGAGTTGAGCTTGACGGGGTTCTCGGATTATGCGAGCTGGGAGCGTGGCGTGAGCAACTACTGGGGCAACGTTCTGTTTAACCGCGCGTTGCGCAGCAAGTCGTTCCGCAGCGAACTCGATAGCGCCGTGAAGGACCTGCGCTCGTACATGACCGAAGAGCGCCTGAGCAAGATGGTCGAGCATTATCGCGAGGTCACGGAGCCGCTCGTCTTTGCTGCGCCCGACCTGGAGAATCTGCCCGTGACGAAGGACGAATACGAGCAGATTGCTGCGGCGATTCCTTCCGAGATCGAGGAGAACTATAAGAGCTATCGCGAGAGCTATAAGAAGCCCATGCCGTTCTACATTGGCGTGCCGCAGATCGATAACGGTAAGCTGCGCGTGAATTGGGATGCGTCCTACGACTTTAAGGCGCGCGACATTCGCTATACCGTGGAGCTTGCGCGCGACTATGCCATAAGCGACGTGGTCTTTAAGGCCGAGGACGTGCTGCTGCCGGAGGTAACGTGCGATGCGCCCGATGCCGGCCAGTACTTTGTGCGCGTGCGTGCCACCAACTCCGACGGCTATACGCAAGATGCGTTTGACTACTATGTGACCGATGACGGCAAACAGTACGGCATGAAGTGCTTTTACGTGCAGGACGGTGGTAAGGTCGTGGAGGACACGTATGAGGAGGGCTAGCGCGCTGCTTGAGCGCCTGGCGGCTCCTCCTGCGCGTACCACGCAGGAGCGTTACCGCCACGAGCTCAAATATCTCATTAACGAGGGCGAGCATTCCGCGCTGGCCTGCCGTATGGCGCCGGTGTTTAAGCTGGATAAGCATGCGCAGGCGGGCGGCTACACCATTCGCAGCCTGTACTTTGATGACTATTGCAACTCGGCCTACGAGGAAAAAGACGCCGGTATTCTCATGCGCAAAAAGTATCGCGTGCGCATCTATAACGGCAGCGACAAGGTGATTAAGCTCGAGCGTAAAAAGAAGTACGGTAGCTGGATCTACAAGGAGGACGCGCCGCTCACGCGCGACGAGTTTGAGCAGATTCTGGCTGGCGACTACGACTTTTTGCTGCGGAGCCCCCACCAGCTCTGCCGTGAGTTCTACATCGAGTGCATCTGCAATATGATGCGCCCGCGGACCATCGTGGATTACGAGCGCGAGCCGTGGGTGATGGACGAGGGCACCGTGCGCATTACGTTTGACATGAACGTTCGTGCGGCGGTGGGAAGCTTCGATATTTTTGACGTGACCTTGCCCGCGCTGCCCGTGCTGGAGCCGGGCAAGCTGGTGATGGAGGTTAAGTTTACCGAGTTTTGCCCGCAGCTGGTGCGCGATATGGTACCGCCGGGCGAGGCGGAGCTCACGGCTGTCTCCAAGTACTGCCTGTGCTACGAAAAGACCGCCTACTTGCGCGGCTTTAACTACTGGGAATCGGATTTTGAGAACCGAGGGGATATTTAGACCATGAGCACCAGGGACTTTTTTAAGAACTCCGTCTTGGAGGCGTTTGGCCAGGTCGACCCTGCCAAGATCGGTCTGTCGCTGCTCGTGTCGCTCGCCATGGGCATCCTGATCTATTGCGTGTACAAGCGCTTCTTTACCGGCGTGGTGTACTCGCGCAGCTTTGCCGTGACGCTCGTGGGCATGTGCGTGCTCACCTGCATGGTCACGCTCGCGATCTCGACGAACGTGGTCATCTCGCTCGGTATGGTCGGTGCTCTGTCTATCGTCCGCTACCGTACGGCGGTCAAGGACCCGCTCGACCTGCTGTATCTGTTTTGGGCTATTACTACGGGCATTACGGCGGGCGCCGGCATGTATGCGCTCGTGGGGCTCACGGCGGTGGTCATCGTGGCGATGATCGCCGGCTTTGCAAGCCATCAGGACAAGGCGCGCGTGTACATGATGGTCATCCACTACACGGGCTAGATCACGGGCGACGACATTGTGCGCGCGTTTGGCCGCACCAAGTTTACGGTGAAGTCCAAGACCATGCGCGGTGACAAGGTGGAGATGGCCGTGGAGGTGTTCTCGGACGGTGTTGACATGCCCTATGCCGACGCCATTCGCGCGCTTGACGGCGTGGAAGACTTGACGTTAATCCAGTACAACGGCGAATACCACGGCTAGAAACCTAGCGAGCAAATTGCACAAAGAGGGGCGCTCCTGGTCGAGCAAACGTCAGCGAGCGGGCAGCTGCCGTGGCGAGGTGCCGCGAAAGAGGAGCGAAGCGTACTTTATGTACGCGAGCGACGGTTTGAGCGGCAGATCGCCCGGCAGATGCCCGCGTAGCGTCGAGCAGTCCGGCGTTCGTCAGAACGCCGGAACGAACAGGTATCATTGTGTAAGCGATTTCAATGACAGGGGTGCTCGTGGTAAAGATGAAAGATGTGGCCGAGCTGGCAGGCGTTTCGAGCGCCGCCGTCTCGCGCTACCTCAACGGTGGGTATATCTCGGCGGACAAGGCCGAGCGTATTAAGCAGGCGATTGAGCTGACCGGTTACGTCCGCTCCAACCAGGCTCGCGCGCTGCGCACCGGCTCCACCAAGCTCATCGGCGTTATCGTGCCTAAGATCAACTCGGAATCCGTGAGCCGCATTACCGCGGGCATCGGTCAGGTGCTCGGTCATCGTGGCTACCAAATGTTGCTTGCCAATACCGATAACGCGGCCGAGCGCGAGCTCGAGTATCTCGACCTGTTCCAGAATCACCCGGTCGATGGCATCGTGCTGGTGGCAACCATGATCACCGACGAGCATCGTGCGGCCATTGCGTCTTGCCGTGTGCCCATTGTGCTGATCGGCCAAAACGTCGAGGGCGCGGCGTGCGTCTACCATGACGATTACGAGGCTGCCTTTGAGCTGGGTCAAGCGCTTGCGGGCCGCGTGGACGGCAAGATCGCCTATATTGGAGTTACCGAAGAAGACCGTGCCGCCGGTTACGACCGCCGTCGCGGTTTTGAGGCCGGATTACGCGCCGCGGGCAACCCGCTCGATGCCGCCTTGATTCGCCTGGGCTCGTTTACGCTCGACTCGGGCTATAGTGCGGCGCGTGAACTGCTCTCTGTCGCTCCCGATGTTTCGTTTATCGCCTGCGCAACCGATACCATGGCGGCGGGCGCGCTGCGTGCCATCGATGAGGTTCGCGGCATGGGCGAGGGCATACACCGCGTGAGCGGTTTTGGCGACAACGCGTTTTTGCGCGCGCTGACGGGCGGCATTCCCACCGTGCATTATGGGTATCTGACCAGTGGCGTCGAGGCTACCAGCATGCTGCTCGACACGCTCGATGGCGTGGAGGGGGAGCGCGGTCTCAAGACGCTCAAGCTCGGCCATCAGCTTATGAATGTCTAGGCTTATGGCATGTCTGCCCGCCTTTGAGGCCCCTGTTTTTGCCGTAAAACTACCATTCACCGGCTTTTTCCTACCGTTCACCCTACTGTGAAAACGATTACAGGTATATGAAACTGAAAACGATTACAGTGTAAGTGTCAAAGATGGCCGGGTGCGAATGCGCCCGTTGGAGGAAAGGGAAGTCATGGACTACCGCAAATCAGCCCAAGAGGTGCTCGACAACATCGGTGGCGCCGACAACGTTGTTTCGGCCGCACACTGCGCCACGCGCCTGCGCCTGGTGATTGCCGATAACGCGAAGGTCGACAAGGAGGCCCTCGAGAATATCGACGGCGCTAAGGGCGTCTTTGAGGCCCAGGGCCAGCTTCAGATTATTTTTGGCACCGGCACCGTCAACAAGGTCTACGACGAGTTCATTGCGCTCAGCGGCGTCGAGGCTGCCACCAAGGCCGAGGTCAAGGAGGCCGCCGCGCAGCAGCAGAACATCTTTATGCGCGCCATTAAGGTGCTCGGCGATGTTTTTGTCCCCATCATCCCCGCCATCGTGGCTTCGGGCCTGCTGCTGGGCATCATGAGTGCCCTCAACTTTATGGCCTCCAACGGCTTTATCGCGCTCGACACCAATAACTTTATTTATAAGATCGCCGACCTGGTCTCGGGAACGTCCTTTGGCATTCTGCAGATCCTGATCGGTTACTCCGCCGCTAAGGCCTTTGGCGCCAACCCGTTTCTGGGCGCCGTCGTCGGTGGTGCGTTCATCAACTCCTCGCTGCAGAGCGCCTATACGGTTGCCTCCGAGGGCGTGCAGACCATGGTCACCGTCATTCCCGGCGTGTACAGCTTTGAGTGGGTCGGCTATCAGGGCCACGTTATCCCCATCGTTATCGCCTGCGCCATCCTCGCCTTCTTGGAGAAGCGTCTCCACAAGGTTGTCCCCGAGATGTTTGACCTCTTTGTGACTCCGCTCGTCTCCGTGTTTGTGACCGTGCTCGTGACGCTTGTCGCCGTCGGCCCCATCTTTGTCTGGGCCGAGAACGCCATCCTCGGTCTGATCCAGGCCCTGCTCACTCTGCCCTTCGGCATCCTGCTGTGCCTGGCCCAGCCCGTGCAGTACGCGATCATGTTTGCGGTCGCCGCGCTGGTTTCCTTTTCCGTCTCGTTCGTCCTGTATAAGGACGAGCCTAAGGCTTCCGAGCAGGCGTAGGATTCGCGTAAACAAAACGCCCGCAGGCTCCATCCTGTGGGCGTTTTCTTTATCTGGAACCCTTGATTTGAGCGTTCGTTGATTTAATTCGATTGGATACCGACATGTCTAACGCACTTCAGCGCGATCTTTCCAAGCTTGTTGCCAACATGGATGCCGCGGCCGCCGAGCGCGGTCACGGGCCCTATGCTCAGCATTTTCATATTATGCCGCCCACGGGCTGGCTCAACGACCCCAACGGTCTTTGCCAG
The DNA here is from genome assembly GCA_905215865.1 of uncultured bacterium. Lineage (GTDB taxonomy): Bacteria > Actinomycetota > Coriobacteriia > Coriobacteriales > Coriobacteriaceae > Collinsella. The sequence continues at coordinate 4,904 of CAJMRJ010000047.1, read as the reverse complement.
GCAGATGGCGTGTTTCACGCGTACTTCCAGTACGCCCCGTTTGATGTAAACGGCGGTGTCAAGATGTGGGGCCATGCCATAAGCCGCGACCTTATGAACTGGGAATATGTTGGAGCGCCGCTGCTTCCCGACGAGCCGTTCGACTGCCATGGCGTGTACTCGGGCTCGGCTTTGGTCGAGGACGGTCGCATTCGCGTACTCTATACCGGCAACGTTAAGCTCCCCGATGCGGACGGCGTCTTTGACTATGTCAACTCTGGCCGTCGCGCCGACACCGTGTATGTCGAGAGTGCCGATGGACAGGAGTTTAGCCAAAAGCGCGTGGTGCTGGCGTCGGAGGACTATCCCGAGGATCTGACGTGCCACGTGCGCGATCCCAAAGTGTGGCGCGATGAGGCCGGTCGTTACCACATGGTGCTGGGCGCGCGTCGTCGCGTGGACGGGCCGCATGTCGATAGTCGATTTTGCGCCATGCACGGTGAGGGTGCCGGGCGCGATGTGGGCGAGATCCTGGTGTATGGCTCGGCCGATATGTTGAACTGGGAGCTCGAGAGCCGTGTGTCTACGCCTGAGCGTTTTGGCTTTATGTGGGAGTGCCCGGGATACCTTGAGCTTGAGGCGGATGGTGGTGTACCGGCGAAGTGGATGTCCTTCTCGCCCCAGGGGCTGGAGGGCGGTCGTTGGGACCGCGGCAACGTATACGCTGCTGGCTATATGCCTGTAACGGGTGACATTACCGGTGGTGACGGTGCCTATGGGCTGGGCGAGTTCCGCCTATGGGACGCCGGTTTTGACTTCTATGCTCCGCAGGAGTTCACGGCCGAGGACGGTCGCCACATTCTGATGGGTTGGATGGAGCCGACCTATGGCAACGCACCCACCGTGGCGTGCGGCTGGCAGCACTGCATGACGGTGCCGCGCGAGCTTACGGCCGGTGACGGCGGCGTGGTGCTGCAGCAGCCGGCGCGCGAGATCGAGCGCCATTATGCCTCGGTGCGTGTGGGGGAGGGCTCGTTGGAGGTTGTCGGCGATACCTGCTTTGACGTTGTTGCCGACGGTGTCAACGGCGCGTTCACCGCGACCGTTGATGGCGAGCTGAAGCTGGCGTTTATGCCCGCCGAGGGCGAACTGCCCGCGCGCTTTGAGATGCGATTTACCGATGAGAGTCGCGCTTCTGCCGGCTGCGGGCGTACCGTGCGCTGGGAGCCCGTCGACGAGGTTCGTAACGTGCGCATTGTTGGCGATGTTTCTTCGGTCGAGGTATTTGTCAACGAAGGTGCGCTTGTGTTCTCCACGCGCATCTACCCTGCGACCTATGGCGTGTCCGTTGACGCCGCTGGCGCGAGCGTGACCTACCACGAGCTCAACATCTAGACGATTCGTCGCATACCGGCGCTATACTGCAGCCGTTGCCCACGATGCGGGGAACACCCGCATCGTGGGTTTTTGTTTTCGAAGGGACGGTGCCGCGTGGACGTGCAACAGCTAGAAGATGCCTGGGCTTTGAGAGCCAGCGCGCGTGAGGCGAGTTTTGTCGCTGCCCGGCATGTGCCGGCAGCGCTGTCGCTGCTGGGAATCGTGCGTCCCGGTGACCGCCTGGTGGCCTTTGCGGATGACTTTACCGAAGCGTTTGCGAGCGGCTTTGATGCCTGCGATGTGGCTATGGTGGATGAGCCGTCGGCCGCAGCGTTTGCCGCCGCGTCCGAGGGCTTTGCCGGCTCGTTTGATGCCGAGGGGCCGCACCTGTGGTGGTTTGTCAACTCCATCGGCGGGTTTGGTCTGCGTGTGCCCGGTCTTCGTGCTCTGGGACGCACGGCTCGCGAGGCACGTGCGCTGCTCGTCGTTGACAACACGGTGGCTTCCATCTTTGGCTGCGATCCTTTGCGTTTGGGTGCCGTACTGTCGCTCGAAGCGCTCGACCGTGTGTGCGCCGGTGAGGCTCCACGCAAGCTCGTAGCCGCCTCCGTGGCGCGCTCGCAGCTCAAGCGCCATCGTGTGGACGCCGCTGCCGAGTGCGCGCATGCGCTGCTCGAGGGGTGCGGATTGGCCGAGCTTGACTTGTCCTCCGATGAGGCCAAGGTTCTAGAGCTCGGGCTCGACACGCTCGACACCCGTATGCAGGTGCACTTCGATCGCGCCCGTGCCCTGGCTGAATACTTGGCCGCGAACGAGATGGTGCGCAACGTGCGCTACCCTGGGCTGACCTCACATCCCGACCATGCCATCGCGACCGGCATCCTGGAGCACGGTTTTGGCCCGGCAGTAGAGTTTGACCTGATGGACTGCACCGCAGGCGAATTCTTCAGCATACTGCCGGACGAATTCCGCACATCACCCGCCGGCGGCGCAACGACGCGCCTTTCGGCTCCACGTGGCAAGCAGGGGAGCACCATCCGTCTCTTCGCCGGCACCGACAACCCCCTGATCGTGGCCGCCACCCTAGACAACGCCCTCCGCAACTAGCTAAATCATCCTCGACTCCATAAGTTGCGGTGAAATATGGATTGATTTACGGCTTTAACCGCATAAACAGTCCCTATTTCACCGCAACTTATGAGAGGGGGTTGTGTAGCTAAAAAGCCCCGTCCCAAATTAGCTACAGTGGTTGATGCTTGCGATGAGGGCGTCGGCTTTGGTGGCGATGACGTTGTTGATGTCGGCCTGTAGCTCCTCGTAGGCCTCGATGGCACGCTCGCCGGCCGGCGTGAGCGTGGATCCGCGCGCGCCGTCGCGCTCGATGAGCTTGCAGCCCAGCTGACCTTCGGCCTCGTTCACAATGCGCCAGGCCTTGGAATACGCCATACCCATGCTCTTGGCGGCGCGGTTGAGCGAGTGCTCGCGGGCTATGCCTTGTAGCAGCAAGACGCAGCCGTGACCAAACACGCCCGGCAGATCTTTGTCGCACGCTTGAATGACCAACTTTGACGTCGTCTTGTACTCCATACGCTCCACGTCTCCCCGCTAAAGTGTTTGCTGGGCAAACGCAAAGCCTGCGTCAAGCCCTCGTGTGCTCTTCTTAAATCATGCATTGTAGCAGTCAAAGTGCGTTAAGATACTTCCCCAGTATTGGGCGCCCAAGGTTGGGCTGGGTCCTACGAGGCCTGCAGCCGACCGGTCGCATGGAAAAAGGAGAAACATGGCTACGTTCTTTCCCGGTGAGTCCCACACGTTTTCGGAGTATCTGCTGGTTCCTGGTTACTCGTCCTCGCAGTGCATCCCCAACAACGTCTCTCTCAAGACGCCGCTAACCCGCTTTAAGCGCGGTGAGAAGCCGGCAATCACCCTGAACATCCCCATGGTTTCCGCTATCATGCAGTCCGTCTCGGGCGTCGACATGGGTGTCGCACTCGCTACCGAGGGTGGCCTGTCCTTCATCTATGGTTCCCAGAGCGCCGAGTCCGAGGCCGCTATGGTCAAGGCCGTCAAGGATCACAAGGCCGGCTTCGTTCAGTCCGATTCCACGCTGACCCCCGATATGACCATGGAACAGGTCATCGAGCTCAAGGAGAAGACCGGTCACTCCACCATGCCGGTTACCGACGACGGCACTCCCAAAGGTAAGCTCCTGGGCATCGTCACCAGCCGTGACTATCGCCCCAGTCGCGATGACCACCAGACGAAGGTCTCCGAGTTCATGACCCCGCGTGAGCAGCTCATCGTGGGCGACAAGAACATCAGCCTCAAGGTTGCCAACGACGTCATCTGGGACAACAAGCTCAACGCCCTGCCCATCGTCGACGACAACGATCACCTGATGGGAATCGTCTTCCGCAAGGACTACGACAGCCACAAGACCAACCCCAACGAGCTGCTCGACGGCGATAAGCGCTACATGGTCGGCGCCGGCATCAACACCCGCGACTATGCCGAGCGCGTGCCGCTGCTCATCGAGGCCGGTGCCGATGTCCTGTGCATCGACTCTTCCGAGGGCTTCAGCGAGTGGCAGAAGCGCACCATTGAGTGGATTCGCGCCAACTACGGCGAGGACGTCAAGGTCGGTGCCGGTAACGTCGTCGATGCCGAGGGCTTCCGCTTCCTAGCCGACTGCGGTGCCGACTTCATCAAGGTCGGTATCGGCGGCGGTTCTATCTGCATTACCCGCGAGACCAAGGGCATCGGCCGCGGTCAGGCCACCGCGCTGATCGACGTCTGCCGCGCTCGCGACGAGTACTACGAGGAGACCGGCGTCTACGTGCCCGTGTGCTCCGATGGCGGTATCGTCTACGACTACCACATGACGCTCGCCCTTGCCATGGGTGCCGACTTTATGATGCTGGGCCGTTACTTCGCCCGCTTCGACGAGAGCCCGACCGAGCGCGTCAACGTCAACGGCCAGTACATGAAGGAGTACTGGGGCGAGGGTTCCGCGCGTGCTCGCAACTGGCAGCGTTACGACTTGGGCGGCGCCGCGAAGCTCAGCTTCGTCGAGGGCGTCGACTCCTACGTGCCTTACGCTGGCTCCCTCAAGGACGGCGTGGGCGGCACGCTTTACAAGGTTAAGTCCACGATGTGCAACTGCGGCGCCCTCTCGATCCCCGAGCTCCAGGAAAAGGCACGCCTGACCCTGGTGAGCTCCACCTCCATCGTCGAAGGCGGCGCCCACGACGTAGTCGTCAAGGACTCCCAGCAAAGCGTCAGCTACCGCTAGGCGGCTTTCCCAAGCACCGCACCTTGCCGTTTAAACCGTCGCTCGCGTACCAAAGTACGCGTCGCTCCTCTTTCACGGCAATCTGCGGCACTTGGAAAACCCGGCCATGCTTGGACGGGTAACAAATAGCGGTTGATTCACAACCACGTTATTTAGATAAAGCGAGATGCCTGCAAGTCGCAGGCATCTCGCTTGTCGTATTTGCTATTATCAGTCAAGTTAACCTTAGGGTCGGTCGGCTTGGCTTTGTTCGCTA
>CAJMRJ010000046.1:0-11985 GCA_905215865.1 uncultured bacterium | reverse complement strand
CATCTACGAGAAGCTCATCAAGGGCTACACCGAGAAGCAGTGGGGCCGCGACTGCCGCGATCTGCCCGCGAGCATCATCAAGCGCCTCCCCTGCCGCTTCACCTACGACAATAACTACTTCAACGATCGCTACCAGGGCATCCCCATGGGCGGCTACACCAAGATGGTCGCCAACATGCTCGAGGGCGTCGAGGTGCGCTGCGGCGTGGAGTACAAGGAGCTGGCCGCCGCCGAGCCCGACATCGCCGCCAAGACGATCTACTGCGGCCCCATCGACGCGTTCTACGACTTTAAGCTGGGCACGCTGGAGTACCGCAGCCTGCGCTTTGAGACCGAGACGCTCGACGAGCAGGACCACCAGGGCGTGGCCGTGGTCAACTACACCGAGCGCGAGATCCCCTACACGCGCATCATCGAGCACAAGCACTTCGAGTTCGGCACGCAGGACAAGACCGTCATCACGCGCGAGTACCCGGCCGACTGGAAGCCCGGCGACGAGCCCTACTACCCCATCAACGACACCAAGAACGAGGCCCTCTACAAGCAGTACGAGGAGCTGGCGGCGCAGGAGGGCAACGTGATCTTCGCCGGTCGCCTGGGCGGCTACAAGTACTACGACATGGACAAGGCCATCGCCGCGGCCTTCGAACTCGTCCGCAACGAGCTGGGCGTGGAGCCCACGGAGGCGTAAGGACCCAAAACGGGCCTCTGCGCGAGCCGAAAAGAGCACAAGCAGGCACGCCAACGCCGGCAGGAGCAATTTCGCCCCTGCCGGCGTTTTAGTATGGAGACGGAATTGGCTGTCCTGTCCATTATCTGGTCGATGATATGAGTGGACACGCCCTGCCACAGAGGCAAAAACCGAAAGTATGCGGCAAATTCAAAACTTACCGAGCATACCGGGATGCCGCGACGCCTCTACCTGCGGTTTCTCTGCGCAAAAAGGGCGGTGTGCTCGTGAGTTCCGGAATTTGCCGCATACTTCCGGAAGATGATTCCTGAAGTGCGGGGTAAAACCGAGATCGGCCGACCAGACCCCAGTTTTACGCTTCCGCGACCTGCGGTTTTGTTGCAAAAAATCGGGTTGTGCTCAGAGGTTTCCGATTTTTCCCCACACTTCCGGAGAACGCAGCAACGCCGAGCGCCCTGAAGCGGAAAACGCGACAAATTCCGCTGGGAAAACAACCTCTTAAACGCAAAAACCGCCTTTCGGCGGTTTCCACGGACCAAGCCGGACATACCGTCGCAAGGCCTCATCACAGTTGAAACTTTCAGAAATAACCCAATCCCAGTCAATTCTTTACCGGCAAACCACAGCGAATTAAGGCTGGGCAGCAATGCGTCAGTAAAGTTACATGTGAGCAGAAAAACACCCGTAACTACGTCTTTTCCCAACCGAGATGTAAGTTTTGACAGGCTGAATCTTACATCCAAACAAAAAGGGGGCCGACGCATCAACCCTCTTCAGGTGTCGCCCAAAGGCTTCCACAGCAATTAACTTTAATTTAGCCGATTTCCCTTGTTTGTCTACGTGTTCGATCGCGTATATGCCAAAAAATCAAAGAGCAACGCGGGGCCCCGACGCTTGAATCTCGCCGTAGGCCCCCATAAAATGTTTGATGTTGGCCCGCTAAGTCAACATCTCGCTAGGCTTTAGTTGCCGCTAAAGCCTAGCGGATCTTTACCTTTATCGCCTTCGTGGTCGTTCCGATCTTCCTGATCGCACCCGTTGGGCTAATTCGGTACTTCGGAATCTTTACGCGAATTGTCTTCGAAGCCATATATAAATCACCTCCCTACTGTTACATCACGCCTTGCTCGCGGACTAGCGATGCTTGGCAATCTGGTGCTTGACCAGAGTCTTCGCAGCCGCAGACTTCGCGGCTTTACTCGTCGAGGAGCTCGCGAGCGTCTTGGCAGCAGCGCCAACCTTTCCTCCATGGTGGGTAGCCATAATCTCACCTCCAATCTAGAAAAGTTTGAATCTTGACAGCCCAATCCTAACATACTTCATTGCATCACTGTTCAGATAATTCTTGATTTGTCTCATCCTGTCTCATAGAATAACAGTAAGGAGAGGAGCACACATGAAGAGATCAGACATCATCGACCTAATCCGAGCGCATTCGGAACACGACGATATCGCCTTCAACAACGCAGCTACTATTATCGCGAAAGATTTTGAGACGTCTGGGCAGCCCGAGCTTGCAAGTTACATCATGGCTCTCATTGCCAGAACGCGCACATTTGTACCGCAAGAAGTCACTGAGCAGAAATACGATTTCCTGGAAAAGGTAATCAGCAACAACACCTCGCTACCACTTCCTCAGGCCATCGCTAACGATATCCAGGGGCTGCTCAATGCTCTATCTAAAGATGTGGACATCAACACTGTCCTCTTTTACGGCGCATCGGGCACCGGTAAAACCGAAGCTACAAAACAGATAGCCAGAATACTTGGCTACCAGTTATATGCCGTTGATTTCAATCAAATCATCGATAGTAAACTCGGAGAGACGGCCAAGAATATCGCGAAGGTCTTCCAAGAAATCCACGATATCGGCGACGGCGCCATTGTCCTGTTCGATGAAATCGATGCGATAGCCCTAGATAGAATTAACCAAAACGACGTCCGTGAGATGGGGCGAGCCACAAGTGCACTCCTAAAAGAGTTCGACAAGCTGAACACGCGATCCGCCATCATCGCAACAACGAACCTTTACGACAAACTAGACCCGGCACTCGCCAGGCGCTTCGATGTACAAATTGACTTTAATAGATACACCCATGACGATCTCGTTGATATCGGCGAATCAATCGCAAAGAATCTGACAAAAAACAATCAGGCAATCAAAAACGACTCTCGGACCCTAAAAAAGGTGCTGCAGAGTTGCCCGGATCTACCCTGGCCCGGCACGCTCAAAAACCTCATTAAAACCTCCGTCGCGTTTAGTGATCCTTTAAATCCAAACGACTATCTCCGCAAGCTGTATCAGCGTCTACATGGATATGAGCCTAATTCACTCGAACTGCTTAAAACTCAAGGCTTCACTTTAAGAGAAATGGAAGTTTTGACAGGCATTTCACGAAGCACCATCGCGCGAACCCTAAAGGAGTAGCTCATGAACAGCTTAATCAGGCTCACTGGCGATTTTCAAACGGCAAGAGGCTCGCGACCGGGCCCCGCAACGCTCCCCGCTAAAGGAACGGTTACTGCAGAGAAGATTTCGCACATTCGTAAAAGCCTCGAAACCGTTCTGAGCAAATGGCCCAAAGATGCCATAATCGAAGACATATTGGTCTCCGTTGAATACCGCCAGATTGTAGCCAAGAGCAATCGAATAAGAGAGATGCTGAATGGCGGAAAAGACCAAGAGCCGGAATTGTCCATCCGCGGCGCCCGCTACCTCGATTTCAACGGGAACCACCCAAGGCACCTGATGACCCATTACGTCCCCGAGACAACCGTCCGGTCTACCATAGATAAGCTACGAGAGTGCGAGCGAATCGTAGTCGATCATTTTGATGGACTGATGAATGCAGATAAGATGGTCGATCTGGTTAAAAATGACAAGCTCAAGCAAAATTGGAATCCGGCTATTTCACACACGCTCACCCGATCGGGCTTTGCGCAACTTATTCGAGATTCCTATTACGTCAATGAATTTAGGATAGACAAACCGCCAGCGGCAACCGACGAGAACGCAATCGTTACGCTCTTTGAAACGGAGAGGGACCCACAGGACCTATTTGAGGAGCTACACATTGATGTATCCCCTGCAAACCTCTTGGAGAACAGCGTACTATTAACTGAGGCAGAATATCGCACGCTGCTCGAGCGCGCCCCTTACCTTGTAGCCATGTCAGTAATTGATCTGTCCAGCTATGCCCCCATGAATGACGAAGGATCGACCTCCCCCGCAATCAGTAACCTCCCCGAATATCCCACCGATGAGCCCATCATCGGTGTAATCGATACTCCATTTGAGGAGAAATACCCACCGTACTTCAGCAACTGGGTGGACCACAGAAGCTGCTTACCCGAAGGCATCAATCCCACTGCAGGCGATTATCGGCATGGCACCTGCGTTAGCTCTCTAATCGTTGACGTCCAGGCACAAAACCCTTCTTTAGACGACCATTGTGGACACTTTAGAGTTCGACACTTTGGAGTTGCAACCGCAGGCAAATTCAGCTCGTTTGCGGTAATGAAACACATTGAGCGCATCGTTGCCGAGAACCAAGACATCAAAGTTTGGAACATCTCCTTGGGATCAATGGAAGAGGTGTCTCGAAACTCCATATCGCCCGAAGCGGCCCTACTAGACAAACTGCAGCAGAAATACGACGTCCTCTTTGTTGTTGCCGGCACTAACCAGGAAAAAGGAAAGCCCACATATCTTGGATCCCCAGCAGATTCCATTAATGCCCTCGTTGTCAACGCCGTTAATAGAAATAACGAACCAGCCACCTACACAAGAAGAGGGCCGGTCTTGAGTTTTCATCACAAACCGGATCTTGCATATTACGGAGGGGAAAGCAACGACCCTATCACCGCCTGCTGCGGAACCGGGGCTTATCCTGCCGTCGGCACTTCTTTTGCAGCCCCGTTAATTGCTAGGAAAGCTGCCTATCTCATTTATAAAATGCACCTGAGCTGTGAACTCGCCAAAGCGCTGCTCATCGATGCTGCATGTGCGTGGACAAAACCCGAAGACATGGATCGACTTGGCTACGGCATCGTTCCCGTCCAAATTGAAAAGATACTCGAAACCAGTAACGACGAAATTCGATTCATGCTCAGCGGTGTGGCCACTGAGCGTGAAAATTACAATTTCCACTTCCCTATCCCTGTTTCGGGTACATCTTACCCGTCTGTAGCGAGGGCGACTCTGTGCTACTTCCCCAAATGCAACAGAAACCAAGGCGTCGACTATACGGACACCGAGCTCGATTTGCATTTTGGGCGAATCGGAAATGACGGGCTAATCAAGTCACTGCAGCCCAATGACCAGGGTGAGGAAAGCTGCACGACCGATGAAGAGAAGGCTCGGAAAAAGCTGCGTAAATGGGACAATGTCAAGCACATATCCGAACCGCTAACCAGCCGCAGTAAGCCCAAAAAAGTGTATGCCAACCCAATGTGGGGCATGATGATTCGCAAGTCGTCGAGATATCAAAAGGGTTCGCATGATCCGCAGCGTTTTGGCGTAGTGGTCACCATCCACAATCTTAAAGGCGAGAACCGAATTGATACATTCATGCGACAGTGTTCCGCCATTGGCTGGATGGTAGAACGGGTCGAAATTGATAACGAACTCAAGATTTACGAACACAGTCAAGTTGAGGTGGAGTTTGAGTAACCACTGGTTGCAGCAACATTAGGCATTAAGAGGGCATCGGGAGTTATCACACCGGTGCCCTCTTACAAGCTATCCACACTATTAGGAACCCACGAGGTGAAAGGAACGTATGGCGAAAAATGCTACCGTGAAGATATGCAAGGACTGCTCCAGACCCTTCATTCTCTTGCCTTGGCAAGATCCTAAGAAATACACCTTCTGCCCTATCTGTCATAAGGCGTGGCGTAAAGAGCAGGCGGAGAAGCGTGAGCAAGAAGCCAATGCAAAGTGGGAGGAGAAACATAAAGAAGAAACGGAGACTTTCGAGCAGGAGCTAAGAAAGTTCGACCCAATCGAGCTTTCCGATATCCCTTCCAGCCCCAACACCCTCTACATCATAGGAAACGGCTTTGACCTTATGCATGGAGTAAAGTCGAGTTATTACGATTTTGGCAAGAGTCTCAAACGCAACGACTATCTTCGCGACGCGCTGGAAATTGCCCTGACGCCCGACGATATTTGGGCGGATTTCGAAGAATCACTTGGCAAAATCAACTTGGACCCGATGGCAAGTCGTTTCTTGGTAGACATGTGGCTAGAAACTATGGGCTTCTACGATGGCGAAGACAGCGCAGCGAATTTCTACGCCGCAGTGGACGCAGCGGCCACGCCAATCGAGGCAATTGCAACCGATCTGCCGCCAGCTTTCCACAGATGGGTGAACAGGCTAAAGATAGGCACCGACGATCGACCTCTTAAGGCGCTCATTAATCCTCGCGGAAAAGCGTTGAGCTTTAACTACACTGAGTTCATTCAATCGCTCTACCATGTGGACGAAGCCTGCTATATCCACGGCTGCAGGGCCAACAAGCGTGACAAGCTGATCCTTGGGCATCGCCCAGATGCCGAGATACGGCCACTTTCCGAGAAGCAGCGAGAGCCACGCACCTATAGGCAGGCCGTAATCGATGTCGCACAAGATAACGTGCTTCGAGTGATAGGTGAATACAATGAAGACCTAACCAAAGACAGCTGCGAGATAATTGAAGAACATCGTGAGTTTTTCGACAGTCTCTTCGACACAACGCAGGTTGTTGTGATAGGGCATTCGCTGTCCCCCGTCGATTGGGACTATTTCAAAGAAGTGCAACAAACGACACCAAAAGCCAGTTGGTTCTTTGGACTTCATGGTCTCAGGGACCTGAATAACGTTCAGAATCTGACGAAGAAACTCAAGCTCGCAACTTACCGCGTATTCCGCACAGATGTCATCCATACGACCAAACTGCCCGAGGCTGAACGCCAAATAGTCATCGCACCGGAAAAGGCGGTGACCTATATAGGAAAGGGTGTTAAGGCCGTCGCGAGCGGAAAGAACCTGACCATTGAACAAGAAGGACACACAGTCTTTGAGATTATTTTGCCTGCCGAAGTTCGCCACGCAGTCTTTTTTGGACCACACTTAATAGTCAAGCTAAACGACATCCACAAGAACATTCTGCTGTTCTCCCAGAATGGAGAGGATTGGATTTTCATAGCTCGACTGAAACCAACACAGAATCAAGACCTCATCAACCGGAGGTTACAACATATCTATATGACAAATGACGAAATTACCTTTGTATACAACAACAGAGTTCGTGCCTTCGATTTACGTACAGGCGTTGTCAGTTGGACAAAGCCGATGCAAGGAGCAAAAGATCGTTTCTTCCCGGGAACCGACATATACGACGACCTGATGAAATAGCCACGAACAACAACGATGCAACAGCACCCAAAGAGACGTATATCGATGACCCGATGGACAGGCGCTTCTATATGAACTCAGCCGGGTACTACCATGGACCGCCCGGCGAGCAGGGCGATACATTGGAAACGTCTTTAGCGTACGGGATGGGCATCCACGTCAACTGGCTCCTATCGATCTACTGCATGTTCACGGTACAAGAGAGCGACATCGTAAAAAACACCGTCGTGATTACCAGACGAATGATCGATGAGTTCAGGCGGGCCGACGGATGGATCGGCATAGTGCGGCGTGGGTGCTTTGGGCGGTTTCCACATCGGAAGATAAGTACGACAAACAGTTTATTCAAAAAAGGGCAACACTCTCTTGTCGAAAGCGTCACCCTTAAAGCTCCCACAGAGCTTTTGTATGATAGCTAGGTATGCTACACCATCTCGCAGAGATGCACAGCACCGAGAATCGCTATTCCCAGCAGAACAAACACCGTGGATGCGGCGGTCCAATTGCAATCGGCGTTATTGAAGCTTTCTTTACACCCTGATGTTCATCTCTTTAAACACGCTGTATAAAACATCTTGTGCAATTAGCCCACGATAAGATCCAACAAGCTTACCTAATTCATCAAGCATTGCTTTCGTCTCGTCGTCAGGCAGGACACGGCAGAGCAGGGAGTACATATCGGAAAACCTTGCCCCTCTTACGACCGCACAATAGAGCCGCTCGTCATGCGCGCAAATATTCCTAAAGCCAGATAGAACCTGAATAACGCGAAGCAGCATTACCGGCTCGAGCCTTTGATTTCTATTTGCGGTTTGGCTGACCAACTTGCAGGCAGCATTTTGCACACCGCGTTTTTGAAGCTGATAGAAGTGTGAGATATTGCCAAATGTCAGATCATTCTGAAGAACCCACAAGGGCACCGCACCGTATTTATTCAAATAATGCCTCACAAATGGGCGCATACGCTGCTCGTTTGACACCTTATCATTCAGCAGTTTTAGCAGTTCAGCAAGATTCTTCGAGTGCTGGTAACCCTTATTGCCTCGAAACGCCTTAGGCACGAGCAAATCACTAGACGCAACATAATTAGAACGATCCAGGTAGGCATCTGCAGCACGGTATTCATTGCAAAACGAATATACAACGGCGTTCTTAAGTACGGCCTCTGCTCTTGCAAGATAGGAAAATGTAAGTTGTCTAAGTTCTCTATCGAACAAAAAGAGATCGTAGATGTTCTTGAATGAAGTGTCCTCTCTAAAAACATCATCTGACGAGGACTGCGCGGCATTTTTATCAAGAAAAGGGCCTTTGTAGCCATTTATAACTGCGTAATAGCTTTCACGCCTCAGGCAATCTACCGTGGTTGCATCAGTCGCCACCCCACGGCTCTCTAGGAGTTCTATTAGTTGAGCGAAAGTCTTAAACTCTTTTGCCAAAACAAGCTCCTAAAATCAAAGGGCCGTTGCCGGAAGCCTCCGGACAACGACCCTTCTTTGTCATCGCCTCACTTAGAGTCCACGACGACTGCATCACTGTAAGTATAGTACCCTAAATTTATCGCTATTGCGGCGCATACAGGAAATTCATTCGATGCAAAAATGAAAAAACGAAAGCAGGAGACCAGTTCATCCATCATAAGACTGAGCTCTTTGCGCCAATGATAAGAATCAAATATCATCGCAACGCCGTTTCTTCTCTGAACAATCCACTTGAAGTCTCTTGGACAAACGCAGCTATCGATGTCTATCAATTCTAGGCGATACGACCCCTGTAGGAAAACGTAACCCACCTATAACTCGCACAGAAACGCATGCACAGCGCCACAGACGAAAGGATCGTCAACTCATGTTGTTGGCGCCGACAGCGCACATCTCGACCACCGCCGCGACGAACACCCTGTCAATGCACTGGTATCATTCGAGCGTGTCCTCGGGGATAAGCTCCCGGCCCTCTGATCTCTCTATAGAACTACCCGCTCCGGTAGACTTCCCGGCCGGCGGCCCTCTCGTATCAGCGATAAGGCACACCCCGAAGTTTCAGACGGACCCACAAACCACTATTTCGGATGAAGCTCCAAACCTCTACGGCTGCTAAGAAGGTAAGCGTCTTTATTATTGTTAGAGATGTCGAAATTTGACAGGATTTTGTTCTGAGATCAGGGCGACCAATATATATGAAGCCTTTCTCGAGCCCTCGTTATTGCCGTATAAAACACACTATGAGTAATGCGTTCCTCGACATCCTTCGTGACAATCAACTTCACGGACGAATACTCGAGCCCCTGCGCCTTGTGAACGGAAACCGCATACGCCACCTGAAATGGCACAATGCTGTCTTCCCCAATATCCTCTCCATCGCGATCTTTGGCTTTCTTCACCGAGAAACGCAGAAACGTTTCACCATCATGGGAACTCAAAAATTCTAGCCCGGGATAACGCAAGACAGAATACTTTGTTGCGTCAATAGGAACAGCAACGGTAAACATCATCTCGTCTTTGGAATTAGCCTTGATCTCCACGAGACGACCTTTGAGATTGTTATAGAGCAAAGGATAGAAACGCTCAGATTCATTAAATAGAATGGGGTCTCCGACTTTGTATGTATGAAAATTCCAGTTAACGGCCTCATTTTCATTTTCCGACTGTAGCATTTTGTTCATATTGTTAATTCCATAAAGACCGTCATAGTTGAGACACAAAACGATTTCATCATCATCCGTTCTAGCAACAACAGTATCATCAAGATTCGATGTAAAGTCACAGGCAGTAAGAATCTCTGTAATATCAGGACTCATTTTTCTGACCGCACCCCATAGCTTCAAAAGATCGCTGTTCTTCGCACGCCAAGGCTTATTAAACTGATTGATACACTTGCTAGGCAAAAAATTTGGAGCTAAAGAGAACCAATTACCAAACCTGATGGACTCAACCTGTCTCACGTCACCGACAAGCAGTAGCAGTTCAAAATCACCAGATTCAACAATCTTTTTCATATCGCTATTACAGACGGCACTGCATTCATCAACAATTAAGACGTCACATTCAGGTTGACAATTCAAGTATTTCGTCACCGTCATAAAGTCGCAATTCGAATCAACGATTTTTCTTCTCAGGCTATCCACGGCAGGATTTGTGTTGGCGATTGCCACCTTACTTAGCTTATGCAAGAACGAACAAACAATATTAACCATGGTCGTTTTCCCGGTTCCTGCTGAACCGTAGATAAAAGCAACATGGGTTTCGTCAAACATAGTCTTTAGCGCAGCCGACTTTTCAAGATCATCAATTTTGCAACGGGACTGTCCAAGCCATGTCTCGCAGGCAGCAGCATATCCACTGAGCCCACTATTAGACAGGCTTAAAAGCCCGTTTATAATGTCGACGACATCTTCTTCGACTCCCCTGACAAACAAATGCCCGTTCTCATGCACGAGATCCCTATACCGGTGACCGCTGTACAAAGTATTGTTATGCTTGGCGATAAGCTCATCGATATTCAAATAAGAATCGAATTCGGAGTCTTTGACATAAAGAGACCTAGCATTGTTTGTGATAAGGGACACCTTATTTGCCAGGAAATTATCCTCATACAAATCTGGATCAATATACTGATACAAGTCATCAACGGCAACCACATGCCGAATGAGATCCGTACAATACGGCTGCCGGTCAAAGGGAGCACATCCACTCTTCAAGTACAGGTTGCCCAGCAGGCTGTTCGGACTCACAGCCAACTGATCTTTTATAACCCGATTGCGAGGCTTAGCCAAAAGATATTTTAAGACATTTGCTCCACACGAACCCGAACTCAAAAAACTATGAGCTTCAGACAACAGTAAGTGAACCGGACATTCAGGGCCCGAATATGTAATCTCACAGGTTTTTGTAGAGGCGTATGGAGATGCACCCATTCGCGGCGCATTTTGTGCAATCTGGGAAAACGCGAGCAGTTTGCTCGTATAATGAACTCCGTCGAAAGATACAAAAACCTGTACCTTTTTGCACAACAAAAAAAGCCGCTCTAACCAGCGGCTTTTCTTCTATAGACAACAAAAAAGGCGACCGCCCGCGAGGACGATCGCCTTCGTTAATTCTTGTATAGTTTGTGCTAGGCGCGAGTCTTGATCTCCTCGAGCACCTTGGCCACAAACTCGTCAACGCTCATCTGAACGGTCTCGTTGGAGCGATCGCGGACGGAGATGTTGCCGGCCTCGACCTCCTTCTCGCCCAAGATGAGCATGTAGGGCACGCGGTCAATGGAGCGAGCCTCGCGGATCTTGTAGCCGATCTTCTCGTCGCGGTCGTCGCAGACCACGCGAATGCCGGCCTCCTCCAGCTTGGCACACACCTCGTGGGCGTAGTCGCGGCTCTTCTCGGAAACCGGAAGCGCCTTGACCTGCACGGGAGCCAGCCAGGTGGGGAACTTGCCCGCAAAGTGCTCAATCAGAATACCAATGAAGCGCTCGATGGAGCCAAAGCACACGCGATGCAGCATGATGGGGCGCTTCTTGGTGCCGTCGGCGTCCACGTACTCCAGGTCAAAATTGAGCGGCATCTGGAAGTCGAGCTGGACGGTGCCGCACTGCCAGGTACGACCGAGCGAGTCCTCCAGGTGGAAGTCGATCTTGGGGCCGTAGAAGGCGCCGTCGCCCTCGTTGACCTCGTAGTCCATGCCCAGCTTCTCCAGAGCGGTACGCAGGCCCTCCTCGGCGCGAGCCCAGTCCTCGTCCGAACCCATGGAGTCCTCGGGGCGGGTGGAAAGCTCAACGTGGTACTTAAAGCCAAACTTTTGGTACACGGAGTCGATGAGGTTGACCACGCCCACGATCTCGTCGGTCAGCTGGTCGGGACGCACAAACAGGTGGGCGTCGTCCTGGTTAAAGCAGCGCACGCGGAA
>CAJMRJ010000045.1:0-12066 GCA_905215865.1 uncultured bacterium | reverse complement strand
CCGTCATCTGGACCGACGATCCGGACTACCCCTTCTACCGCCAGTGCCATGAGGCCTACGACACCCTGGCCGCGGCGACCGACGCGAAGGGACGCCAGCTGAAGGTGTACAAGCTGCCCATGCCGGTGGAGCCGCTGTACATGGACCAGGCCTCCTGCGACACCATCGACGTCGACGAGAACGCCGAGCCGCGCGTGGCCGACGAGCCGCTGATCGCCTCCTACATGAACTACCTGGTCACCAACTACGGCGTTATCGTCCCGCAGTACGGTGACGAGAACGACCAGCTTGCCATTGACACGCTCCAGAAGATCTACGACGAGGTCTGGGGCGAGGGCGTCTACAAATGCGTCGGCGTTCAGTCCGAGCAGGTCGTCTTCGGTGGCGGAAACATCCACTGCATTACTCAGCAGGAACCCTCGGCGTAACTGTCTGTCTTCCCGAGGCACGGCGCCTTCCCGTTCATTTTTCGCTTGCGTACCAAAGTACGCGGCGCTCCTCTTTCACGGGAATCTGCCGCACCTCAGAAACCCAGCCGGTCAAGCGGACTGACGTAGCTAGTTACCGCATTAGTCATTGGTGCCAGCTCTGGCAACGACGCAGGTAGAGCAAAAGTCAGCGAAAGCCCGCCAGAGCGAGCAAGGTGCCTTGAAGCGAGGCGACATTGACCTTCTGGTCATGCCGCCGAAGCTGAAAGGCAGATTGCCGCTCTGGCGGGCTTGTAGCGTCGAGCCGTTACGCGGTTTGGTAAAACCGCGTAACTAAATCCGCTCTGCGATCTCGTGGATGAGGTAGTCGGTCTTTTCCCAGCCCAGGCACGGGTCGGTGATCGATTTACCAAAGACGCCGCCGTCGACCGGCTGGTTGCCGTCCTCCAGGTAGGACTCGATCATAAAGCCCTTGACCAGCTTGGAGATGGACTCGTTGCGGCGGCAGCTGTCGAGCACTTCCTTGCAAATGCGATACTGCTCCAGCGGACGCTTACCCGAGTTGTCGTGGTTGCAGTCGATGACCGCCGCCGGGTTGGCGTAGCCGGCGTGCTCGGTATAGCGCTCGGCCAGGCGCTCGAGGTGCTCGTAGTGATAGTTGGGGTAGGTGCGACCGTCGAGACCGATGTAGCCACGCATGACGGCGTGTGCAAGCGGGTTGCCGTCACACTCGACCTCCCAGTTGCGGAAGATGAAGCTCTGGTGCGCCTGCGCGGCGTAAATGGAGTTGAGCATAACGGTGGTAGATCCGGCAGTGGGATTCTTCATGCCGACGGGTACCGAAATGCCGCTCGACACCAGGCGATGCTCCTGGTTCTCGACCGAGCGTGCGCCCACGGCAACATAGCTCAGCAGGTCAACGAGGTATTGGTAGTTGGACGGGTAGAGCATCTCATCGGCGGTAAAGAAGCCCGTTTCCTCAATAACGCGCAAGTGCATATGGCGGATGGCCTTGACGCCCTCGAGCAGGTCGTCGGGAGCCTCGGGGTTGGGGTTGTGCAGAAGACCCTTGTAACCGGTGCCCTTGGTGCGCGGCTTGTTGGTGTAGACGCGCGGAATGATGATGAGCTTGTCCTTGACCTCCTCGGCGGTCTTGGCCAGTCGGTTCATGTACTCAAGCACCGAATCTTCGCGGTCGGCAGAGCACGGGCCGATGATGAGCACCTTGCGTGCGTCCTCGCCGGTAAAGACTTTGGCGACCTCGGCGTCAAATGCCTGCTTTTTGGCGGTAAGCTCGGCAGAAAGCGGCATTTCCTCGCGGATCTCCATGGGGATCGGCAGCCTGCGTTTGAATTCCATGGCCATAGGGGCCTCCTCAATCTATAGAAAGAGCAATAAGCGTATTGTCGAGTGCTCGGCATTATCCGCTGTCGCACGCTAAAGTGCAAGTCCTTGCTACCCTGAAACCTGCCAAAAAGGGACAGGTTTATTATGGCAGGTTTTATCTGGGGAAACGTCGGTGAATGCCGGGAGGGAGTGGCGTCGCGCGAGAGCCTAAGGCTGTTGTTGCTTCCCCAGGAAACACCCTGTGGGCAAAAAATGCCAAATATGAGTACGGTTGCTATCTTAGTATTATATTGCCTTCGCAAAATAATAGACATAAATGCAAAATATGTTCATTAACACAAACACATGTAAGTCCGCTATAGGGCTGTTTGATCAATTTAGGGACGCGTGTAAGCCGTGAGAACGGCATTTGGGGCTGTTTTGGCTGATACTAAAAAGGTAACAGTACTCATATTTGCCATTTTTTGCCCACAGGGCCTCGAAGGGGCTGTCAATCAGGTCCCAGGGGAGGCGGCTCAAGGGCCGTAGAACAAAAACGGGGGCGCAGATTGTCCTGCGTCCCCGTTTTCTGGGCATTGCGGTTGTTTGCCGCCGGTTGTTACGCCGCCTCGTCGAACTGCGAGTTGTACAGATCGGCGTAGAAGCCGCCCTGGGCGAGCAGCTCGTCGTGCGTGCCCTTCTCGACGATATCGCCGTCGCGGATTACTAGGATCACGTCGGCGTTGCGGATCGTGGACAGGCGGTGCGCGATGACAAAGCTGGTACGGCCCTGCATCAGCGCATCCATGGCACGCTGAATGAGCTCCTCGGTGCGGGTATCGACGTTGGAGGTCGCCTCGTCCAGAATCAGCGCCGGGCGGTCGGCCAAAATGGCACGGGCGATGGTCACGAGCTGGCGCTGGCCCTGCGACAGGTTAGTGCCCTCCTCGTTGATCATAAAGTCGTAGCCGCCGGCGAGCGTATGGATAAAGTGGTCGCAGCGTGCGGCACGTGCAGCGGCTTCGACCTCGGCATCGCTCGCATCGGGGCGTCCGTAACGGATGTTCTCGCGGATGGTGCCGTTAAACAGCCAGGTGTCCTGCAGCACCATGGCAAACTCGCCGCGCAGCGCCGCGCGGTCCCAGTCGCGCACGTCGACGCCCTCGACGCGCAGCGAACCGTCGTCCACATCGTAGAAGCGCTGCAGCAGCTTAACGAGCGTGGTCTTGCCGGCGCCGGTGGGGCCGACGATGGCGATGGTCTGGCCGGGCTGTGCCTCGCAGCTAAAGTCGTGGATGATGGTCTTGTCGGGCGTGTAGCCAAACTTGACATGGTCAAACTCCACGTGGCCGGGGCGCTTCTCGGGAATCTGCGCGTCGGCCTTCTGCTCCTCCTCGGGTGCGGCCAGGAACTCAAACACGCGCTCGGTGGCGGCGGCCATCGACTGCATCGTGTTGCTCACGTTGCCCAGCTGCTGCACCGGCTGCGTAAAGTTGCGCACGTACTGAATGAAGCTCTGAATATCGCCGGGCGTGGCATTGCCGGTCAGCGCGAGCTGCGCGCCCACTACGACAACGCCCACGTAACCCATGTTGCCTACCAGGCTCATAAGCGGCATCATCAGGCCCGACAGGAACTGCGAGCGCCAGCCACTAATAAACAGGCGGTCGTTTTGACGGTCGAACTCCTCGATCGAAGCTTCGGCGCGGTCGAACACCTGAATGACGTTCTGGCCGGCAAAATCCTCCTCGATAATGCCGTTGACGGCGCCCAGAACCTGCTGCTGCTCGCGGAAGTACGGCTGCGAGAAGTGAATCATCACCATCAAGATAATCGCGGCGGCCGGCAGCGTGAGCACGGTGACGCCGGTGAGCGGCAGGCTGATCGAAAGCATCATGACGAGCACGCCGATAATCTGCGTGACGGACGTAATAAGCTGTGTCACGCTCTGGTTGAGCGACTGGCCGAGCGTATCGACGTCGTTGGTGATGCGGCTGAGCACATCGCCCTTGCTGTGTCCGTTAAAGTAGCTCATCGGCACGACGGCGATCTTGGCGGCGATCTCCTTGCGCATGCGGTAACAGATCTTTTGCGTGACACCGGTCATGAGCCAGCCCTGGATCAGACTGCAGGCAGAGCTCGCCAGATACAGGCAGAGCAAAAAGCCGAGCGTCTTGGCGATCCAGTTAAAGTCGACATCGCCGGTACCGTTAACCTTGGCAACCAAGCCTTCGAACAGTTTGGTGGTAACCTGGCCGAGCACCTTGGGTCCCACAATATTAAAGATGACCGAGCACACGGCAAAGGCGACGGCGGCAAACACGGCAATCTTGTGCTGGCCGATATAGCCGAGCAGCTGCCTCATGGTGCCCTTAAAGTCCTTGGCCTTTTCGCCGCGACGCATGCCGCTCATGCGGCCCATGGGACCACGCTGGCGGGTGGGCTTGGGAATCTGAGTCTTGGTCTCGTCTGCCATTAGCGCTCGCCCCCTTCCACGACGGCTGCAATTTCTTCTTGGGTAAGTCCCAGCTCCTCGGCGGAAAGCTGCGACTGGGCAATCTCCAGGTACGCCGGGCAGTTGTGCAGCAGCTCCTCGTGCGTGCCGGTGCCCACCACGTGACCGTCATCGAGCACGATGATCTGGTCGGCGTGCATGATGGTCGCGATGCGCTGGGCCACGACCACGAGTGCGGCGTCGGTAACGTTTTTGGCCAGCTCCTCGCGCAGACGCGCGTCGGTCTTGTAGTCAAGCGCGCTAAACGAATCATCGAACACCACGACCTCGGGCTTCTTGGCCAAGGCGCGGGCGATGGCCAGGCGCTGGCGCTGACCGCCCGAAACATTGGAGCCGCCCTGGCTGATGGGGGAGTCGTAGCCGCCCTCGCGCTCGGCGATAAAGTCCTCGGCCTGTGCGATGCGCGCTGCCTGGTGCATGTCATCATCGCTCACCATGTCGCCGGCAAACTTGAGGTTGCTCTCGACGGTGCCCGAGAACAGGCGTCCCTGCTGCGGGATGTAACCAATGCGGCGGCGCAGCTCGGAAAGGGTCATATCGCGCACGTCGATGCCGTCAAGCGAAATGCTGCCGCCCGTGACGTCATACAGGCGCGGAATCAACTGCACGAGCGTGGACTTGCCCGAGCCCGTGGAGCCAATGATGCCGAGCATCTGGCCGGCATGCGTGGTGAAGTTCACGCCGCTGATGACATCGGCGCGGGCATCGGGATACTGGAAGCTCACGTCGCGGAAGGTGAGCTCACCGCGCGGCGCGCTGGCCACGGGCAGTTTGGGCGAGACAGGGTCGTTGATGCTGGTGGGGCAAGTGATGACCTCTTCCACGCGCTCGGCTGCGACCTCTGCGCGGGGCAGGATAACCGAAACCATGGTGAGGATCATAAACGCCATGACGATCTGCATGGTGTAGGAGATAAACGCCATCATGTTGCCGACCTGCATCACGCCGTCGGACACGCCCTGCGCGCCAAACCAGACGATAAGCACGGTGATGCAGTTCATGACGAGCATCATGAGCGGCATCATAAAGCTCATGGCGCGGTTGGTGTAGAGCTGCGTGGTCATCAGGTCGAGCGACGCCTTGTCAAAACGTTCGAGCTCATGTTCCTCGCGGTTGAACGAGCGGATGGGCATAAGGCCGTCGAGCAGCTCGCGGGCGGTAAGGTTCACGCGGTCAACAAAGCTTTGCATCTTTTTGAACTTGGGCATGGTGAGGCCCATGAGCACGCCGACAACGGCCGAAACCGCGATGATGGCCACAGCGATGGTCCACTCCAGGCCGGTGTGGTTGGCCAGGACGCGCATGACGGCGACGATGCCCATGACGGGGGCCATCAGGCACATGCGGATAAACAGGGTTGCGGCCATCTGGATCTGCTGAATGTCGTTGGTGCAGCGGGTGATGAGCGAGGCCTGGCTAAACTTGCCCACTTCGGCCGGCGAGAAGTGCATAACCTTGTTGTAGGTCTCGCGGCGCAGGTCGCGGGCGATGGAGCAGGCGGTGCGCGACGCCACGGCACCGGTCAGGATGGTGGCGACGAGCGATACCAGGCACAGCCCAAACATCGTGGTCGCCATGCGGCTCAGGTAGGCGTTCTGCACGTCGGCGGGGTCGATGCCCTGTGCCTTGTACTCGTCCTGTACATAGCTCACGGCGCGCTGGGTGACGATGGAGCCCGACATGGAGCCCATTTTGTCCGCCATTTGGTTGGCGCCCTCGACGAGCTTGCTTTGGTCTACCAGATCGCCCTCGATACCCAGACGCAGGCTCTTCATGGTGATCTTGCCACCGTCGGCATCAATCTGCTTTTGCATGTTCTGCGCCGCTGCGGCCTTCTGCTGCATCTCGGCGAGCTGCTCAGGCGTCATCGCTGCCATTTGCTCGGGGGTGGGCATGGCCTGGGCAGCGTTGTCGTCTTTCTCGCCGGACGAGCCCATCATGTCGCCCATGGAGCCGGCGTCGATGCCCTGGTTGAGCGAAAGAACGACAGTCTCGGGCAGGCTCATAATGTCGGCAATCTTGCCTCCATCGGCACGCTCTTCCTCGGTGCCCTTGTACGTTCGAATGCCGTTTTTGTCAGCCTTGCTAAACACGGCCTCCACGGCCTTGGCGTCCTTGGCGCTCATAAAGAGTTCGAGGTCATCGAACGATTCGGCGCGAATGGTGTCGGGCACGGGCGAGGCGATGCCGCCTTGCTGCACGCCCACGTCGACGATGTCACTCATATAGGTAGGCAGCGCCAGATCGGCGTTGCAGCTGATTACGATAAGCACGATAGCTGCGAACAGTGCCAGGATATGCTTTTTAAAGAGCTTGAGAATCCTCACTCGGCATCTCTCCTTTCTTGATTACGGTCGATAATTTCGTTGGCACGCCTTAGAAGACGCACCATCTCTTGGGTATCTGTTTCGCCGAGCTGCTCGAGGAAAGCCGCGGTGCGGTTCTCGAATTCCCGACGTTTGATTTCGAGATCCTGGAATCCTTTGTCGGTCACCGTGACGTGCACGCGACGACGGTCGGTCTTTGAGTGCTCGCGCTCGACCCAGCCCTTGGCTTCGAGAGCGCGTAGGATATTGGCGATGCGGGCACTCGAGACCCAGGCGCGATCAGCGAGTTCGCTCGGCGTGAGCGAACCGCCGGCGAGTATGAGGGCGCGCATGACGGCCATCTCGCCGCCGAGGGCTTTGTCCGCAAAGCGCGAAATGCGCTGATGCATGCTGCCGAACTCGGTAAGGAGCTGGCGCCCAAGTTCACGGAAATCGGTATCTTCCACCGAAAACCCCTAACACTAGAAACTATTTTCGGTGAAAGATGATACCCCCATACGCGGGCCTCATACAGTGGGCAATATTAAGAGCTCATTAAGACTTAAAATCATTCAATTGCTAAAGCGTTTCAAAGAACTATCATGCCCGCGGTTAGGCGAGGAGTTGTCACCACCATGACGACTGGGACTCATATAATCGCCACGTGCGATGCTCCAACTTCCCGCAAGGAGACACCTTACATAAAGGGGGATGGAGTCATGGCATTTGACTTCACGGGTAAAACCGCGATCGTTACCGGTGGCACTCAGGGCATTGGCCTCGAGATCGCCAAGGGTATCGTTGCGGGCGGCGGACACGTCGCGCTCATCGCAAGGAACGCTGCTAAGGGCGAGGCCGCTGTGGCCGAGCTTGGCGAGGGCAACAAGTTCTATCAGCTCGATGTTGCCGATGCGCCCAAGGCGCGCGAGACCGTCGAGCAGATTTTTACGGACCTGCCGCAAACCAACATCCTGATCAACTGCGCTGGCGTCATCAGCACCAAGAAGTTCGACGAGATCGATGACACCGAGTGGCGTCGCACCATCGACATCAACCTCAACGGTACCTTCACTATGATGAACGCCGTGTACCCGCACTTTAAGGCGGCCCATGCCGGCACTATCGTCAACGTGAGTTCCGTTGCGGGCAAAATTGGTGGCGGCCTGCTCGGCACAGCCGCCTACGCCAGCTCCAAGGCCGGTGTTAACGGTCTGACCAAGGCAGTCGCCAAGGAAGGCGGCAAGTTCGGCGTCCGCTGCAACGCCGTGTGCCCGTCGCTCACGTTGACCGATATGACCTCGATTCTCTCTGACGAGAACTCTCAGCGCATCATCAACGGTATTCCTCTGGGCCGCGCTGCCCAGGCCAGCGAGCCTGCGCAGATGGTGCTGTTCTTCGCTTCCGACCTCGCCAGCTTCGTGAACGGCGAGATCGGTGACTGCGACGGCGGCATCGTCCTGGACGGGTAATACCCCGCGATGATTATTCGGCGACGGCTCCTGCGACTCGGGACCGTCGCCTTCTTTCTGACATAGGCGCGTGCGGCTACGATTCGCATGCATCCAAAGGAGATATATATGAGTGAATCGACTGCGGTGGAGGCGCCGGCGGCAAAGGAGCCGTTCTTTAAGATGTCCTCCATCCCGGGTGCCAATATTTTGGTGCCGCTTTTGCTGGGCTGCCTGCTCAACACGCTATTCCCCGACCTGTTCAAAACGCTCGGCAGCTTTACGCTTGGTATGACCCAGCAGGGCGCAGGCCCGCTCGTGGGCGCTTTTTTGCTCATCGTCGGTACGACGATTTCGTTTAAGAGTGCTCCTGCCGCCGCTGCACGCGGCGCCATCATCATCGCCGTCAAGCAGATCGTGGTCGTTGCCGTGTCACTGCTCATCCTTTATGTGTTCAACGACAACCTGTTTGGCATCTCTGCCATGGTGATGCTGGCGGCTTGCACCGGCGCCAACAACGCTATGTACGCTGGTCTGATGGGCACCATGGGCAATGAGGCCGAGCGTGGCGCCGTCGCCATCACCACGCTGGTTGTCGGCCCTCCGGTCACGATGATCGTGCTCGGCGCTGCCGGTCAGGCTCCGATCGGCTGGTCGCTCGTGGGCGCCATCCTGCCGATCGTCGTCGGCATTATTCTGGGTAACCTGTTCCCCAGCTTTAAGAAGATGATGGCACCGGCACTTTCCGCCGTCATCGTGCTCGTCTTCTTTGCCATGGGCTCGACCATGACCTTTGGCCAGCTCATTAATGGCGGTCTCCCCGGTATTCTGCTCGGCGTGATCTGCTCGGTGGTCTTTGCAATTCCCGTTATCGCGGTCGATAAGCTCACGGGCGGTACGGGTGTCGCAGGTGCGGCCATTTCGAGCTGCGCCGGAGCCAATGTGGCCACGCCTGCTGCCATGGCAAGCGTCAACGAGGCCTTGTACGGCGGTGCGGTGCTCGCGACGGCTACGGCACAGGTTGCTGCCTGCGCAATCGTGACGGCTATTTTGACCCCGCTGGTCACCAGCTGGTGCTACAAGCATTTTGAGGGCCAGGGCAACGGCGATAGCAAGACAACGACCGACAAGGCCGCCGCAGCCGCCTAATGCCAAGCGGCAATCAAAGCTAAAAACTAGCTACGCCAACAGGGCGGCCACGGGGGATCCCGTGGCCGCCCTGCAGTTTCTGTAGGGTCTCTGGGACACTTTACCCTGCTAAAGCTGGCATAACAGCTAGAGTGAACGTCGTACAAAGGCAAGGAAAAAACTAAACAAATCGGTGAACGGTAGTTGTTCGCGCTCGCATTTCCTGCGGATTTGTAAAAAACGCCATTATGATATAAAAAAAGAAACATATAACAGCCCAGATGGAGAGGGTGGCTATGCTATCCTTCTCAGACGGGTGAAATCTTGGGTTTTGGGTTGTAGTTCCAAGGTGGACAAACGTTTTTCCTGCACCAACGTGTGGTGAAGAACGGAAGAAGCCGGTAGTGCAAGCCGAAAATTCAAGAATTCAATAAGCAGCGGTGTGAGAGAGCGCCGCATTACACGTAACTAGGAGCGTGGTTACACAATGCAGGAGGCATGGGAAGGCTTCAAGGAAGGCATCTGGACGGGAGAGGTTGACGTCCGAGACTTCATCCAGAAGAACTACACCCCCTACGAGGGCGATGAGTCGTTCCTCGTAGGTCCGACCGAGCGTACCAAGGAGCTGTGGGGCGAGGTTCTCGACCTGCTGCTTAAGGAGCGCGAGCAGGGCGGTGTCCTCGATATGGACACCAAGACCGTCACGGGTATCGTGAGCCACCCCGCTGGCTACATCGATAATGCCCATCGCGACAAGGAGACCATTGTTGGCCTCCAGACCGACAAGCCGCTCAAGCGCGCACTGCACGTCAACGGTGGTATCCGCATCGCTTGCCAGGCTGCCAGCCAGCACGGCTACAAGGTCGACGAGAACGTTGTCGAGCGCTACACCTTCGAGCGCAAGACCCACAACGCTGGCGTCTTCGATGTTTACACCCCCGAGATGCGTGCTTGCCGCTCGGCTCACATCATCACCGGTCTGCCCGATGGCTATGGCCGCGGCCGCATCATCGGCGACTACCGTCGTGTTGCCCTGTACGGCGTCGACTACCTGATCAAGGACAAGGAGGCCCAGAAGGCTTCCACTCCGACGGTCATGACCGCCGACAACATCCGCGATCGCGAGGAGCTGCAGGAGCAGATCCGCGCCCTCGGCGAGCTCAAGATGATGGCCGAGACCTATGGTTTCGATATTTCCAACCCTGCTACCAACACGCAGGAGGCCATCCAGTGGATGTACTTCGCCTACCTTGCTGCCGTCAAGGAGCAGAACGGCGCCGCTATGTCCATCGGCCGTACCTCTACGTTCATCGACATCTATGCTGAGCGCGACCTTGCCAACGGTACCTTCACCGAGGAGCAGATCCAGGAGTTCGTGGATCACTTCATCATGAAGCTCCGCATGGTCAAGTTTGCCCGTACCCCCGAGTACCAGGCCCTGTTCACCGGCGATCCGCAGTGGGTCACCGAGTCCATCGGCGGCATGGGTGTTGACGGCCGTACGCTCGTTACCAAGATGAGCTACCGCTATCTGCACACGCTCGAGAACATGGGTACCAGCCCCGAGCCCAACATGACCGTTCTGTGGTCGACCCGTCTGCCCGAGAACTTCAAGAAGTTCTGCGCCAAGACTTCCGTTGCCAGCTCCTCGATCCAGTACGAGAACGACGACCTCATGCGCGTCTATCACGGCGACGATTACGGCATCGCCTGCTGCGTGTCCTCCATGCGCATCGGCAAGGAGATGCAGTTCTTCGGCGCCCGCGCCAACCTGGCCAAGTGCCTGCTGTACGCACTCAACGGCGGTGTTGACGAGGTCTCCAAGAAGCAGGTCGGCCCCAAGTATCGCGCCGTCGAGGGCGATACGCTCGATTACGACGACGTTGTGGCCAAGTACAACGACATGATGAAGTGGCTCGCTGGCGTGTACGTCAACTCGCTGAACATCATTCACTACATGCACGACAAGTATTGCTACGAGCGCATCCAGATGGCTCTGCACGACAAGCACGTGCACCGCTGGTTCGCTACGGGCATCGCTGGCCTTTCCGTTGTGGCTGACTCCCTGTCCGCCATCAAGTACGCCAAGGTCCACCCCGTCCGTGATGAGAACGGCATCATCGTCGATTTCGAGACCGAGGGCGAGTTCCCCAAGTACGGTAACGACGACGACCGCGTCGACCAGATTGCTCACGACGTTGTGCACCAGTTCATGGAGTACATCCGCATGAACGACACCTACCGCAACTCCGTGCCCACGACCTCGGTTCTGACCATTACCTCCAACGTCGTGTACGGTAAGAAGACCGGCTCCACGCCCGACGGCCGCAAAGCTGGCCAGCCGTTCGCCCCGGGTGCTAACCCCATGCACAAGCGCGATAGCCACGGCGCCATCGCTTCGCTGTCTTCGGTTTCCAAGCTTCCGTTCCGCGATGCTCAGGACGGCATCTCTAACACCTTCTCCATCATCCCGAGTGCGCTCGGCAAGGAGGACCAGGTGTTCTTTGGCGATATCGACCTTGATCAGCTGGGCGAGTAACTATTGTTAGTGCTATACTAACAATAACGATTACTGATTAGCGCGCCGGTTTCGGCCGGCGCCTATCAATCGAAGGAGACACATTATGAAGGTTTCTGAAGTTTCCGAGACTCAGGCCGATAACCTGGTCCACATGCTCGACGCTTACGCCGAGAAGGGTGGCCACCACCTGAACGTCAACGTCTTCAACCGTGAGACGCTGCTCGACGCTCAGGCTCACCCCGAGAAGTACCCGCAGCTGACCATCCGCGTTTCCGGCTATGCCGTGAACTTCCACACGCTCACCAAGGAGCAGCAGGACGAGGTCATTGCGCGTACCTTCCACGACAAGTTCTAAAGGGATTTAACTCCCGCAGGATCGCCGGGGCTGTTTGGG
>CAJMRJ010000044.1:0-12081 GCA_905215865.1 uncultured bacterium | reverse complement strand
TTTTTCGCGGCGTTCATCTCGCGCATGGCCGACGCGCCCTGGGCGATAAAAGTGCCCACGGCGTTAGCGGTGTTTGAGACGGCGCTCCCCAGGTCGCGACTCGTGGCGGAAGCATGCGAGGTGGTCGGGTGCGCGGCCTCGGCGGCATTCGTATCGGCAGTCTGCGGCGCGGCGATATTGCCGGTACCGCCTTCAATCACGGAAAAGCCCGCTGCATGCGGGTCGACCGCGTCGGCGCCGATCGTGGGGTGCTCGAGTTGCAGGAACGAGGGCATGGTGCTGCCCTGGTCGGCAACCGGGGTCTCGCCGGGCACAAACGTCGAGGCAGCTTCGGCGGCTTCCTCTTCCTCGGCGTCGACATCGGCATCGGCGACAGCGTTCTTCATCGCTTTGACGGCATCCATCATGGAGTCCATGACGGCGTCGAGTTCTTCTTCCGATGACACCTCGATGGGGCCCGCTGCTTGCGGAGCGTTCTCGGCCTTGGGTTCAGTATCGCTTGGGTCCGGCTGCTCTAGCTGATCTTCTTTGCCTTGATCTGCGGCAACATTTGCGTCTCCGGCCTCGTCTGCGGCGGCAGGAGCCTCCTCGACAGCGGCATCAATGCCGCCATCGCTGCTGGTAGAAGTATCGCAGTCGTCAATGGTGTCTGCGGAATCATCAATATGCTGTTGAGTCTGGGGGTCCAGCTCGTCTGTCATAGGCATGTGCTCCTCATCGTTGTTTGTCACCCTATGATAAAGTCTCGCGCCGACATCCCGCGCGCCGCAGCAAAGTTTCAAAACGTGTTCGATGGCTCGCGTCGATAGCAAAAACTCGGCCGCTTTATCCAGTTTGTACTTGACAATCCCTTCGCCGAAAGACGTTATGCCGTTCGCCTGCCGAGGCCTTTTCTTTTCACTTGAACACGTTAAAGTTGCATCTCAGCTTTTGGCGCGTTTATTTGGATGCGCGCAGTCGGCGGGTGCGCCCGCCGCGATTTGAAAGGACTTCGTATGGGACTTTTCACTGGTAAGACCGTGATCGTCACCGGCGGCGGCAAGGCCACGCTTAAGGACGGCTCCGCTGGCTCCATCGGCTACGGCATCGATATCGCTTTTGCCAAGGAGGGCACGAACCTCGTTATCACCGGTCGTAACGTTGCTAAGCTCGAGGCTGCCAAGGAGTCTCTTGAGGCTGAGTACGGCGTCAAGGTTCTGCCTGTTCAGGCCGATGTCTCCGCCGGCCAGGACAACGAGGCCGTCGTGCAGAACGTTATCGACAAGGCGATTGAGGAGTTCGGCCGCATCGACGCCGTCGTCAACAACGCCCAGGCCAGCGCCTCGGGTGTGACTATCGCCGACCACACTATGGACCAGTTTAACCTGGCCATCTACTCTGGCCTGTATGCCACCTATCTGTATATGCAGAAGGCCTATCCGCACCTGAAGGAGACCAAGGGCTCCGTGGTCAACTTTGCCTCGGGCGCCGGCCTGTTTGGCAACTATGGCCAGTGCAGCTATGCTGCCGCCAAGGAGGGCATCCGCGGTCTGACCCGCGTCGCCGCCAACGAGTGGGGCAAGGACGGCATCAACGTCAACATCGTGTGCCCGCTTGCCTGGACCGCTGCACTCGAGAACTTCCAGGACGCCTATCCCGAGGCGTTCAAGGCCAACGTTCACATGCCGCCGGCGGGCCATTACGGCGATGTCGAGAAGGAGATCGGCCGCGTTGTCGTTCAGCTTTGCGGCCCCGACTTTAAGTATATGAACGGCGAGACCGTCACCCTCGAGGGCGGCATGGGCCAGCGGCCCTAAGAGTTACGGCGTTTTACCAAACGCCGTAACGGGCCGACGCTGCGCGGGCCGCATTTGGACAATCTGACGTTCAACTTCAAGGGCGCGACCAGAAGGTCAGCGCCCTTTCGTTTCACGTCACCTTGCCTCAAATGCGACCCGCTCGCTGACTTATGCTCAACCTATGGCGTCATCTCGCCCCAAAAGGGCCTCCCTCGCTCTGGTGGGTTTTCGCTGTCGGTACTAAAACATCGGCGTTGTCGAAGTAGTCATGGGGGACGTTCTTAAACGACTACATAGCATGAGAGTGGATAATCTCCCGGTTTGAGTCTGCATTCAAGTTCAAAGTGGGAGATTATCCACTCTCATTTGTTATGTGCACGAAAATTAACGCTCGTTTCTGCTCTGCCTACATTTGGAGGAAGAGCTCGTGGAGGCGGGTGTCGTCGTCGAGCTCGGGGTGGAAGGTGACGCCGAGCTGGTTGCCCTGGCGGGCGGCGACGATGCGCCCGTCGACTTTCGCTAAGGCCTCAGCATTGCCGTGCACCTGGACGATGCGGGGTGCACGGATAAACGTTAACGGCACTTCACTGTCGATACCGTCTACCTGCCCCTTGGTGTGAAAACTGCCGAGCTGTCTGCCATAGGCATTACGCTCAACGAGCACATCCATGGTTGCCAGGCGCGGCGTTCCCTTATCGTCGTGGGCGGCAAGGTCGTGAGACAGAAGAATCAGGCCGGCACAAGTTCCCAATACAGGCATGCCTTCAACAATGCGGGTGCGAAGCCCCTTGAGCATATCGAGTTCGGCAAGCAGCTTGCCCTGAACGGTAGACTCGCCGCCGGGGAGGACCAGACGGTCAAAGTCCTGCTGTAAATCGGCCGCCTGCCTCAGCTCAATACAGTGTGCGCCCAGCTCGGATAGTCTTGCCTCGTGCTCGGCAAAAGCGCCTTGGACCGCCAGCACGGCGACCGTCTGGTCTGCATAATCGCTCATGTGCGATCCTTTCTGCCGGACTAGCGCCCGCGCTCCTCCATGATGATCTCGATCTCGTCGGCGTTGATGCCCACCATGGCCTCGCCCAGGTCCTCCGAAAGCTCGGCAATGAGCTTGGCATCGGTGAAGTTTGCCACGGCCTTGACGATGGCGGCTGCGCGCTTGGCGGGGTCGCCGCTCTTAAAGATGCCCGAGCCCACAAAGACGCCTTCGGCGCCCAGCTGCATCATCAGCGCGGCGTCGGCGGGGGTCGCTACGCCGCCGGCGGCAAAGTTCACGACGGGAAGCTTACCCGTGGCGTGGACATCGCGCACCAGCTCGACCGGAACCTGCAGCTGCTTGGCAGCCTCAAAGAGCTCGTCGTCACGCAGGGCAATAACGTCGCGGATCTGCTTTTGGATCTTGCGCATGTGGCGCACAGCCTGGACGACGTCGCCCGTGCCCGGCTCGCCCTTGGTACGAATCATCGTGGCGCCCTCGGCAACACGGCGCAGCGCCTCGCCCAGGTCGCGGGCACCGCAGACAAACGGGACGTCAAACTGGGTTTTGTCGATGTGGTAGACATCGTCGGCGGGGGAGAGAACCTCGGACTCATCGATGTAGTCGATATCGATGGCCTGAAGGACCTGCGCCTCGACGATGTGACCGATGCGGCACTTGGCCATGACGGGGATGGAGACGGCCTCTTGGATGCCCTTGATCATCTTGGGGTCGCTCATGCGCGAGACGCCGCCTGCGGCACGGATGTCGGCCGGGATGCGCTCGAGTGCCATGACGGCGCAGGCGCCCGCCTCCTCGGCGATACGTGCCTGCTCGGGCGTGGTGACGTCCATGATGACGCCGCCCTTGAGCATCTGCGCGAGCTCGCGATTGAGTTTGACGCGATCGGCCTTGCTGGTCTGTTCTGCCATGGTTGCTCCCTTGGTTGGCATGTGCATTGCTTGACGGAACATCCTATCTGGGAGCTGGGTATGGCGAAATACTCAGTTTTCGAGATAATGACAAGGTCAGACTAATACCAGATTGAATGACTTAATAAGGTCAGGTGATAGGCTCATGCTTGACTACAATTTGGAAAAACGCGGCGGAGCATCGCTCTATGAGTATGTTTACCAGCAAATTCGAGATGATATCGTTGCTGGACGCATTGCGGCGGGGGAGCATCTTCCGTCTAAGCGTACCTTTGCCAGTCATCTGGGAATCAGTGTCATTACCATCGAGAATGCATATAGCCAGCTACTTGCCGAGGGCTATATTTGCTCAATGCCGCGTCGTGGCTACTACGCTTGTGAGCTTCCGGATGCACCCGTTTTGCCCTTGGCTGAGACAGAGCTTGATCGAGATTCCGCTCCTGCGGGTCTTAACGCACATGATGTTGATGGACGGGTCGAGCAATTCGACGCACTTTCTCCTTCCACTTTGGAGGCGGCGCGGCTTTGGCAAAGCGCACTGCGGACGACGCTGGCATCCGAAGACGAGCGCGAAATCTTCTCACCCGCACCGGCACAGGGCACCGCTCGGCTACGACGCGCGATTGCTCATCATCTGCGCGGGACAAGGGGTATGAATATCGACCCCAACAACATTGTTATCGGCGCGGGCGCCCAGCTGCTCGATGCCATGTTGGTTCAGTTGCTTGGCGCGGACAAGGTGTATGCCGTTGAGGACCCGGGCTATTTACGCCTGACACGCATCTACCAGGCCATGGGCTGCAAAGTTCGGCATATCCCGTTGGATGATGAGGGTGTGGACTTGAACGCTCTGCAGAAAAGCGGGACCGATGTCCTTCACCTGATGCCGTCCCATCAGTATCCGACCGGCCTTGTGACGAGCATTGCACGTCGCTATGCGCTGCTGAGCTGGGCCGCCGAGCAGCCGGGCCGATATCTCATCGAAGACGACTTCGATTGCGAGTTTCGCCTTGCCGGCAAGCCGATTCCTGCGCTCGCGTCGATCGATGCCGCCCAGTCGGTTATCTACACCAACACGTTTTCGAAGAGCCTTTCATCGGCGTTGCGTTTGGCGTACATGGTGTTGCCCGATGAGCTGATGGAACGGTTTGGGCGCGACCTTGGTTTTTACGCTTCGTCGGTGAGCTCTGTTGACCAGGTCGCTTTGGCGCGTTTGCTGGAATCGGGTGATTACGAGCGGCATGTGAACCGCGTGCGTGTGCGCGCTCGCGAGGCACGCGATGGCCTGATGGCGCTTGTGCGGAAAGCGTTTCCGGCAGGGGAGGTCTCGATTGAGCATGCAGATGCGGGCCTTTACTGTACCGTTGCCCTGGCCGAGAACAAGGTGGGGGAGAGTTTCGCGAAGGCTCTTGCTGACGCTCGTATTTCCTATGTCAACATCGCCGATTGCCTGTGGACGGGTGATCGGGCATCGACTAAGAACGCTCCATCTCGCGTCCTCATACAATACGACGACCTGAGCCCTCAGTCGCTCATCGTTCTTCAAGAACAGCTGCAATAAGCCCACGAAAAAGGCCCGAACCAATACGGTCCGGGCCTTATCGAGCTAGAGGTTGTGTCTCAGGCGGTTGGCTTAGCCAAAGTAGCGCTTGAGCAGGCCGGCGAAAGCCTTGCCGTGACGAGCCTCATCGCGAGCCATCTCGTGGACGGTGTCGTGGATGGCATCGAGGCCAGCGGCCTTGGCGCGCTTGGCAAGATCAGTCTTGCCGGCGGTGGCGCCGTTCTCGGCCTCGACCCGCATCTCCAGGTTCTTCTTGGTGGAGTCGGTCACGACCTCGCCCAGCAGCTCAGCAAACTTGGCGGCGTGCTCGGCCTCCTCGTGGGCAGCCTTCTCCCAGTACAGGCCGATCTCGGGGTAGCCCTCGCGATGAGCGACGCGAGCCATGGCCAGGTACATACCGACCTCGGAGCACTCGCCCTCAAAGTTGGCGCGCAGGTCGGCAACGATGTCCTCGGAGACGCCCTCCATCTTGGCGACGCCCACGACGTGCTCGGCAGCCCACTCGAGCTGGCCCTCCTCCTGCTTCAGGAAACGAGAACCGGGAACGCCGCACTGGGGGCACTTAAAATCCTCAGGCAGCTGGTCGCCGTCGAACTCTTCCACATAACCGCAAACGGGGCAAACAAACTTCATGATTCGATCCTTTCGATCGATGGCGATTGCGCGCTCGTCCGGTCCCGTAAGGGCCCTCTCCGGACGTGCGTCTTGACGAGTTCTATTATCCATAAATGCAACCAAATGTGAAGCCTATTAGGAATGATTTTTAATAAAACAATTTTGAGATATGAAGATGTTGATTGATTAACGATTGGGAGGCCGTCTTTGACCGCCGCTGAGTACAATCGGTCGAGCAAATGTTGACCCATCAACAAATAAAGGAGTTTCCTTTATGCATCTAGCCCGTCGTGCCTGGTGCCGAACATATCAGACGGTTTTTCGCATTGCATTGCCGATCCTGCCCTATACCGAGCCGCGCATTTTGGAGCATACCGAGGATGTGCCCGCGGTGCTTCAAAAGCGCTCGATCCAGAAGGTCCTTATCGTGACAGACCCTGGTATTGCACGTTTGGGGCTCACGGCATCACTCGAGCGTGCGCTTACGGCTCAGGGGATTGGCGCTACGGTCTATGCCGAAACGCGTGCGAACCCCACGGTCTCAAACGTGGAGGAAGCGGCGGCGCTGTATCGCGAGAACGACTGCCGGGCCATTATCGGCTTTGGTGGCGGTTCGGCCATGGACTGCGCCAAGGGTGTGGGGGCGCGCATTGCACAGCCGAACAAGCCCATCAACAAGATGCGTGGCCTGTTGCGCGTCCACCGTCTCCTGCCGCTACTTATTGCGGTTCCCACTACCGCCGGTACGGGAAGCGAAGTCACGCTCGCGGCGGTTATCACCGATAACGAGACGCACTATAAATACCCCATTAACGACTTTGTGCTCATCCCGCGTTTTGCGGTGCACGACCCCGAGTTTACGCGCGGGTTGCCGGCGTCCACCACGGGGCAGACGGGTATGGATGCCCTGACGCATGCTGTCGAGGCCTTTATCGGCCGTAGCACCACGCCCTACACGCGCAAGATGGCGCGTCAGGCGGTCCAGCTCATCCGCGACAATTTGCTCGAGGCCTATGAGCATGGCGACGACATGCGTGCGCGCCGCAATATGCTTTCGGCGGCGTATAAGGCAGGCGTTGCGTTTACCCGCTCCTATGTCGGATATGTGCATGCCATCGCGCACAGTCTGGGCGGCCGATACGGAATTCCGCACGGTTTAGCCAACGCGATCATCCTGCCGCACATGCTTCGCGCTTATGGTGACGCCGCCGCCCCCAAGCTTGCCGATCTTGCTCGCATGTCGGGCATTGCGCCGGCTACCGCGCAGGACAGTCTTGCGGCCGAGGCCTTTATCGATTGGGTCGACCGCATGAACGAGGCCCTGGGAATCCCCAAATATGTCTCGGGTATTCGCCGCTCCGATATTCCGCAAATGGCGGCCCATGCCGACGCCGAGGCCAATCCCCTGTATCCCGTTCCGCTTTTGATGGACCGCCTGGAGCTCGAGCATATGTACGAAGTTGTTGCAGGTGGTATGTTTGAGGGCGAGAACTAGGAGGGTCCATGAATACCGAGGAAATCGCGCGCATTGTCGGCGAGCAGCGCGCCTATTTTAAGACGCACGCCACGTTTGATGTCGATGCTCGACGTCGCGCCCTCGTGCGCCTGCGCGAGGCGGTGCGGGCACACGAGACCGATATCGCCCATGCGCTCAAGACCGATTTGGGTAAGTCGCATGACGAGGCATATATGTGCGAGATCGGTACGTCGCTTTCCGAGATTCGTCATCAGATTGCGCATGTGGCTCGATGGAGTCGTCCGCGCCTGCGTCCGTGTGACCTCGCTAATGCTATTAGTGTGTGCAAGACGCAAGCCGTGCCCTATGGCGTCACGCTCATCATGGCGCCTTGGAACTACCCGTTTTTGCTGACGCTCGAGCCGCTCGCCGGCGCGCTCGCTGCAGGCAACACCGTGGTCATCAAGCCGAGTGCCTATGCGCCGGCTTCGAGCGCGGTGCTCAAGCAAATCTGTGAAGAGGCATTTGATCCGTGCCTGGTGACGGTTGTCGAGGGCGGGCGCGCCGAGAATGAGGCACTGCTCGATGAATGCTGGGGCAAGATCTTCTTTACCGGTAGTGTTCCGGTTGGCAAGCTCGTCATGGAGCGCGCGAGTAAAAACCTTACGCCCGTGACGCTTGAGCTGGGCGGAAAGAGCCCCTGTGTCGTGGATGCGACGGCAAACCTGAAGGTCGCGGCGCGCCGTATCGCATTTGGTAAATGGCTCAACGTGGGCCAGACCTGCGTGGCGCCCGACTACCTGCTGGTCGACGTGCGCGTGCACGATGAGCTGTTGGGCCTCATCAAGGAGGAAGTCCGTCGCATGTTTGGCGAGCACCCGCTTGACAACGAGGATTACGGGCATATCGTCAACGCTAAGCATTTTGCGCGCGTGCGTGGGCTGATCGATCCCGATAAGGTTGTGCTGGGAGGAACGGCGCGCGAGTCGTCGCTCAAAATTGAGCCGACTATCCTAGACGGCGTGGCGCCTGAGGACGCCGTGATGCAGGAGGAGATTTTCGGCCCCATCTTGCCGGTGCTGACGTTTGAGAGCCTAGACGAGGCCGAAGCGTTTATTACGGATCGTCCGACGCCGCTGGCCCTGTATATCTTTAGTCAGGATCGCGCGGTTCAGCAGCGCTTTGTGCGCTACGTGCCCTTTGGCGGCGGCTGCGTCAACGACACGATCATGCATCTGGCTACGAGCCATATGGGCTTTGGCGGCATGGGCGCGAGCGGCATGGGGCAGTACCATGGCCGCGAGAGCTTCGATACGTTTAGCCACAAGAAGAGCATCGTGAACAAGGCAACGCGGCTGGACGTGCCGTTTCGGTATGCGCCCTACGCAAGCTGGAAGCACAAGTTCGTGCGCATGTTTGTACATTAGAATCAGATGGCATAGGGCAAACAAAATGGCCGCCCCCGCGTAAGCGAAGACGGCCACTTCTCACGATGAAAACGTGTATCGGAGTTGGCAAGACCCGCTGCAACGGGTGCCATCCGTACTCCTATCTTATCTGCAAGCGCTCTGTCTCGCAAGCGTTGCGAGACAGAGCGCTTGAAAGACGCAGGCAGGATGAATTTGCGTCCGCACGAGTTCGTAGACTTCTCTGTAAGGTTAAACGCCGGGTATTCCGGCCGTTAGAGGAGTTGCCATGTACGAGCCTTCGCGTGTTCTTCTGTCGTTTCATATCGCGGGATTTCAGTATGCCGACGGTGCCTTGGTCCTGGGCGATCTTAAGGCGGGCGATAGGCTGACGCTGTGCGCCGAGCGCGATAATCCCCATGACCCTGAGGCGGTTGCGATCTACTACGGCAACACCAAGCTTGGCTATGTCCCGGGAAACGAGGTCGGCCCGCTGTCCTTGATGATGTATTACGGCCACGAGGACGTATTTGAGGCCCGCGTGCAGCAGGTCGCTCCCGAGCGCAGCCCGTGGCATCAGGTGCGCGTTGGCCTCTACGTGGTGGATGCCCGCTAGTCGGCAATGGAGGCGGCCATGTTTGATGACGACGACCAGTTCGATCTGACAGACGATCCGTTTGAGTGGGATCTGCTACTCGACGACGATGAGTTGGAGCAGGATCGTAAGAAACGGCAGGACAAGAAAGCTCAGAGTGACGCTTCGAAAAAGAAAGACAAGCGCCGCCGAGGTCTGTTCGGTGGGCTCTTTGGATGACCGCCGCATCGCTGCGTCTGTATACTTAGCACGAGTTGAACGCGTTGCGAAATGAGGGCATAGACGATGATGTGGTTTACCGCCGACCTGCACCTGGGCGATACGAATATCTTGCACGACATGGACCGGCCGTTTGGCTCGGTCGAGGAGATGAACCGCAAGGTCATCGATGTCATCAATGAGTGCGTGACTGCGGATGACCGTCTCTACATCCTGGGAGACTTTACCTATCGTTTGCCCCTAGCGGATGCCGTGCACCTGCGCGAGCGTATCGA
This sequence comes from uncultured bacterium, assembly GCA_905215865.1. Classification (GTDB taxonomy): domain Bacteria; phylum Actinomycetota; class Coriobacteriia; order Coriobacteriales; family Coriobacteriaceae; genus Collinsella. Next base: position 2,271 of record CAJMRJ010000044.1, on the reverse strand, counting down.
ATGCAAGAATGTGACGCTCATCCGCGGTAACCATGACGGCGACTGGGAAGATCCGGACGCGCCGCAGATTTGGGAAGACGTGCGCGATTACCTGGAGATTGCCCCTGGCTATGCCAAGGGCCATCGTCTGGTTATGAGCCACTACCCCATGCTCAGCTGGAACGGCAAGGCGCGTGGCGCCATCATGCTGCACGGGCATATCCACAGCAGGGGAGACCGCACCAACGCGCGCAACCGCGATCGCGAGCGCCCTATCTTTCGCTACGATGTCGGTCTCGATGCCAACGAGTACAAGCCCGTAAGCCGAGACCAAATCCTCGGCTTCTTTGGACTGTAATGCTCGAACCACCACACAAACCACCACAAAGGTGCCTGTCCCCTTTGTGGTGGTTCTGGCACCGTTGCCATTCTGGCGGCGGCGCCTTTTTTTGTCCGCGTGGCGCGGTAGAGTGTAGGCGGTTGAAATTTGCGTCCATCGAGGAGCTGCTATGAACGAGATCAAGTGCCCGCATTGCGGCGAAGTCTTTAAGGTCGATGCGTCCGGCTATGCGGATATCGTCAAACAGGTGCGCGATGCCGAGTTCTCGCGCGACCTGGATGAGCGTGTGAAGGCGGTCCAGCGCGAGGGCGAGCAGGCGCTGGAACTTGAGCGCTCGCGTTCGACGGCTGCCTTGCAAAAGGCAGAGTCTCAGCGCAACGCTCAGCTTGTCGAGCAGAAGAACGCCGCAGCTCAGGAGCTGGCACAAGAGGTTGCCAAGCGCGATGCCGAGCTTGCCGAGCTGCGCGCCAAGCTTGAGGGCGCTGCCACGGAGCGCGAGAGTGCAAGCCAGCGCGCGGCGGTTGAGGCCCGTGCGGATGCGCAGAAAACGCAGAGCTCCAGCGTGAGATTGATAACCTGCGCGCGCAGCTGGGACGCAAGGATGACGAAGCCAAACTTGCCGAGGCGGCGGCGCGCAATGCTGCTCAAAACGATCTGTCCGCCCGCGACGCTCAGATTGCTGAGCTACAGGCAAAGCTCTCCGCGGCGGACAAGGCCCAGGAGATGGCGCTTGCCGCCGCGGCGGCCGAGTCACAGCGTGAGCTTGATGCCGCTCGCAGCGAGGCCGAGCGCGCGCTTGCTGACTATCGCGCGAAGGTACAAGAGAAGTTTTCCGCCGCAAAGGCTCAGTCCGAGCAAGAGGCCGAGGGCCTGCGTGCCCAGCTGCGCGAACAGGAGCTGACGGCCAAAATGAACCTATCGGAGGCGGTCGCCGCGGCGGAGCGTGAGCGTGATGAGGCGCGTGCCAAGCTGACGAGTGAGCTGGCGGTGCGCGATTCGCGTGAGGAACAGGCCAAGGCAGCCCACGAGCTTGAGCTCGCGCAGGCCAAGCGCGTGAGCGACGAGTTGATCCGCTACAAGGACGAAGAGATTGAGCGCCTTAAGGAAATGAAGATCCGCCTGTCCACCAAGATGGTGGGCGAGTCGCTCGAGCAGCACTGCGAGACCGAGTTTAACCGCCTGCGCATGACGGCGTTTCCTAACGCGTACTTTGAGAAAGATAACGATGCGTCCGAGGGCACCAAGGGGGACTTTATCTTCCGCGAGTGCGACGCGAGCGGCAACGAGGTCATTTCGATTATGTTCGAGATGAAAAACGAGAACGACGAGACTGCGACCAAGCACAAGAACGAGGACTTCTTTAAGAAACTCGATCATGATCGTCGCCAGAAAGGCTGTGAGTATGCGGTGCTCTGCACCCTGCTCGAGCCCGAGAGCGAGCTTTACAACGCGGGCATCGTCGATGTGAGCTATCGCTACGAGAAGATGTACGTGATCCGTCCGCAGTTCTTTATTCCCATGATCACGCTGCTGCGCAACGCCGCCATGGGTTCGCTGCGCTATAAGCAGGAGCTGGCGGAGTACAAACAGCAGAATATCGACGTCACGAACTTCGAAGCCAAGATGGAGAAGTTCAAAGACGGCTTCTCGCGCAACTACAACTTGGCGAGCAAGCAGTTCGAGTCGGCGATCAAGGAGATTGATGCTGCCATTAAGCAGCTCGAGAAGACCAAGGATGATCTGCGTCGCAGTACCGAGAATCTGCGTCTGGCCCACAACAAGGCCGACAATCTTACCATTCGCAAGCTCACCTGGGGCAACAAGACCATGAAGGCGGCGTTTGACGAGGCGCGCGGGGCTGCGACGGAGACAAACGATGAGCCAGCCGAGGCGGATTCGTATGAGGTCGAGGATGCCGAGTAGGGCATAGCGGATAGTGCAAAAGCGGGGCC
>CAJMRJ010000043.1:0-12368 GCA_905215865.1 uncultured bacterium | reverse complement strand
CGTGCGCCGCTTGGGCGCAAGGAGGAGCTCATTGAGTCCGACCCCGCGTGGGGGCAAATCGTCTGCCGCTGCGAAACGGTGCCCGAGGCCGAGATCGTGGCCGCTATTCACCGCCGCCCGGGTGCGGTTTCGGTCGAGGGCGTCAAACGTCGCTGCCGCGCCGGCATGGGTCGATGCCAAAGTGGTTTTTGCCAGAGCCGCGTGGTGGCAATCCTGGCGCGCGAGCTGGGCTGCGACCCCAGCGAGGTGCTGTTGGAGGACACTGGCTCGTGGCTCGTTGAGGGACCTTTGAAGGGGGTGCGCTAGGATGGCGGAATTCAAATCGAGCACGATTGATAGCGATGCCGTTGTGGCAATACCCACGCAGGCCTTCGACGTGGTTGTTATCGGCGGCGGACCTGCTGGCATGGCAGCCGCACTTGCCGCGCATAAGGCCGGCGCGCGCGTGGCTATCGTGGAGCGCGAGCAACACTTGGGCGGCATCCTGCGCCAGTGCATTCACCCCGGCTTTGGACTATCGCACTTTAAGCAGGAGCTCACCGGCCCCGAGTATGCGCAGCGCTTTATCGACCAGGTGCGCGCGACCAACATTGCGCTGTTCTTGGACAGCATGGTGCTTGAGATTGATTCGGGCGAGTCCACGGAAAACGCCGCGGACCACACCGTCACGCTCATGAGCCCCACCGGCATGTTGCAGCTCACCGGGCGCGCGGTCGTCCTTGCCATGGGTTGCCGCGAGCGCACCCGCAGCGAGATCAAGATCCCCGGCAGCCGCCCCGCCGGCGTGTTTACGGCCGGCCTGGCGCAGCGATACATCAATATAGAGAACCTCAAGCCTGGCTCGCGCGCCGTCATTTTAGGCTCGGGTGACATTGGGCTGATTATGGCGCGCCGCTGCACGCTCGAGGGGATTTCAGTCGAGGGCGTGTACGAGCTCATGCCCTACGCCAACGGCCTGCGCCGCAATGTGAAGAACTGCCTGGACGACTTTGGCATTCCGCTGCACCTGTCCACAACCGTGACGCGCGTGATCGGACACGATCGCGTGGAGGCCGTCGAAGTAAGCCAGGTTGACGAGCATCTTGCGCCCATACCGGGAACCGAGCGCATCGTTTCGTGCGACACACTGCTGCTCTCGGTGGGCCTGATTCCCGAGAACGAGCTTTCGGTTGCCGCGGGCGTTGAGCTTGACCCGCACACGCGCGGCGCCGTGGTGGACCAGAGTCTGCAGACGGGCGTGCCGGGCATATTTGCCTGCGGCAACGTGCTGCACGTGCACGACCTGGCAGACAATGTGACGACCGAGTCCGAGCGTGCCGGTGCGGCTGCGGCGGCGTACGCGCTGGGTGGCAGCTCAGGGGCCGACGTGGACACTGCGGGCACAAGCTGCGAAGCGGGCACGAGTTGCCAACTCACGGTCTCCCCCGCCGGCATCGCAAGCTACGCACTGCCGGGTCGCATTACGGCCGTCGGGCTCACTAAGCTCAACTTCCGCGTACGCCGACCGGTCAACGCCGCCCGCGTACGTATTCTGGCAGGCGACGAGGAACTGTTTGCAGGCAAGGTCCGCCCGTTTAAACCGAGCGTCATGGAAAGCTTCCCGCTGCCGGCAAAGGTGATTCAGCACGCACTCGACCTGGGTGCCAGCGAGATTGTCCTGTCCGTTGACCCTATTGAGGAGGCGTAGGGCCATGAGCACAAACACGATCGAGACACTGCAGTTCAACTGCACCACCTGCCCATCCGAGTGCCTCCTGACCGTGGAGGTCGAGCGCAGCGCAGACGGCACCGTGGTAGAGGTACGCTCCGTAACCGGCAACAGCTGCCCGCGCGGTGATAAGTTCGCACATCAGGAGCTCACCTGCCCCATGCGCGTGCTCACCACCACCGTGGCCGTATCCGGCGGCGACGAGGCGCTGCTGCCCGTGCGCACGGCCGAAGCCATCCCGCTCGAACTCCACGCCCAGGCAATGGACCTCATCCGCGACCTAGTGGTCAAAGCCCCCATCCGCATGAGCGATGTAGTCCTCCCCAACCTCCTTGACACAGGTACCGACCTCATCGCCAGCATGGACATCGAACGAGCCTAAGTAGCTAATTTGGGACGGGGCTCTTTTAGCTACCCCGCCACCCACCCCGCCCCTCCTCAATTGCGGTGAAATAGTTCCTGGTTCCAGCCAAAACCCCGGCATCAAGGAACTATTCCACCGCAACTATTCTTTGAATCGGAATTTAGCCTGTGCCTACTTTAGTGCCATTTCAAAACTATGCTGGATTACGGGGCTGATTCGGAGACCCCCATCCATACCGGCAATTTTCGATTTTTGATAAGCCTTCTACCTGCGGTTTTAATTTCGCGATTTTTCCTATGGTCAAGTAATACAGGTCCAGCCCCGTAATCCGCCATAGTTTTGAAAGCAGCTAATTCGGGACGAGACTGTATTGACTACTTTTACCTATCAGCCCGCCCCAGAAAAATCATTCCGTATGTTTGACGCAGCTAAAATAGCCCCGTCCCAAATTGACTACCCTGGCATTGGGGATACCATGGTGGCACCCTAGCGAAAGGACGATGTATGGCACATGTCGATGACCAGCGTGTGGCGCGCGTGCTCGATGCGCTCGAGGCACAGCACCCCGGCGCGCAGCTGCTCGTAAACGACCCGTGGTCGATTTATTACCTGACCGGCTTTTATGCCGATATGTTCGAGCGTTTTTGCGGCGTACTGCTCGTACGCGGTAGCGAGCCCGTAATCTTGGTCAACGCGCTGCATCAGCTGCCCGAGTATGACAATGCCCGCGTTGCCTACCACACCGACACCGATGTCGTGGCCGACGCCATCGCGAGTGAGATCGACCCGACCAAACCGCTCGGTATCGACACCGTCATGCGCTCCGGCTTTTTGATGCCGCTTATGGAGCGCCATGCCGCGAGCGATTTCTTCCTGGGCGACTTTGCCGTCACCGCCGCACGCACCCACAAGGACGCCGCAGAGCAGGAGCTCATGCGCGTGTCCTCGGCCGCCAACGACGCCGTGATGGCCGACGCCATCAAGCTCGTTCACGAGGGCATGACGGAGCGCGAGATTGCCGACCAGATGCTCGGCCTGTACCGCAAACACGACTGCGAGGGCTTTAGCTTTCCGCCCATCGTGAGCTTTGGCGCCAACGCAGGAGACCCGCATCACGAGCCCGACGACACCGTACTCAAGCGCGGCGACGTGGTTCTGTTCGACATTGGCGGACGCCACCGCAACTACTGCTCGGACATGACGCGCACATTCTTTTGGGGCGAGCCGGACGAGGAGACGGCACACATCTACGACATCGTGCGCCGCGCCAACGAGGCCGCCGAGGCGCTCATCTCCCCGGGCGTGCGCATGTGTGACCTGGACCGTGCCGCGCGCGACGTGATTGAGGACGCTGGCTACGGCAAGTACTTCACGCATCGCCTGGGCCACTCGATCGGTCTGCAGGACCACGAGCCAGGTGACGTTTCGCTTGTCAACGAACAGGTCGTAGAGCCGGGCATGACGTTCTCCATCGAGCCGGGCATCTACCTCCCCGGCCACACCGGTGTCCGCATCGAGGACCTGGCCCTGGTCACCGAGTCCGGCGTCGAGATCCTCAACGCCTACCCCCACGATCCGGTCCGCCTCGACTAGCCCTTACCCAATAGCCCCTCAATAAGTTGCGGTGGAATAGTTCCCAGGTTGGCCCATAAAGGCATAATCCAGGAACTATTTCACCGCAACTGTCATGGGGCCAAGTCGACCAATTTGACAGTCTAGAGATGCGCCACGAAAACGGGCTATCTACTACGTTTAACCCGCATGGGTCGACCATGCGGGTCTTTTTTGAAAATTGGCAAGCCTTCTACCTGCGGTTTTTATTTTGCAATTCTCGGTGTGTTCGGGGGTGACCGGTCAAACGTAGTAGATAGGCCCATTTCGTGGTTAGCAGGCCAACTAGCTGCCCAGCGGAAAGGCTCTAGCGGAGCAGGCCGGCTACTTCGCCGGCTAGGGTGATGGTGCCGGCGGCTACGAAGGGCACGCCCGCGGCATCGAAGGCCGCGAGGGCCTCGGATACGCTGGGGTACACGCCCGTGAGCTTGTCGGCGTCCACAAGGGCAGCGAGTTCCTCTGCCGGCAGGGCGCGATCGGAATCGGTCTGGGTTACGACCACGCGCGGGAAGGCCGGAATCAGCACATCGACGATGCCCGCCACATCCTTGTCGGCCAGCGCAGCGCACAGCAGCGTGGGGCGATTCTCCACGCACGGATCGATCTCGTCCAGCGCGCTCACAAAGTTCTCACAGCTCTGGGGGTTATGGCAGGCGTCAATCAGTTTGAGCGGATCGGTTCCCAGAACATCAAAGCGGCCCGGCGTGGGGCAGCCCATAAGCGAAGCGTCGAGTGCATCGTGGTCGAGCTCGCGGCCCAGATAGCCCTCGCACAGCATAATCGCGCACGCGGCATTCTGCGGCTGATAGGCCGGCTTGACCATGCTCGACGTATAGATCGCACGCGGCGTGGTGCAGCTAAACTCAACCGTATCGCCCACGTGCTCCGGCACCTTGGTCGTGGCATGGTTCACCACCAGCGGCACCACACCGCACTCGCGGCAGCGGGCATCCATCACGCGCTGAACGCTCGGCTCATGCGTGCCCTCGCCCAGCACAACCAGACGTCCGGGCTTGATGACCGCAGCCTTCTCCCCTGCAATGGCCTCGAGCGTGTCGCCCAGGATGCGCGTGTGGTCAAGCCCGATGCCGGTGATGGCAACGGCGACGGGGTCGGTCGCACTCGTGGCGTCCCAACGGCCGCCCATGCCAACCTCGAGAACGGCAACGTCCACTGCAGCCTCGGCAAACACCACCAGTGCGGCAGCCGTCAGCAGGTCAAACGGGGTAATGGTATAGGCGTGCTCCCCCGCCGCCACACGACGAGCATTCACGCGATGCCCCGCCTCGACGGCGGCAGAAACGCCACGAGCAAAGGCCTCATCACTCACAACGCGCCCATCGACCTCCATGCGCTCGGGATAGCGCACCAACTGCGGAGACGTATACAGCGCGGTCTTTAACCCCTCACCGTGAAGGATGGCAGCCGAAAAACGCGTGGTCGAAGTCTTGCCGTTGGTGCCGGCGACCTGAATGCAATCGAAATACTCGTCCGGACGTCCCAGCTCATCGAGCATATCGACAACCGTCTCAAGCAGAGGCCCAGCATCCCCAGAAATCCGCCCCGTATCAGCAGCCAGCCCAACAGCCTCACCAAACGAAAGCAACTCAAACGAGAACGGCACAGAATACGACCCAGAACGCTTAGCCATAACCCAAAGTCCCCTCAACATAAAAAGAGGCCCGTACTAAACAACGAGCCCCTCCCATTCAAAATATCAGCCAAACACCGCTTTGCAGCGAAATCAAGGCCACAACCAAGTGGCCCTAACCTACCAGTTGCAAACAACAACGTAAACGAAGAAGGAGCGGCCCGATGCTTTGCTCGCCGCAAGTTCCGCACGCAAAGAACAGCACTTAATGTGCTGTCCGTCTTGCGCAGGACTGTCCGCAGCGGAGAGCAAAGCATCGGGACGCGCCCCCAAGTTAGACCTACGAGAAGTCTGCAACCTGAGCAGTCAGCGCCGCCAGGATCTCCTTGAGCTCAGCTGCACGGTCCCTCTTCTTCTGGACCACCGCGGGCGCGGCCTTGGCCACAAAGCCCTCGTTGGCGAGCGTCTTCTCGCAGCCGGCGAGCTCCTTCTGGGCCGCGGCGATCTCCTTCTCCAGGCGTGCCTTCTCGGCCGAAAGGTCAACCTTGCCCTCGAGTACCACAAAGACCTCGACGCCGCTGTCGACCACAGCAATGCTCGCGGCCGGCTTCTCAACGTCGGTGCCCATGACCAGCGAAGCCGTGTTGGCCAGCGGCTCGATGGTCGAGCGCAGGCTCTCGAGCTTCTCGATATCCTCGGCACCGGCGCGCACGACCACGTCGAGCTCGGCCTTGGGGCTCAAGCGGTAACGCGAACGCGTGGCGCGGGCGGCAGACACGACGGTGCGGCACAGCTCAAACGCGCGCTCGGCGTCCTCGTCGACGTACTTGACGTAGTCGGCGGGCTCAGGCCACTTGGCGATCATGAGCGCCTCGGCGCGGTCCACGTTGCCCTCGGCGTCCAGGTCGAGCACGCTTGCCGGCATGTTGTCCCAGATCTCCTCGGTGACAAACGGCATAAGCGGGTGCATCAGGCGAATGGAGGTGTCGAGCACAAAGATCAGGTTGCGCTGAGCCTGCAGACGGCCCTCGCCCTTCAGGCGGGCCTTGGTGACCTCGACGTACCAGTCGCAGACCTCGTTCCAGAAGAACTGCTGCACGCCGCGGGCCATGTCGCCAAAGGTGTAGTTCTCGATGCCCTCGGTGACCATCTTCACGGCCTTGGCCAGGCGGCTGAACATCCAGGCGTCGGCCGGCGTCTCTACGACAGGCTCGCCGGGCGTGTAGCCCTCCATGTTCATGAGCAGGAAGCGGCTGGCGTTCCAGATCTTGGTCACAAAGCTCTTGGCCTGGTCGGTACGCGGGCTGTCAATGAGCTTCTTGGTCTTCTTGTCGATGTTCGCGTCGAACTTGACGTCCTGGTTGTTGGTGCACAGCGTCAGCAGGTTGAAGCGCATGGCGTCGGCGCCGTACATTCCGATGAGGTCCATGGGGTCAACGCCGTTGCCCTTGGACTTGGACATGCGGCTGCCGTCCTTGGCCAGGATCGTCGGGTAGATGACGACGTCCTTAAACGGCACCTCGTCCAGGAAGTACAGCGAGCTCATGACCATACGGGCGACCCACAGCGCGATGATGTCGCGCGCGGTGACCAGCGCCGTCGTGGGGTGATGGCCCTCGAGCAGCTCGGGCTTTTGCGGCCAACCCTGCGTGGCGAAGGTCCACAGCTGCGAGCTGAACCAGGTGTCCAGCACGTTCTCGTCCTGATGCACGTGATGGCCGCCGCACTTGGGGCACACGTCGGTGTCCTCGGTAAGGGCGTCCTCCCAGCCGCAGTCCTCGCAGTAGAACACGGGGATGCGGTGGCCCCACCACAGCTGGCGACTGATGCACCAGTCCTTAAGGTTCTCCATCCAGGTGGTGTAGGTCTGCGTCCAGCGCGCGGGATGGAAGGTGACCTTGCCAGAGTTGACAGCGTCGAGTGCCGGCCCCTTGAGCTTGTCGACGGCGACAAACCACTGCTCGGACAGCCACGGCTCCAGCGCGGCGTCGCAACGGTAGCAATGCATGACGGAGTGGTCGAGGTCCTCGACGTGGTCGAGCAGGTCGTGCTCCTCGAACCACTTGATGACGGCCTCGCGGCACTCGTCGCGATTCATGCCGGTGAACTCGCCGTAACCCTCGACGACCACCGCGTGCTCGTCGAAGATGTTGATCTGCGGCAGGTCGTGAGCCTGACCCATGGCGTAATCGTTGGGGTCGTGGGCCGGGGTGACCTTAACAAAGCCGGAACCAAAGTTGGCGTCGACATGCCAATCCTCAAAGATGGGAATCTCGCGGTCGACGATGGGAAGCTTAACGGTCTTACCCACAAAGGCGGCCTTCTCAGGATCCTTCGGAGAGACGGCAACGCCCGTGTCGCCGAGCATGGTCTCGGGGCGCGTGGTGGCGACGACGATGTAGTCCTGGCCGTTGACCGGCTCGGTCAGCGGGTAGCGAAGGTGCCACAGGTGGCCCTTCTCGTCCTTATATTCAGCCTCGTCGTCCGAGATAGCGGTGGTGCAGTTGGGGCACCAGTTGACGATGCGCTTGCCGCGGTAGATCAGGCCGTCGTGGTACCAGTCGCAGAAGACCTTGCGCACGGCCTGGGCATAGTCCTCGTCCATGGTAAAGCGCTCGTTATCGAAGTCGACGGAGCAGCCCATGCGCTTGATCTGCTCGACGATGATGCCACCGTACTCGTGGGTCCAGTCCCAGCAGGCGTCGACAAACTTGTCGCGACCAATATCCAGGCGGCTGATGCCTTCGCTCTTGAGTTTCTTGTCGACCTTGGTCTGCGTGGCGATACCGGCGTGGTCGGTGCCGAGCACCCAGCGCGTGGACTTACCGCGCATGCGGGCCATACGGACGATGGCATCCTGGATGGAGTCGTCGGTGGCGTGCCCCATGTGGAGCTTGCCGGTCACATTGGGAGGCGGAATGGTGACGGTGCAGTCGCCCACGCCCTCGCGGCGCTTGTAGTAACCGCCGTCGAGCCACTTCTGCAGGATCGCCGGCTCATTGGTCGACGGATCGTAGTTCTTGGGCAATTCTTCCATATATCTCTCCCTGTCCCGCCGGGGAGGAATGTTGGCCCGATTTTCGCTCGGTCAAGTCCTGGCTCGCGCGAAGACCACATTAAGTGGTCTTCGGCTCGTGCGGAATCTACGAAAATCGGGCCTACATTCCTCCCCTTAGGTATCGATTACTTCAGTCTGTAATGACTTCGCTGAGGCTTAAACAAACACACAGAATAACACAGGTAGTTGGGGTTATTGCGCATATATAAAATAGCCTCCGACCGCGGGTGGTCGGAGGCTATTTGCAAACACGTTTTAGGCAGGTCTAGCCGTAGATGCGCTGGGGCTGTTCTTCGCCCTTGACGGCGGCTTCTGTCACGATGACCTTGGCGACGCCCTCCTCGCTGGGGAGGTCGAACATCGTCTGCTGCAGCACGTCCTCGCAAATGGCGCGCAGGCCGCGGGCGCCGGTCTTGCGGGCAAGCGCCATGCGAGCGATCTCGTGCAGGGCGGCGTCCTCAAACTCAAGCTCAACGTCCTCGAGCTGGAACATCTTGCGGTACTGGCGCACCACGGCGTTCTTGGGCTCGGTCAGGATCGACACCAGGTCGTCCTCGTCGAGCGCCTGCGTCTGGGTGACGACGGGCGTACGTCCCACGAACTCGGGGATCATGCCAAAGGCGTTGAGGTCCTGCGGGAGTACCTGACGCAGCAGGTCGTTCTCGTCGACCGAGGTGGGGCCGGCGATCTCGGAGTTAAAGCCCACGCCCTTGTTGCCTACGCGATCGGCGATGATCTTGTCCAGACCCACAAAGGCACCACCGCAGATGAACAGAATGTTGGTCGTGTCGATCTGCAACAGCTCCTGCTGGGGATGCTTGCGGCCGCCCGTGGGCGGAACGCTGGCCACCGTGCCCTCAAGAATCTTAAGCAGCGCCTGCTGAACGCCCTCGCCCGAAACATCGCGGGTGATGGAGAGGTTCTCGGCCTTGCGGGCAATCTTATCGATCTCGTCCACGTAGATAATGCCAACCTGCGCGCGCTCAATATCGCCATCGGCGGCGTTGATGAGCTTGAGCAGGATATTCTCCACGTCCTCGCCCACGTAACCGGCCTCGGTGAGCGCGGTGGCGTCGGCGATGGCAAACGGCACCTCGAGGATGCGCGCGAGCGTCTGGGCCAGCAGGGTCTTACCGGTACCGGTGGGGCCAAGCAGCAAAATGTTGGACTTGGCGAGTTCCACCTCGTCCATGTCATCGTCAAACTGGGCGCCCATGCCCGATGCCTCGTCAAGGGCGGACACCGCAGCACCGCCCTCGATCACGCGACGGTAGTGGTTGTACACGGCCACCGACATGGCGCGCTTGGCGTCCTCCTGCCCCATAACATAGGCCGAAAGCTCGTCATAGATCTCGTGCGGTGTCGGCACGTGCGTAATCACCTGACGGTCGTCCTCAAGCTCAAAGCCCTCCGTCTCGGGGTCAACGGCGGGCTGAGACGCAGCCTGGCCGTGGTCGTTGAGGAAACCCGGGAGATTGCCGTTGCGGGCGGCGTCCATAAAGTCCGAAGCCAGCGACTCCTCAAGAATCTCGGAGCAGGCGGCGACGCACTCGTCACAGATAAAGATGTTGGTCGGACCCTTAACAAGGCGGCGAACCTGTCCCTGCTCTTTTCCGCAGAAGGAGCAGCGGATGGGGTTGCCGTTCTCGTCAAAGTTGTCCTGCATGTTACCTGCCATCCTAGGCGTCCTTCGCGGCGAGGTCGCGCGAGGTGACGATACGATCGATCAGGCCGTAGTCGAGGGCCTCGGCAGCGGTCAGGTAGTTGTCGCGCTCGGTATCGGCCTGGACCTTCTCGATGGGCTGGCCCGAAGCGTCGGACAGGATCTGGTTGAGCTCGCGGCGGGTCTTCTTGATCTCCTCGGCCACAATCTCGATCTCGGTCTGCTGGCCCTGGGCACCGCCGCTGGGCTGGTGAATCATGACCTTGGAGTGCGGCAGGCAGAAGCGCTTGCCCTTGGCGCCGGCCGAAAGCAGCACGGCGGCCATGGACGCGGCCATGCCCACGCAGATGGTGGAGACCTGCGGCTTAATGAAGTTCATGGTGTCCAGAATCGCCAGACCGGAGTAGACCTCGCCACCGGGCGAATTGATGTAGAGCGAGATATCCTTCTCGGCATCCTGGCTCTCAAGATGCAGCAGCTGGGCAACGACCAGGTTGGCGCTGACGGAGTTGATCTCCTCGCCCAAGAAGATGATGCGATCGTTGAGCAGGCGCGAATAGATATCGTAGCTGCGCTCGCCGCGCGGCGTCTGCTCGATAACGTATGGCACGAGGGCGGAATCGAACTTAGCGATCATACGCATCTCCATTTCTCTTACGGACCAATAGTGGTTCTAGACAAACGTACGGTGCCCGCATGCTATGCATTGGCTGGCACCGTACGAAGCAACCGGATAACCGGCTTATAACTTTACCCCATCACGGGCGCATCCATGCGCTCGCGGGAAAGGTGGCGAGAATTACTCGGCGTCCTTGGCGGTCTCGTCGACCTCGGTCACCTTGGCGTTCTCGACCAGGTGATCGACGGCCTTGGAGCGACGGATGGACTCGCGGACGGCAGGCATGCGGCCATCGGCGATGAACTCGGCCTTGGAAGCCTCGACGTCCTTGACGCCGGCCTTCTCGAACTCGGCATTAATGTCGTCCTCGGTGACCTCGATCTTGAGCTCACGGGCGAGAGCGTCGAGAGCCAGGGACTCACGGGCAACGTCGTTGGCCTGCTTGTGCAGGTCGCCGATGAACTGCTCCATGGTCAGGCCGGAAGCGGGCAGCCAGGTGTCCAGGGTCATGCCGCGGGCAGCGAGGTTGGACAGGAAGTTCTGGCCGAGCTCCTCAAAGACGGACTGCTCGTAGTCGGCGTCCATCTCGTCGAGCTGCAGACGCTCGGCGAGAGCGGAGACGCAACGGTTCTCCTTCTCGGCCGGCAGGCGGGAAGCCTTGTCCTGTTCGATCTCGATCTTGATGGCGTCGCGCATAGCGTCGATGCTGTCAAAGCCAAAGTCGGACTTGACGAGCTCGTCGGTGAGCTCGGGGGTGTTGCGGACCTTGATGCCCTTGACGGTGACCTCGACGGTGTGGATCTCGGCCTCCTCGCCCTCCTCGACCTCGTCGGTCCAGGTGACGGTCTTGACGTCGTCAACGTTAGCGCCGATCAGGGCCTCGTTGAACTCCTTGGGGTTGCTGTCGCTACCGGCGATGAGCATGCGGCCCTCAGCGGCGAAGTTGTCGGCGTTCTCGACGGCCTTGAGGTCGACGGTAACGTAGTCCTCGGCCTCGACGGCGCGACCCTCGACGTCCTCGAAGGTGGCACGGTAGTTGAGGAGCATCTCGACCTGGTTGTTGATCTCGGACTCGGTGACCTCCGCGGGAGGCATCTCGATCTCAACGGCGTCGAAGGAGGAGAGCTCGGCAGCAGGACGCAGGGAGAACTCGACGGTGTAGGTGTAGTCCTCGTGATCCTTGGCGAGGTCGAGCTCCTTGTAGTCACCGCTCTTGGTGGGGACGATGTCCAGCTCGTTGAGGACGACGGGCTCGTTGGCGGCGATCAGGTCGTTGGTGGCCTGAGCGAGGGTAGCCTCGGCGCCAAGGGCAGAGTCGATGACCGGACGGGGAGCCTTACCGGCGCGGAAGCCCGGGAAGCGGTACTTCTTGGCGGTGTCCTTGTAGGCCTTCTTGATCGCGGCGTCGACGTCGGCGGCCGGGATGGTGACCGTAGCGGTGAGCTTGGCGTCCTTGACGTCAGAAGCGGTGATGTTCAACACGTTCCTCCTCATACTGCCCAGCTTATCTGAGGTGCTGGTACCTTTATGCAACAAAGAGTCGCGACGGCAGGAGCCGACGCAGGTGCGTTGGTGCGGGCGAAAGGACTCGAACCTTCACGGGAATCCCACCAGAACCTAAATCTGGCGCGTCTACCAATTCCGCCACGCCCGCATGAGCGCACAGACAAGGAATGATAGCAGATACGAACGGCAAGCGCACGCACACGTTTTACAGGCTCACGACCTCACCACGAGTGCAAAAGGCGGGGCGA
>CAJMRJ010000042.1:0-12602 GCA_905215865.1 uncultured bacterium | reverse complement strand
GACCGCAGCCGATACAGGCTTCGCTATCGATAATCAGTCCGCTCATCTATGCCATCCCCTCGATAATCTTGGCAAGTTTTGCCGCCTGCTCGGACGCCGTTCCGTCAACGGCCTCGCACGTTTGGTCGCGGTCGGGCACAAACGATCGCACGACCTGTGTCGGCGAACCGGCAAGGCCGCAGCGCGCGGGGTCGGCGTTCACGTCGGCAGCGTTGACCACGCGCACGTCCGCCTCCTCGGCTGCACGAATACCGGCAATGCTCGGCATACGCAGTTGGCCAATCTCCTTGGCGGTCGTCATCGCGCACGGCATCTCCAGGCACACCGTCTCCTCGCCGGCATCGCAGCCGTGAACAAGCGCCAGCGAGCCGCAGGTCGTAAAACCCGCGCTCTGCACGCAGCTCACGTCGGTCACGCAGGGAATCTCAAAGGCACCGGCAAGCTCGGGACCAATCTGGGCCGTATCGCCGTCCACCGCCATCTTGCCGCAGATGAGCAGGTCGAAGTCCTCGTCGAGTGCCTCGATGCCGCACTTGAGGGCATAGGTGGTTGCCAGGGTATCGGCACCTGCAAAGGCGCGGTCGGTCAGCAGCAGTGCGTCATCGGCACCGCGGGCGATGCAGTCGCGCAATAGCGATTCGGTCGCGGGGATGCCCATCGACACCACCGTTACGCGCACGTCCATGCCAAAGCCGATAAAGTCATCCTTCAGCGCCAGTGCGCATTCCAAAGCGCTCGCATCGAACGGGTTAATGACCGCCTGCTTGCCATCGCGCACAATCGTATTGGTCTTGGGGTCCATCTTGACCTCGGTGCTTCCCGGCACCGCCTTGACGCACACCACCATATGGAAATCGCTCATCTTCACGCGCCCCCTTTCTGGACGAGCTCATCCAAGAGCTTCTCCGAAAACAGGTTACCGCGACCCAGCTGCCCGGCAGGATCGAGCTGGAGCTTGAGCCGCGCCGACTCGACCATGGCCTCGTGACCGTACATCGTCTCCAAGAAGCCCGCCTTGATCTTGCCGACGCCGTGTTCGGCGGAGACGGCGCCACCCATGGCCGTGACCTCGGAAGCCCACTGGGCAAAGAGTTCTCCGCCGCGGCGGTAATCCTGCGCATCGCGCGGCAGAATGTTCACATGCAGATGGTTGTTACCGATGTGCCCCCAGGCGGCAGATTCAAGCCCGCTTTCGGCCAGCGTGCGGCGATAAAGGGCGATGACATCGGCCAAGTGTGCGTTGGGCACCGACATGTCCGAGCCCAGTTTGGTGATGGTGGGATCCGTGCGGCGACGCTCGTCGATGAGCATGTTGACGCTCTCGGGCACCGCATGGCGGAAGAATCGCTGACACTCGCGATCGACCTCGGTGCGCGCGACCCATGTCGCATCGTCGCTGCCGCCCGCAAGCTCTAGTACCCACCCCAAGTGATACAGCTCCTCAGTCGCCTGGGCTTCGTCGTTGCAGTCGAGCTCCACGTAGACACAGACCTTGGCGTCTTTGTCGAGCGCCGGCAGCGAGGCGAACGCGGTCGACTGCTCACGCTGACGACGCAGGATATCCAGGGCGCCCGCATCGAAATACTCGATGGCAGCCGCGTGGGACAGGACGGGACGCACGGAATCGGTGAAGGACACGGCCTTATCTTCGCTGTCAAAGAAGCAGCTCACGCCCCAAACGACCGCAGGCGCCGCCTGCAGGGCAATCTCGAGCTCGGTGATGACGCCAAGTGTGCCACACGCACCGATAAACAGATCGATGGCATCCATATCGTCAGCAACGAAATAGCCCGAAGCATTTTTGGTCTTGGGCATGGTGTAGTCGGGAAGGTCGAGCTCGAGCGTGCGGCCCTGCACCGTGACGAGCGAAAGGCGGCGACCCCGTGCAAAAACCTCGCCACGGTGAAGCTCGAGCAGGTCGCCATCGGTCAGCGCGACATGAAGGCCCGTGACGTGAGGGCGCATGGGGCCGTAAGCGTAGCTACGGGCACCGGAAGCGTTGCATGCCGCCATACCGCCCAGGCAGGCAGATGCCTCGGTGGGATCGGTAGGAAAGAATTGCTCGGAAGCTTCCTGGAATTCCTCGTAGACCTCAAGCGATGCCTGGTCCCAGCCGGCAGTCGGCAGAACTTTCTTGCCCAGTTGCTTGCGCAGCTCAGACAGCACGACGCCGGGCGCCACACGCAAAAGAAAGCGGCCCTGCTCATCGCGGCGAATGCCTAGGTAGCGATTCATGCGGGAAGTATTGAGAATGTGACCGCCATGAGGCACGGCGCCGGCGGCAAGACCGGTCCGGGCGCCCTGAACCGTCACCGGGACACGCTCGGCATGGAGCTTTTTCAAAATGGCGCGCACCTCGTCCTCCGTTGTCGGAAATGAGATGCTCGAGGCCTCGCCCGATGTGCGAGACTCATCGCGGCCATACTCTTCGAACTCGTCGGTGAAGGGTTTGATGGTTGCCGACACGCGAACTCCCCCTTTAGCTAACTACAGTGTTTGCAGGGAGATGTTACCGCATCGTTTCGTCGACGTGTTCGAGACCGTCTCCATAATTGGCGATTTTTACGTTCGTGCAATTCGGCGAGCGGCAAGGTTTCCTCGGCAGACGATGCTTTTGACACATGTCGCCTTACCGCCAGCGACCACGCAATTGTCGCTCGAAAAAAGTTGAAGTAATTTTTACCATCTTTTACCTGCGGAGATGTCAATCCGTCAAGCATTTGGTCAGAAATTGGTCAAGTAGTGGCTGATACGGTCGGCATCAACAGCCAAAACCAATGGAAGTTTTGGCCCCAGAAGCAGGGAGGTTCCCATGGCATATTACTGGCCCCAGTACGGCGTCGCCATCGAGGTCGACGACGATCCCTATCTCCTGCCTTTCGACGAAGAGGCGTTCCCCGATACGGCGGTCTACCACGTCACCACCGATGTTATCTGCGACCCCGAGTCGTTCTCGGCGCTCGCCCGCCACATCGCGCGTATCCACAACATCGAGCTCCCTCACGACTTCGACGAGCTCATCTACTCGCGCCGCCTGATGCTTCACATGCTCTTTGGAGCGGACCCGTCCACGTTCGCACGCGTCTACACCACCAAGGACGCCGCATGAGTGCGAAGAAGCCGCCCCGCCTTGCAGGACTGGGGCGTCGCAAGAAACTCGTCGTTGTCTGCCTGGCTATCGCCTGCGCCCTCATCGCCGTAGGGCTATACGCCTGGCAGTCGCAGCCCGTGCCCGAAGCGGGCGCCTCGGTCACGACGGCAGGGGGTAAATCGCGCCAAGAAATCCAGAATGAGCTCGACGCCATCGTCCGCGACAACATGATGACGATCTCGGTCGCGCCGGTCGCACAGTTGCAGGAAGGCGGCAAGTTGCGCGTCAACGTGCAAAACGTCCAAGACAACAAGTTTCCCCAGCGCTTCCGCGTGATTCAAAACGACGAGACCATCTATGAGTCCGGTGTGGTCGAAGCCGGCAAGACGGTTGAGACCTGCCCCGCCGGCGATATCCAAGAAGGCGAGGCATATATCGAGATTCAGGCACTCGATGCCAAGACCTACGACACCCACGGCAATCCGACGCGCGTCAAAGTGCGGGTGGCCCAGGCAGAAGGCTAGTGGCCGACGCGCTCGCAGGGGCAGCACCCTGTCCCCATTCGTCCAACCATCACGGAAACAGTCCGTGACGAGCAGAAAGGATCGATTATGAACACACCCATGAACCTGAGCGGAGCCAGGGCACTCGCCGTGGGCGCAGGGCTTACGCTCGCACTTGCGATGGGCGCCGCGCCAACGGCGGCCATGGCAGGGGTGCGCGTTGGAACCACCGATGTGACGGTGAAGGCCGACATTAGCAATGTTTCGTTTAAGGCGCCGACGGTCATCCCCTTTGCCGCCCAAGCCGACGGAACGCTTGTAGGACCCTCCGACAAGACGATTACCATCGACAACCTCTCGGCATATGGCATCCACGTCACCAACATGAAGGTCACGGCCAAGAACGACTGGGCAATCGTTGCAGACGCAAAGACGGGCTCGGCCCAGAACTCCATCGATTTTAAGGTTGGCCCCGATAAGGCAGAAAAGGATGCCAGCTCGGCGACTCAGACTACGGGCCTCGATCTTTCCAAAGACGCAAACTTCGACATGAAGTACGAGGGCATTGCCGACGGAACGGACAAAATCAAGCTCAATGTGAGTGGCCACGTCGCCCGCGTCACGCGTGACATCTACCACGCCGGCGGTACGGGAGATCAAGTGGCAAGCATCACCTGGACGGTCGAGCCCGGTGCGCACGCCACGTCCTAAGGCGATTGCACTGGCCGCCATCGTCGGCATCTTGGCGTCCGCACCTGCCATGGCCTTTGCTCAACAAGAGCAAGCGCAGGCGGCCACAGAAGTGACCGTCGACCTTTCGGGTCTTAATCGCGACAGCCGTCACGAGCCGCTCGCTCAGACGAGCGACACCCGGCAACTCATTGCGGCAGGCGCCGCCACGGCAGGGGCAGGACTGACGTGCCTTGGCCTGCACATCAAACGCAACCAATAGCCAAGCACAACCGGAGTACGCGGAATAGATAGGAGAACCATGGCACCCAAAAACCTTTTGCCCGTCGCCGCGCTCTGCAGCGCACTGGCGAGCGGTATGCCTCTCGCCGCTTGGGCAACGCCCGCCACGGCAAACTCCTTACCGCAAGCTCTGAACCCCGTGGCGAATTCGTCGGGTATCGTCGCCTGCCAACGTTTTTCGCTCGCACACGCCACGGTCCGAACCTCGGGATGCCTTCACCGCAATACGGTCGACTCGATAGTCGTGGATATCAAACGACCGGACAAGGAGAACGGCCCCCGGACAGGTTATGCCATCTGCACATGGAAATCGGCTGCAGTCGATGCCGATGGCGACCCATGCGACCTAGAGCTGCGCATCGATATTGACTCGGTCGATGACTCGGCGAACGGGGCGAAGGTCGTCTTCGACAGCGCGGCCTATGAAGAAGAAGGGGGTGTATGCCTGGGCTGCGTTCCCTCGAATGTCGATGGCGCGCAGCCCATCATCTCCTTTACGGCATCGCTGCGACTGACCAAGGCGGACACCGAAGCCATCGCAACGGGAGATGCGCCTTTGCTGTTCTACGCTGGCGACGCGGATGACCAAGAAGCTCAAAGCACCAGACAGAAGGGCTCGCTTAACCTCACGCGCGGATCAGAACCCGCCCCCATCAATATCGATACCCAGGAGCCGGGCGTGCAGCGCATTCTCGCCGATCCGGCGCTGCTCCAAATGACATGGCACGGAGTGGGGTCCGTCGGGATTGCTGCTCCTATATCGAGCGATAATGACAAATCCCGCAAAGACGAGGTCGCAGACACGCCGGCACGTGTTGACGATGCAGACGATGCATCATCAGAAGACAACGCTGCGGCTCCTCTCGAGAAGCCAGGCGGCACCGCCACCGAACTGGGCAATCCCCAACCGAAAGACGGCCTGGAATTTGCCGCTCCCCCAGATGTCGACGAAGGCAACTGTTGCATGATGGTCGCGCTCGACCACACGGAAACCGTCGATGCCGCAAGCATTGAGCCAGTCGCTGCCAATGCGCCCCGCCGCAAAAATATCCTCATCGCATTCCCCAATACCGTCGAGCTTGTCTTTTTGCCTTCGGGTGAAGTCGTCGCGCCTACGGCACTTACAGCAGTGGGAGCAAGGAGCGCATCGAACGATATCCAAGCTATCTCGACACTTGATGCCACAACGACCGCCAAGTTGCACCTTTATTCCGTTGCAGCAGACGGAACGCGGACCGAAGAATTCGACGGAACCAAGCTTTTGGTTCCGCGTCGCATCGGTATCCAAGAAGACTTCCCCTATCAAATGGAACTTGAAGGATTCGATCGTGCACGAGATGCCGACATCATTGCCGCAGCCATCGAATCCCCGCAGCACCTCATGACGCTGCGCTTCGACTTTAGCCCCGTCCTGTCCTAGACCGCTAACCGCCGCTTGGCTCGGATACTGAGCGCTCCCCTCCCCGTTCTGCTACGATTGCCGCGTTGGCATCAATTACAGGAGGGCTCATGCCGGGTTTAGGAACGATCATCAACGTCGCGCTTTTGATCGCGGGCGGTCTGCTGGGCCTCATGGGTGGGCGCTTCATTACGCCCCGCATCCGAGACACGCTCATGAAGGCGTCGGGGCTGTGCGTTCTGTTTATCGGCCTGGGCGGCACCATGCAAAAGATGCTCGTTATCGATGGAGAGACGTTGGCGACCACCGGCACCACCATGCTTATCGTCTCATTTGCCCTTGGTTCGCTCATCGGCGAGGCCATCAACCTGGAGGCCGCCATCGAGAACCTCGGCGAATGGCTCAAGCGCAAAACCGGCAGCGAAGGCGACAACGAGTTCACTAATGCCTTTGTCTCGACATCGCTCACCGTGTGCATCGGCGCCATGGCCATCGTAGGATCGATTCAGGACGGTCTGCTCGGCGACTGGTCCACGCTTGCCCTGAAGGGCGCGCTGGACTGCATCATCGTCTGCACCATGACGGCCTCGCTTGGCCGCGGCTGCATCTTCTCGGCCCTGCCCGTTGCCGTATTCCAGGGCACGATCACGCTTTTTGCCGGCGCACTCTCCCCCATCATGACCACCGCAGCCCTCGACAGCCTTTCGCTTGTGGGCTCCATGCTCATCTTCTGTGTTGGCGTTAACCTTATTCGACCTCAGACCTTCCGCACGGCCAACATGCTCCCCTCCGTCGTCGTGGCGGTCATCTACGCCCTCCTGTTCTAAATCTATCTACATAGCGGTATCCCGAACACCTGTTTGATGCTGTGCTATGATATGGGGTCACCAAAGCTGCGTTAGGAGAGGAGAAGCGGTGGCCGACCAGGACGTCAAGATGCTCATCGAGCGCATTATGGCCGAGGCCCGGACCCATCAGTCCGCCCGCTTCTCAAACGAAATCTATGCTGATGAGCCAATTCTCAAGACCGGTCGTCAGATGCAGAACTTCCTCCCCGACCAGTACCGCAAGATGCGCGAGATATCACGCTGGCAAGATGATCCCAAAGGCGGCGCGGGGCGTTGGCTATCGGAGGCGGAGCTCTTTTACCGCCAAGGCCTGCTGATGGCCGACTTCGAGGACGATTGCCCCTACAACGGCACCTTTAAGTCGTACTTTCCCACCTACAATGCCATGAGCGATCGACAGTTGCGCGGCTACTTTACCTGGCGTGCCCAAGTGCGCCGCGGCAATATCGAGGAGACATCGACCTCGTTTGCTTTTCTGTATCTCTATGAGCTGATCTGCGACATTGGCGTTGATGACCCGCTCGATGGCTTTAGCAAGATCAAGGCATTTTGGGATGCCTATCGCGCCTTTGAACCCGGCATCGACCGGTTCGCACGCGTGTGGTTGCAGGATTACGCCGTGTTCCATGAGCTCGACCCCAAGCTGCTTCGCGACTCTAAAACCGTCGCATTCGACAACGCCCTCATCGAGCTGCGCCGCGCAGCGCGAGACCTTGTACCCGCGCCGACGCCATCGGCCCTGCCGCCTGCGCGTCGTAAGACCTCCGAGCCCACGCTTCCCCTTCCGCCCGATGAGGCACATGAGGAGCGGCTCATGGCTGCCATCGACGCGCTCTCGACGTACAACCTGAATAACTCACGGCTCGACCGTTCCCACCATCGCGACCTGCGCCACGTGGCATGCGCCGTGTATGTCCGCATGGCGCGCTACTATGACACGCACCGAAAGACCGGCATCGTGGCGAGTTTATTTGGGGAGGAGACGGCCATGCCCTACACCATGTTTGCCTCGGCCGTATTCTTTGCGCCCGAACGCCACGAGGACTGCGAGTACCGCCTAGACCCCATTCACATCTACCGCTGCCAAAATGGCTTTTGGGAATGCATGCGGATTCACGGCAGCAGGCAAAAGAGCAGCAAGCTCGGCGAGATGATGCGCGCTTGTGATCAGCGCCTGCGCTTGGCACTGGATCCCGGCCATCCCCTTAAGGAAGAAAAGGTTCCCAAATATCTGGCTAAGATTATCGATGACGAGATCACGGCATGGCTTTCATGGGATGCCGCGCATCAGCCCGTCAAGATCGATATCGACCTGAGCCAGCTGGGGCACATTCGGAGCGCCGCCGCACAAACGCGCGAGGCGCTTTTAATCGACGAGGAGCGCGAGGACGGCACACTCGCAGATGCCGAGGCGGCAGTTGCCGAACGGCGGGAAGCCGAGCCCGTGGCCGACACGATCGCCGAACCAGTCGTGACGACCATGCAGCAGGACGAGGCTGGCGAGCCGACCATCTCCACCGAGCAGTTTGGCATCGTAGCCCCGCTCCTCGCACCAGCGCCCACGCCCGCCGCCGCTGCATCCGCACTCGATCCCGCCGCAGACGCCTATCTTCGAGCACTCCTCGAGCAAAACGCAGCGCAGACGGCATCGGCGGTGGCACAGTCGGGCAAGAGTGAGGACATGCTCGTCGATAGCATCAACGAGGCGCTCTTTGACCTGGTGGGCGACACCGTTATTGAATTTGGCTCAGCAGGACCGCAAATTATCGAGGACTACGAAGCAGACGTGAGAGGATACCTAGACCATGAGTGATACCGAATCCGCAGTACCCCGTGTGCCCAAGCGCGTCGCCGCCGTCATTCTCAACTCGCTCAAGGGCGGCGTGGTCCCGCGCATCGGCCTTCCCTATATCACCGTGGGGCGAGAGGTCGAGATCCGTGCTCTGCTCACCGACCTGAGCCTCATCGCCGATGGCGGCGCAAGCTTCCGTTTCCTAGTCGGTCGCTACGGCGCCGGCAAGAGCTTTTTGCTCCAGACCATCCGAACGCATGCCATGGGCGAGGGCTTTGTGGTCGCCGATGCCGACCTTTCCCCTGAGCGCCGCCTACAGGGCGGCCAGGGCCAGGGCCTCGCCACCTATCGCGAGCTCATCCGCAACATATCGACCAAGACGCGCCCCGAGGGTGGCGCGCTCAACCTTATCCTGGATCGCTGGGTCGCCTCGTGTGCCGACGCCGACGAGTCTGCCGTTAATGCCCAACTCGCTCCACTCGAAGAGATGGTCCACGGCTTTGACTTTGTCCGCATGCTCCGCCGTTATCGCACGGCCGTCTCGGAGGGTGACGAAGAAGCTATGAGCCGCGTGACCAAATGGATTCGCGGCGAATACCGTACCAAGAGCGAGGCGCGCGCCGAGTTGGGCTCCTCGACCATCATCAGCGACGATGACTGGTACGACTACGTCAAGCTCATCGCACGCTTTTTGGTCTGCAGCGGCTACAAGGGCATGCTGGTGCTCATCGACGAGCTCGTGAATCTGTACAAGATTCCCAACGCGATCACGCGCCAATATAACTACGAGAAGATCCTGACCATGTACAACGACACGCTCCAGGGCAAAGCGCAGTACCTGGGCGTGATCATGGGCGGCACGCCGACCTCTATCGAGGACCGCCGCCGCGGCGTCTTTTCCTACGAGGCCCTTCGGAGCCGTCTCGCCCAGGGCCGTTTTGCGCGCGATGATCTCAAAGACATGCTCGCGCCCATCATCCGCCTGCAACCGCTCACCTACGAGGAGCTGCTGGTGCTCATCGAAAAGCTCATGCAGATCCATGCCGGCTACTTTGGCTGGACGCCCACGCTTACCGAGAACGACTTGGTGGACTTCCTCAAGATTGAGTTTGGCCGCGTGGGGGCCGACACGCATCTGACGCCCCGCGAGGTTATCCGCGACTTTATCGAGCTGCTCGATATCCTGTGTCAGAACCCCGATGCCAACGTGGCCGAGTTGCTGCAAAGCGTCGGTGGCGACGCGCTGGCGCCGGCAGCTGCAACAGACGACACCGGCACCGCAGACGACGACCGCAACTTCGCCGAGTTCACCATCTAACCTGCCAAAAAGGGACAGGTTTATTTTGGTAGGTTTTATCTGGGCAAACGCCGATGTTGCAAGATATCGAGCCGTTGCCCGTTGCGTTGATCGACCCGTTGATGAGAGGAGGTCCCATGAACGCTTTTGACCGGTATGCCCCGTTTATCCAGGATTTCATTTACTCCCACGATTGGGAGAGTCTGCGCTCCATCCAGGTTGCGGCGGCAGATGCCATCTTCAACACGCAAGACAATGTGCTCCTGACGGCATCCACGGCATCTGGCAAAACTGAGGCGGCCTTCTTTCCCATCCTGACCGAGTTTTGGGAGAACCCGCCCGCAAGCGTTGGCGCCCTCTATATCGGCCCCCTCAAGGCGCTCATCAACGATCAATTCGTCCGCCTCAACGACCTCTGCGAAGAGGCCGATATCCCCGTCTGGCACTGGCATGGCGATGTCTCACAATCACACAAGGCAAAACTCATCAAAAAGCCGAGCGGCATCCTACAGATTACGCCCGAGTCACTCGAAGCGCTCCTGATCCATAAGCATATGGCGATTCCGCGCATGTTCTGCGATCTGCGCTATGTGGTCATCGACGAGGTCCATTCGCTCATGCGCGGCGACCGTGGCGGGCAGACGCGCTGCCTTATCGAGCGACTCTCGCGCATGGCCGGCGTGCAGCCTCGCCGCATTGGCCTTTCTGCCACCATCGGCGACCCCGAGCGCACGGGAGCCTTTCTCTCGCAGGGGACGGGACGCGACTGCGTCATCCCCCGCTTTGAGGAGCCGCGCCGCGTGTGGCGTATCTCCATGGAGCACTTCTACAACTCGGGTCCCCAGGCGCAGCAGCGAGGATTCGAGAGCATGGGTCCTCAAGAGGCCGAAGTGCTTGCGTGCGAGCGCATTGAGGCAGCGGCACCCGCGGCACTGCCCGCATCCGGACAAGACATGCGCCACAGCGGACAGCTTACACAAGAGGAACGCCGTCAACGTCGCGAGCAGGCGCGGGGCAAGGCCGTTCCCAAAGACCGTCGCACTTCCTCGGCCCCCGAGGGCGAAGTCGACATCCCACGAGCGACCGAGCAAGCGCTTCTCAACCCCACCGACACGGCGCCCGACAACGCCGACCCCGGTATGGGCTACATCTTTGAACATACCCGCGGCCGCAAGTGCCTGGTCTTTGCCAACTCGCGCGAGGAGGCAGAGGCCGTATGCTCCATGCTGCGTAGCTACTGCGAGAGCCGGCACGAGCCCGACCGCTTTCTCATCCACCACGGCAATCTTTCGGCATCGCTACGCGAGACCGCCGAGGAGCTCATGCGCGACGAGGAACAGGCGCAGACGACCGTCACCACCTCTACGCTGGAGCTCGGCATTGATATCGGTCGCCTGGAGCGCGCGTTCCAGATTGACGCGCCGTTTACCGTCAGCTCCTTTTTGCAGCGCATGGGGCGCACAGGCCGTCGCGACCTTCCGCCCGAGATGTGGTTTGTCATGCGCGAGGAGGAACCCGAGCCGCGCACGATGATGCCCGAGACCATTCCATGGAAGCTCCTGCAGGGCATCGCACTCGTACAACTCTATCGCGAAGAAAAGTGGGTCGAGCCACCCGAGCTCGATCGACTCCCCTACAGTCTGCTCTATCACCAGACCATGTCGACGCTCGCCAGTACCGGCGAGCTCACACCGGCCGAGCTTGCCCAGCGTGTGCTCACGCTCAGCTATTTCCACCGCGTCTCGGCCGATGACTATCGCGTACTGCTGCGCCACCTCATCAAGATCGACCACATCCAGGTCACCGAGGGCAATGGGCTCATCGTGGGCCTCGCGGGCGAGCGCATCATCAACAACTTTAAGTTCTACGCTGTATTCCAGGAAAACGAGGAGTTTACCGTTCGCAGTGAATCGGCCGAGCTGGGCACGATTGTCAACCCGCCACCGCCCGGTGAGCGCATCGCCATCGCCGGACATTGCTGGATTGTCGAAGAAGTGGACTGGAAACGCCATACCGTCTTTGCCACGCAGGTCAAAGGCCGGGTGCCGGCCTACTTTGGCGACTGCCCCGGCGACATCAATACACACGTACTCGAGCGCATGCGCCAAGCGCTCACTGAGCACGCGGCATATCCGTACCTTATGGGTAACGCACGGGCTCGCTTGGCGCAGGCTCGTCATACCGCCGAGATTTCGGGCGCGGGAACTAAGCCGCTCATCAACCTGGGCGGCGACACCTGGGTGCTCTTCCCCTGGTTGGGCAGCTACGCCTTTTTGGCACTCGAGCGTATGCTCAAGATTAAATGCGCCGCGGAGCTGGGCCTTCGCGGGCTCGATCCGTCGCGTCCATACTTTATGCAGTTTAAGATGAAGGCCGACGAGGAGACGTTCTTTGAGGTGCTCGCAGCCGAGGCCGAAAAGGACTTCGACCCCATCGAGCTCGTCTATCCCGGCGAGGTGCCTTACTTTGATCGTTACGATGAGTTCGTTCCCGAAGAGCTCGTGCGCAAGGGCTTTGCCGAAGGCGTGCTCGACATCGAGGGTATGAAGCAGCGCGTCCTCAGCTGGCGCGACCACGCATAAAACGGGGCTGACTATATGAGCAGCCAATTTGGGACGGGGCTATTTTAGCTACCCTTGCAGGTAAAGCGAAAGGTTTGGCCGATTAACGGCAGGGTTAGCTAAAATAGCCCCGTCCCAA
>CAJMRJ010000041.1:0-12767 GCA_905215865.1 uncultured bacterium | reverse complement strand
TCCCGTACATGGGACGACCGCCGCTTGCGTTAGCTGCAATGAGTCGTGCGATTAGAGGCCCAGGATCTCCTTGACCTTGGCGATGATGGCCTCGTCGGTTGCGTTGGCAAAGAAGTACTCCTGGAAGTGCTCGCCAGCCAGGGCGCCGCGGACCAGGTCCTGATCGATCTCGCCCAGGACGTCGACGAGCGGGCGCATGGTCACAGCGCGCACGCCGTCGAGGATTTTCTTATTACGCTGCTCGGGCTCAACGCGCTCGGCAGGATAGCCGTTGCCCGAACCAAAGCCAAAGAGCTTCTCGAAGGTGTACTCAAGATTGAGCTCCTGGCCCCAGCCATTCTTGAGGGCGAAGGGCATGGCGACGGCGTTGCCATCGTTGACCTGGGCAAAAGTGTAGGCGTCGAGCGGGTCGGCAACATGGCCGCACAGCACGCCGGGGAAGGAGTTGCAGGCGAGCATGGCGCCCTCGCCGGTGCCGCAGCCGGTCACGACGTAGTCGGCAGCGCCGGAGTTCAGCAGCACGGCGGCAAGGATACCGTTCTGCACGTAGGTGAGGGGCTTGGAGTCGGCATCGGCATACATGCCATAATTAAAGACGGTGTGGCCCATGGGCTCGACAACCTTCTTAAGGGCAGCCTCGATCATGGGGTTCTTGGAGTTCTGAGAGTTCTCATTGATCAGAGCAATCTTCATTGCGAATTACCTTTCTATTTCTAACTTGCGGTGAAATACGGACTGTTTTGCCTGATAGAAGCCAAAACCAATCCTTATCTCACCGCAACTCAAATGAAAAACGAGTGGGTGAAACCTGATGTGGGCAGTTGCGGCGACGCTTATTGAGGCTGTTTTCCAATGTATGCGAGGATGCCGCCGTCGACATAGAGGATGTGGCCGTTGACGAAGTTCGATGCATCGGAAGCCAAGAACACGGCGGGGCCCTTCAGATCCTCGGGCGTGCCCCAGCGGGCGGCCGGCGTCTTAGCAATGATGAACTGGTCAAACGGATGGCGGCTGCCGTCGGGCTGCGTCTCGCGCAGCGGCGCGGTCTGCGGCGTGGCGATGTAGCCGGGTCCAATGCCGTTGCACTGGATATTGGCCTCGCCAAACTCCGAGCAGATGTTCTTGGTGAGCATCTTGAGTCCGCCCTTGGCGGCGGCATAGCCGGCGATGGTCTCGCGACCCAGCTCGCTCATCATCGAGCAGATGTTGATGATCTTGCCGTGGCCCTTGGCGATCATGCCGGGCAGGCAGGCCTTGGACACGATAAACGGTGCGTTGAGGTCAATATCGACGACGCGGCGGAAGTCCTCGGCGCTCATGTCGAGCATCGGGGTGCGCTGGATGACGCCGGCGTTGTTGACCAGGATATCGGGCGTGGTACCAAAGTCGGCCTCGATCTTGGCGATGAGCTCGGCGACGACGGCCTCGTCGGTGACGTCTGCCACGTAACCATGGGCCTCAAAGCCCAGCTCGCGGTAGTGCTTCTCGGCCTCGGCGACCTTGTCGGCGTGACGTGCGTTAAAGGCGATCTTGGCGCCGGCCTCTCCGAGCGCCTCGGCAATGGCCATGCCAATGCCATAGGTGGCGCCGGTTACCAGTGCGACCTTGCCGTCCAGACGGAAGCTGTCCATAAGATCAGACATAGCGATCCTTTCAAAAGAAACGTTCATCTATATAAGTCTTGCTTTTCATACAAGGTCAGTATAGGAGAAGAGGAGGATTTAAAAATCAGATTCTCCTAAAATCAGGTGAACGTTCACTTTTAAAAGGTAAACGGTGATCTCGCCCTTGCCGCGCGGACGTTTATTCACTCTGTTCCTGCGTGCCCTCTGCGATCATGTTGCGGTTGTACACCAGATGCAAATACATCGCATCGTGCGCTGCGGTGGGATTGCGCGCGGCGATGGCGTCGGCCACGCCACGGTGGGTGCGGATGGTCTCCTCAACCAGCTTTTTGCCGGTCACGTCAATAAACAGGGGGACAGACGCCTTGAGCACGCCCATTAGGCGGGGAACGACGAGGTTTCCGGAGCTCTCGGCAATGGCATTGTGGAACGCGGTGTCGGCGGCGGAGTAATCCTCACCGGCCTCGGCCAGGCGCTCGGATTCGTCGCATAGCTCTTTGATACAGACGACCTGGTCGTTGGTTGCGTGCTCTGCGGCCATGCTGGCCATCTGCGGCTCGATCATAAAGCGCACTTCGAGCAGGTCGCGTGCCAGGCGCCTCTTGTCATCGATAAAGGTAAAGCCCAGCGGATCGTCGGCAACGCCGGGGTTTGATGCCACATAGGTGCCCGAGCCCTGCTTAATGCGCACGATGTTGCGCGACTGCAGCAGCTTCATGGCTTCGCGTACGGTGCTCCTGCCAGCACCCAGGCGCTCGACGAGTACAGCCTCCTTGGGCAGGCGGTCGCCTTGCTCAAGATGCTCATCCAGGATCAGTTGAATGATTTTATCTGCTATCTGCTCGGGGAGTCCCGAATCGGCTCGTGCCACGCTTCACCTCATATCAAAAGAATTCATCAGAGCTATTCTAGCTCATTTACAGAAGCCGCGGTGGTTCGCTCCGACAATGGAGAGCTGTAAGTAGCCGTTTACCGTCAAAAACAGATCGTTCAGGAAATACATCAGATGTATTTTGAAAAAGTTTCCCTTTTAAACATCAGACCTATTGAAAACACGCTATAGTCATCAGACGAATTCAAAAGGTCTGATGAATTGGAGGAAAGATGTCAGACCCAACGTTTATGGCCGACCCCACCAGGCTGGTCATCGCCGCCATCGTGGGCATCGCGCTGCTGCTTGCGCTCATCATTAAGTTCAAGCTGCATCCTGTGCTTTCGATGATGGTCTCGGCGCTCGCGATCGGCATCGGCGCCGGTATGCCGCTCGACCTGGTGGCGGACACTGTCACCAAGGGCGTGGGAACCACGCTGCAAAACATCGCCCTGCTCATTGGCCTCGGCTCGATGTTTGGCCAGATTCTTGAGGAGAGCGGCGGCGCCAAGAAGATCGCCCAGACCTTCATCGATACCTTTGGGCAGGGTCATTCCAGCTGGGCGCTGGGCATTACCGGTCTGGTTATCGGCACTACGGTGTTCTTTGAGGCCGGCGTGGTCGTTTTGATCCCACTTGCGTTTAGTGTGGCATCGCAGACCAAAAAGTCGACGCTCTACTACGGCATCGCGCTGCTCGCGGGACTTGCCGCTGGCTATGCGTTTGTGCCGCCATCGGCCGGGTCGGTTCTGGTCGCCGGCACGCTCGGTGTCGACCTGGGCACCATGATTCTCGTCGGTATCCCTACCGCCTTCATCGCCATGGCGATCGCCGGCGTCATCTGGGGCCGCAACGTGGGCGGTCGCATCTTTACCGATGTTCCGGAGCACTTTACCTCTGCCGAGGGCGCGAGCGACGAAAAGGAGCTTCCCTCCTTTGGCATGGTGCTTGCCATCGTGCTCACGCCGCTTTGTTTGATTTTGCTGGGCACGCTGTCCTCTTATATCCCCATGCCCGCCGAGCTCGCCTCGATTCTCGCCTTCCTGGGCAAGCCGTTCGTCGCTTTGACGCTCGCCACGCTCGTCGCGATGTATCTGCTGGGCGCGCGCCGCGGCTACTCCGGCGCCGAGCTCAAGGCCTTGCTCGACCGCTCTCTTAAGCCCGTCGGCATGATCTTGCTGGTTATCGCTTGCGGCGGCGTCATTCGCTGGATGCTGCAGGACTGCGGCTTGGGCCAGGTTATTGGGCCCATGCTCGAGGCTTCACCGCTGCCTTTGGTGGTTGTTGCCTTTTTGATTGCCGTCATGGTGCGTGCCTCTGTCGGCAGCTCCATCGTCGCTATGACCATGGCATCGGGCATTATGGCCGCCATGCCCGCGGTTGCCGGTGCTTCGGTGCTCATGCGTGCCGCTATCTGTCTTGCTATCTGCGGCGGTGCCACGGCCCTCTCGCACGTCAACGATGCCGGTTTTTGGATGTGCTCCTCGTTCCTGGAGATTGACGAGAAGACCACCCTCAAGTCCTGGACCGTTATGGAGACGCTCATCGGCCTTTCGGGTCTTGCCTGCGCCCTGGTGATTTCGTTCTTCGCCTAGTTTGCGTAGCTAAGCATCTTTCACCGAGTGCATCGCTCGGTACCCATTTTCACCTGATTCATTAACCAACGATTGGTACAACCGTTCAAACCAAAAGAGGAGAGCATTATGGACGAGAAGACCAAGGCACAGATTCAGCAGGAGGCAGCCGACTTGGTTGCCAAGCTGCAGCCGCGTTCCGGCAAGTTTCGCACCATCAGCCCCGAGATGGACCCGCTGCGTCTGGGCTCTGGCTGGTCCATCGAGGATCTGGACAAGCCGCAGGTCATTATCGAGTCGACGTTCGGCGACTCGCACCCGGGTTCTGCCGGCCTGTTTGAGTTGGTCGAGGAGGTCCGTGCCGGCGTTGCCGAGGCTGGCGGTCATGGTGCCCGTTACTTCTGCACCGATATCTGCGACGGCGAGGCCCAGGGCCACGACGGCATCAACTACTCGCTGCCCAGTCGCGACATGATCGCCAACATAATCGAGATTCATGCCAAGGCCACCCCGTTCGACGCCGGCGTCTTTGTTGCCAGCTGCGATAAGGGCCTGCCTGCGAACCTTATGGCCATGGGCCGCATCAACATCCCCTCCATCGTCGTTACCGGCGGTGTCATGGATGCAGGCCCCGACCTGTTGACCCTGGAGCAGCTCGGTGCGATTTCTGCTCGCTACGAGCGCGGCGAGATCTCTCGCGAGGAACTTGAGTTTGCCAAGCACAACGCATGCCCCAGCTGCGGCGCCTGCTCCTTTATGGGCACCGCGTCGACCATGCAGGTTACCGCCGAGGCCCTGGGCCTTATGCTCCCCGGCACGGCCCTGCTGCCCGCAACCAGCTCCGATCTGCGTGAGTTTGCGCGCGAGGCCGGCCGTCAGTCCGTGTGGCTCTCCGAACACAACCTGTGCCCGCGCGACATCGTGACCAAGGAGTCCTTCGAGAACCTCATCATGGTCCACGGCGCCATTTCCGGCTCCACCAACTCGCTGCTGCATATCCCTGCGATCGCCCGCGAGTTTGGCATCGAGATGTCCGCCGACGACTTCGACCGTCTGCACCGTGGTGCCCACTACCTGCTCAACGTTCGTCCCGCAGGTGAGTGGCCGGCGCAGTTCTTCTACTATGCGGGTGGCGTGCCGCGCATCATGGAGGAGATCAAGTCGATGCTCCACCTCGACGTCATGACCGTCACCGGCAAGACTCTCGGCGAAAACCTCGAGGACCTTAAGAACAACGGCTACTACGAGAAGTGCGGCCGCTACTTGGAGAAATGGAACCTCAAGCGCGAGGACATCATTCGCCCGTTTGACCAGGCTTTTGGTACCGACGGCTCCATCGCCATCCTCCACGGCAACCTTGCCCCCGAGGGCGCCGTCGTCAAGCACACGGTTGTTCCGCGCGAGATGTTCCAGGCCACGCTTAAGGCCCGTCCGTTCGATTGCGAGGAGGACGCCATCCACGCCGTCCTGACGCACGAGGTCAAGCCCGGCGATGCCGTTATCATTCGCTATGAGGGCCCCAAGGGTTCCGGTATGCCCGAGATGTTCTACACCACCGAGGCTATCGCCAGCGATCCCGAGCTGGGTGCGAGCATTGCCCTTATCACCGATGGCCGCTTCTCCGGCGCCTCCAAGGGCCCGGCTATCGGTCACGTTTCGCCCGAGGCTGCCGTGGGCGGCCCGATTGCCCTGATCGAGGAGGGCGACCTTATCCAGATCAACATCCCCGAGCGCTCGCTGTCTATTGTGGGCATCGCCGGCAAGGAGATGGAGCCGGCCGAGATCGATGCCGTCCTGGCCGAGCGCCGAGGGGAGCCGCTTGGAAGCCCAAGGCTAATCGCTATACCTCCGGCACGCTCAAGTTCTTTACCGAGCATGCAGTTTCCGCCATTCAGGGTGGCTACATGGAGTAGCGCCCATGCGCATCAAATATCTCCTCTCATAGATGCGCGGCACAAAGAGCCCCGAGCCACGTCACCGGGGCGCGTTGTTCAGCGCCGCCGGGGCGCTCCACTCAAACGACAAGAGACGTCTTACGCAAGCGCCCGCGTCCGTGGATAAAACCACGGGCGTGGGCGCTTCACTTTATTCCCAGCCGCTTTATTCCCAGCCCTTCCACACGTCAGGCTCGTAGCCAACGGTTGCCTGGCGGCCGTTGCGAACGATGGGCTCACGAAGAATCTGCTGGTTATCGAGCACCTTTTCGAACTTCTGGTCGGCAGCAAGCTACTGTACGAGCGCAACCGTGTCGGCATCTTTCGCCTTTGGATCGATCACAGCGTCGATCCCGCCGACGGCGCGCGCCACGCTTTCGAGCTCGCCTTTGCTCATCCCCTTTTCCTTCAAGTCGATGAACTGGAACTTCACACGACGTTCCTTGAAATAGCGCTGCGCCTTCTTAGTATCGAAGCTTTTCTTCGTGCCGAATATCTGGATGTTCATACGTACCGCCTTCGCTCAATTCTCGTCCGTCCATGATACGACAAGGGAGCCGAGCAAAAACAGAGCAGGCGGAGATGGAGGAGGACGGCGACCGACCGTCGGCAAGAGTCGGCCGGATCGGACTGGCGCCCAGCGCGCGCCGGCGACACGCTCGCAGCTGCACACATAGCCGATGTACAAGCTCGCCGCGGCGTTCCCTCGCCCCGCGGTGTGGCGATAGAGAAGCACGCCACCCGTCAACGATGGCGCCTCGGTGAAGAAAATCAACGTCTGGGTTACATCCCTTGAAAGAGGCGAAGACGGCTGCTAGAATACCTCCCCGCTATGAAGGATTTGACCAAAGCATACATCGCAATTCGGCGGCCCCTGGTATACGGGGCCTCTCCTGTTGTTCCCCAAGTGCGCTCTGAGCAGCCGCTTTCTTCCTGTCGTATCTGATGCACGCATAGCACGTGCATGTTATTTCGCCCGTGGGCCGGCGCGCCTTCGGCGAAGAATCGAATAGATACGAAGGAAGCTTATGTCTGATAATTGTACGGTCGCGCCCGCCAATGGGCGCATTACCGGTACCCAGATCCGCATCGTCGCGGTCGTCGTCCTGGGTGCCTTCTTGGCGCTACTGAACCAAACGGTGATGTCGCCTGCGCTGCCGGTCATCATGTCCGATTTCGCCATCGATGCCTCGACTGCCCAGTGGATCATGTCCATATACCCGCTGGTGAGCGGCATCATGGTCCCCGTTTCGGCGTTCCTTATCGACAAGTTCAGCACCCGCGCGCTATTCTTCGGGGCGACGCTGGTGTTCGCGCTGGGCACGCTGCTGTGCGCCGCAGCCCCTGATTTCCTGTTCCTCATCATCGGTCGCGTGTTGCAAGCGGCGGGCTCAGGCGTGCTCATGCCGCTTGTCTCGGTGGTTCCCATGCTGGTGTTCCCCGTCGAGAAACGAGGAACGGCTATGGGCATGGCGGGCATCGTCATGTCGGCGGGTCCCGCGGTCGGCCCCGTCGTAGGCGGTGCGGTGATCGACACGTACGGCTGGCGCACCATGATCGGCGCCATCGTCCCCCTCGCAATTCTCGTGCTGGTGCTGGGCGTGTTCATGCTGAAAAACGTGGGCGAGCTGAAGAACCCCAAGCTCGACCTGCCCTCGGTCGTCCTCTCCACCATCGCCTTCGGCGGACTTCTCTACGGGTTCTCGAGCGCCTCGTCGATGGGTTGGGGCAACCCCGTGGTGCTCGGCTCGATCGTCGCGGGTGTCGTGTGCTTGGTGCTGTTCGTCGTACGCCAGGGCAAAATCGAGGACCCGCTGCTTCAACTGGGCACGCTCAAGACGCGCGAGTTCCGCGTGGCCGCCATCATCGTCACGCTCATCAACGCCGCATGCCTGGTCACCAACACGCTGTTGCCGTTGCTGCTGCAAACCTCGCTTGGCGCTTCGGCCTTCGAAACCGGCATGGCCATGCTTCCCGCCGCGGCGGTGGGCATCATCATCAGCCCTATCTCCGGCGTGGTGTTCGACAAGTTCGGTCCGCGTGCCATCTCGATCGTCGGCCTGGCCCTCATGACCGGCGCCCTGTTCCTGCTCTCGCTTTCGACGGTAAACACGCCCATCTTGGTGGTTGCGCTGTTCTGCATGCTGCAGTCCGCCGGCCAGTCGCTCGCGAACATGCCGGTGAACACATGGGGTGTCAATGCCTTGAAAAATGACATGATCGCCCACGGCAACGCCATCGCGAACACCGGCCGCCAGGTCGCCGGCGGTTTGTGCACGGCGCTCATCATCACGGTCATGACAAGCGTCACCGCGTCGGCCGGCGTCGATGCGAGCATCCAAGTAGCCACCGCCGTGGGCGCGGGCGTCGCTTACAAGGTGTGCGCGGCAATCGGCCTCGTTTCCCTTATCTGCGCCATATTCAGCGTGCGCACCAAGAAAACCGCACCGAAAACGAAGGAGGCATAAGCGATGTCCGAGATTCTGTCCGAGCGCATCCCGCTCGAGCTCGAGGGGACGCCCGTTTCGAGCATCATGATTGAAGAGCCGTTCACCTGCACGCAGGATTGCACGATTTCCGACGTGGTGCGCATTCTCGCCGAAAACGAGGTGAGCAGCATGCCCGTAATCGATGAGCGCAACCAGGTGGTCGGGTTCATCTCCGACGGCGATGTCATGGGAGCCATCGCGCAGCATCGCGCTCACACCATCTTCACGGGCGGCGACGCGTCCATGCTGTACTTCGACGATCAGAGCCTTGAGCAGCGCATCGAAGACCTGAAGGATCGCTGCGTCATGGATTTCGCGACGCGCCAGGTAGTGTGTGCCCGTCCCGAGCAGAGCATCGCCCGCGTCGCCGCGCTGCTGGCGAAGAAGAAGTTCAAGAAGCTTCCTGTGGTTGATGACGAGGGCAAACTCGTGGGGGTCATCCGCCGCTCCGCCATCACCAAATACATCTTCGGCATCCTTTTCCAATAGGGGCAAGTCGCACTTGAGGCGAACATCTCGAGGCATCGAGCCAGCAACTGGACCAGACAACCTTGACACGCACGCGCTTTCCCTCGATGCTTCGGTAAGTGAGGAACTCGAACCTCACGCATGGTCTTGACTCAAGAAGGCCCGGAAATTTTTTAGTATCTCGTTCTCGCGCTCGAGCTCCTCGACCTTCTTCTTGAGCTTCACGATCTCGTAGTCCTTGTTGATCTTCGGGGAGCCGTTTCCGGGGAACGCGCCGTCTCCCATCTCCTCGTATTCGCGGGCCCATCTTCTCAGCGTCGAATCCTTTATACCGAGTTCCTCCGATAGGCCTTTGACCGTCATTTCCCCGGACAGGACCACCTTTGCCGCCGAGACCTTGAACTGCCTGTCGTATCGCTTTCTTCTTTGGGTCATCTTGAACACCTTTCGCTCTTAACTAGGTGTCCAATTCATCATACCCACTCCAGTAGGCCGCTAATTAGCCCGTCCAAGAATTGGGATGCAGTTCAATACGAGCTCGGGGCTCTTTTCGTCTAGATTGGGGACGCATGGCCGGACGAAAACAATTTGCGTCTGGTAATAAGCGTACGAAAGCGCATTTTACGTCTTAATTCCGTACGCAAATCAAGACGAAAATCGTTTACGTCTGCTTTAAATCCGTACGAAAACGGTTTTCGTCTTGCAGGGCAGTTGCCGTTTCTACAGTTCAACTTCCAGTTCGGCTTTGTGCTCGTAGAGGTAGTCGCGCATGTAGGGGATGGCAAATGAGACCTTGCCGTACGAGGGAGCCTCGATAATCGATTCTCTTAACAGGCGGCTGCGGACGGAACTCACCTGTTGAGGCGTTTTGTTTAGGGCGTCGGCAACCATGCTGGTCGAGCTCGTCTGCCCCAAAGATGCCATGCTCAGCAGATAAGCGATGCACGTGGGCGGAATGCGCTGTAGCGCGGGCTCAATCACCATGGCACAGAAGCGTTCGCGTGCCGTTGCAATGCCGCGCTCGGCTTCTTCTTCTCCAATAATCGGTGTATGTGCGCGTCTTGCCAACTGCCATGCGTAGTATCCAACGAGTTGGATCATGAAAGGATAACCTTGCGTTGCCTCGGCAAGTTGGCCGGCAATACCTGGCTGCAACTCCATGCCAGACGCTTCAATGGTTTCCTCGAGGGAGTACGACACTTCGGTTACTGCCACAGCCTTCAGGTCAAAGGGGAGGGCACGGCGCAAAAACGTAAGTGTCTTTCCGTTGATGATGCTTTCAATCATCGAAGGCAGCCCCGCAAAAACAAAGGCGATATCAAGGTCTTCGCCGATAACCTGCTGAATCGCAATGGAGAGCGTTCGGACCTCATCGAGCTCTGCGTCTTGAACCTCGTCGAGAGTGATGAGCAGGCCATTTTCATTCTTGGATATTGTCTGTCTCATGGCGTCGCGTAGCGATGGGCCGATTCGCTCAATATCTATGCTGCCGATGGATATGCCAGCTACGGTGGGCTCAAATCTGGCGTGTTTGGCCTGGAATTTGGGCTGCAGCTGTTCGAGAATGCGCTGGCAAAGTCCCTCGGTTGCGACCTCTTTTATGACCGTCCAGCCACGGCTTTGCGCCAAACGTGAGCACTCGTCAAGGAGGACCGTCTTGCCCGTTCCACGGACGCCGGCTATGCGCATTAGGCGCCCAGGGGCACCAGGCCCGTTGGTGAGGCCTTCACTGAATTCTTCAAGTACATCTTCGCGGCCGATAATCGTGGGAGGTGTTTTACCTGCTGTGGGCTTAAAAGGGTTTGTTTGCATGTGAGCCACCTTTGCTCAAGATATAGCAAGATATAGCAAAGTATAGCAAGATATAGCAAAGTATATTGAGATATAGCAACGTATAGCGCTGTTCGCGGGTTCTTACGGTGGTGCTATTTTCCGAATGCCGCGCGGATAAAGCGCTGGGCGAACAGCTTGTTGGCGACGTTGATGACATGGCCCAGGAACAGTGCCGAGATGGCGGTCGTGACGCCAAAGCCGCCCAGGTTGTACATAAAGATCAGCGACAACGCGAGCGAGGCGGCGACATGTGAGCAGTCAAACACGACTTTTACGTCACCAAAGCGGCGTTTAAGCTTTTCGGCAATGACTTGCACCAAGCCGTCGGGCGCGTTGGGGACAACGCCCATGTTGACGACGAGACTTACGCCAAATGCGGTGACAGCGAGGGAGAGCAGCATGGTCGCAATCTGTGTGGGGAGTGCCGTGGGATGCAGTGGGTTGACCGCCATGAAGAGGTCGGTCAAGCCGCCAATCAGCGTTGAGAAGAACAACTCGAGCAGGATGCGCGGCTGGAACTCGCTTCGCAAGATGGCTAATTGCGCCACGATGTAGGCGACGTAGGTTGCGGTGATCCAAAAGCCGAGCGTCTTGCCAGTGAGCATGGATAGGGTTGTGGCAAAGCACGTGAGCGCGGCGACGCCCAGACCGGATGCCGTCTGGAGACTCATACCGAGTGCCAGTACTGCAACGCCCACAAGATACATCAGCATTCTGATGACGGTATGGCACCAGTCGATGTTCTCGCCATGCATGATGAT
The DNA here is from genome assembly GCA_905215865.1 of uncultured bacterium. Taxonomy (GTDB): domain Bacteria; phylum Actinomycetota; class Coriobacteriia; order Coriobacteriales; family Coriobacteriaceae; genus Collinsella. Next base: position 1,212 of record CAJMRJ010000041.1, on the reverse strand, counting down.
GAGCGGTCGCATGTTGCTACCCGTCCTTTCGGTTGTGTGAAAAAGCTGACCCGGGCCGGCAAAAGAGGGTTATCGGAGGCACTGCTGCAAAAGCAGAAAAGCCGGCCCCACGGTCAGTCGTCTAGGAAGTGTCTCGCTGTGCCGGAATGGGACTAAAGGTCCAACGAGACGGGAAGAAAGCAAATGGCATTGCGTGGGCGATAAGATGCCAAGATGGTAGGGTGTGTCTTAGCATCCTGTTGCCCACGCTCAACGAAATCGGTTTCGTTTGAGCCTAAGTATACGCACGGGATTTTATTTGCGAAGAGAAAAACAATAAAAAGGTGAACGTTCACCTAATCGCAACAACTCGTTGGCTGTAGTTGCGGTGGAATAGTTCCTGTTTTTGCTGCTGAAGGCCTTGAACAGGAACTATTCCACCGCAACTTATGAGGGGGCGGGGGATGCGATAGTATTGCATGGTGGTATTCGACTAACCGAGGACTTATCCGAGGGCTTTATGGAACAGCACCAGCATTATCAGAGCCTGCAAGACCAGGCGTACAACGCATTGCGCTCCAAGATCATCTATGCCGAGCTCAGGCCCGGCACGCGTCTTTCGGCGATTGGTCTGGAAAAGGAGACGGGAATCGGGCGCACGCCCATTCGCGAATCCTTTGTGCGCTTGCGTGAGCAGGAGCTGGTGGAAACGCGTCCCAAAAGCGGCACCTACGTCTCTAAGATCAGCATGGAACGCGCCGAAAACGCCTGCTTTTTGCGCGAGAAGCTCGAGAGAAGCGTGCTAATTAAATGCTGTTCGGCCGCCTCGCCCGAGCAAAAGCAGCGGCTTGAGCAGATTCTTACCGAGTCCGAGTCGCTCGACCATGGCGAAACGCGCCGTTTCTTTGACCTGGATAACCTGTTCCATGAGACATGTTTTGAGATTGCCGGTCGTCACATGTTGTGGGATTGGATGAAGAGCATCAACACGCATTTTGAGCGATATAACTGGTTGCGTATGGTGTCGCAGGACCTGGATTGGGAGCCGATTCGTCGGCAGCATCGCCGGATTCTCGAGGCCATTAAGAGGGGCGATACCGACGCGGCGAGCTATCTGGCAGAGACACACCTGCACCTGATGCCCGAAGAGCAAGGTCCGGTTATCGCCTTGCATCCCGACTATTTTGAGCTGTCCAAAGACTCGTTCATCTAATCAATACCCATATAAGTTGC
>CAJMRJ010000040.1:0-13072 GCA_905215865.1 uncultured bacterium | reverse complement strand
GCTGTTGGAGCCGTGGTATCGCTTTGAGCTCGAGGTGCCGGGGGAGTGCGTGGGCAGGACGCTCTCGGATGCCACGCGCATGGGTGCCGAGTACGAGCCACCGGCGATGGCGGGAGACCGGGCGAAGCTTGTGGGCCGCGTGCCGGCATGCGAGGTGCAGGATTACGCGCTGGAGGTGGCTGCCTACACGAGCGGTCGCGGGCATCTGTACCTAGAGTTCGCTGGCTATGCGCCCTCCCACGACGCCGAGCGCGTAATCGAGACGGCGGCCTATGAGCCCGAGGCCGATCTGCCCAACACGCCTGACTCGGTCTTTTGCTCTCACGGCGCCGGCTACACGGTCAAATGGTACGACGTACCCGCCGCAGCCCACGTCAAGGTCGATCCCGCCACCTTCCGCCCCTGGCGAGCGGCGGATGCCGAGTTTTTCGGCCATAGGTGATAGAGGGTCAGACTCTTTGTCGCATTAAATTGGTATAACTCGGTATAAGTTGGTATAACTGTTACCAGGGTTTACCGATCCGAGGAGGCCGACATGAATCCAAATCCCTTTAAGCCCACGGCTGGCAAGCGGCCTCCGATGCTCATCGGTCGAGAGTCGGTCATCGAAGATTTTGAGGAAGGGCTCGACAACGGCGCCGGAGCGCCGGGTAGGCTCATGCTTATTACGGGAAACCGCGGCTGCGGCAAAACGGTTCTCCTGCGGGAGCTGCAACGTCTAGCCAGCGAGCGCGGATGGGCGGTTATCTCCGATTCCGCTTCGCTTGGCTTATGCGACCGCTTAGCCGACGCGCTTCGCTCGAATAAACCCGTTGTGACGTCAATGGAGTTCGGGCCGTCGTTTGGCCGGATGTCGGTCGAGGCGGCGCGAGCAAAGGGCGAGACGTTACGAGGGCTGGTCAACGAGCGCCTCAAGAAGCTCGGTCCAGGCAAGGGCATACTGTTTGCGATTGACGAGGCGCAGTCTGCGTCTATCGAGGAGCTGGCGGCTCTTGCCGTTCTCTATCAGCAAGTGCTCGGAGATCAGGATGCTACGGGATTGCCCGATAGCGACCAGCGCGGTCTTGCGCTGGTGTTCGCTGGATTGCCCAGTATGGTTGATGACTTGCTCGAAGAGCCGAGCGTGACGTTTTTGCGCCGTGCCCAGCAGCGCACGCTGGGGGCGATTTCTTTGGCCAAGGTGCGCGATTCATATATCCAGACGGTCAAAGACGCTGGTCTTTACGTTGACGCGGAGACGGCGGACCTTGCGGCACGCAAGAGCATGGGGCATCCCTATATGGTTCAGCTGGTGGGCTATTACATGTGGCGCTCTGCTGTCCGACGCAACTCGCAGGTCATTGAAAGGTGCGATGTCGAGGATGGCCATGCGGATGCCGTCTCCGAGTTCTACGAAGCGGTCGACGCGCCCCTGTATTATGGATTGCGCAGTCCGCAACGCCTCTTTATCGAGGCCATGGCGGTTGACGAGGGTAAACCGACGCGTATGGCGGATATCATTGAGCGCTGCGACCGTACTCAGAGTTGGGCGAGCAAATATCGCGCAAGCCTGATTCGCGAGCGCGTCATCGAGGCTGCCGGATACGGCCTCGTCCGGTTTACCGTGCCCATGCTGGGCGAGTATATCCGCGACCGCATTTTATGGCATGAGTAGGGTGATAAAGGTGACGGAACAGAAGATGAGCCCGCAGGCTATCGAGGTGCGTGGCGCGCGCGTCCATAACCTCAAAGACATCGATATCGATATTCCGCTGGGAAAGCTCGTGGGCATTGCCGGCGTATCGGGTTCGGGCAAGAGCTCGCTGGCGCTGGGCGTTCTTTACGCCGAGGGCTCGCGTCGCTACTTGGAAGCACTCAGCACCTATACTCGACGTCGCCTGACGCAGGCCGAACACGCTCAGGTGGACGAGGTGCTGCACGTGCCGGCGGCGCTCGCATTGCATCAGCGTCCCAGCGTACCGGGCGTGCGTTCCACTTTTGGCACCATGACCGAGCTCAACAACAGCCTGCGTCTGCTCTTTAGTCGCTGTGCCCATCACGTGTGCCCGCATTGCGGGGCACGCGTGGAGCCGAGCCTTAACGTGGCTGCGGGCCTGTCGCTCACGTGTCCGACATGCGGCCGCGAGTTCTACGCGCCGAGTGCCGAGGATTTGGCTTTCAATAGCGGCGGTGCGTGCCCCACCTGTGGCGGCACCGGTGTCATGCGCGAGGTGGACGAGGCGAGCCTGGTGCCCGACGAGTCAAAGACTATCAACGAAGGTGCGGTCCTTCCCTGGGGCACGCTCATGTGGGATCTGATGAAGCAGGTGGCTGGCGAGATGGGCGTGCGCACCGACGTGCCATTTAACCAGCTCACGCCTCAAGAGCGCGACATCGTGTTCCATGGTCCGGCGGTTAAAAAGCACATTCTCTACGTGCCCAAAAACGGCGAGGGCGCCACGCCGCTCGATTTCACCTATTACAACGCCGTCTATACCGTTGAGAATGCGCTCGCCAAGGTCAAGGACGATAAGGGCTTAAAACGTGTTGCGCGCTTTTTGCGCGAGGGAGCATGCCGTGATTGCGGCGGCACGCGTCTCTCCGAGGCCGCGCGCCAGCCCCAGGTGCGCGGTATTAATCTGGCGCAGGCCGCGGCCATGACGCTGGGCGAGGCGATTGAGTGGATGCGCGGGGTGCCCGCATCCTTGCCGCCCGAGATGCGGCCCATGGCGACGGATATCTGCGATTCGTTTTTGAGCGTGGCCCGTCGTCTGGTCGACCTGGGTCTCGATTACCTTTCACTCGACCGCGCTGGCGCCACGCTCTCCACGGGTGAGCGCCAGCGCGTGCAGCTTGCCCGCGTGGTGCGCAACCGGTCGACGGGTGTGCTTTATGTGCTGGACGAGCCTTCGATCGGCTTGCATCCTGCCAATGTCGACGGCTTGGTGGGCGTGATGCGCGATCTGGTGGATGACGGCAACACCGTGGTTGTTGTCGACCACGACACGCGCGTACTGGCGGAAGCCGACTATCTGGTCGAGATGGGCCCCGTTGCCGGAGCAGGCGGCGGCAATGTGATCGCCGCTGGTACGGTAGACGAGGTCGAGCAATCGCAGGGCAGCCGTATCGCGCCGTTTTTGCGCGCAGAGCCCAAGCGTTTGCGCCCACAGGTGACTGACGACGAAATGTTCGATCAGGGCCATATCCGCATGTCGACCGATACCATCCATACCGTCAAGCCGCTCGAAGTTGATATTCCGCGCGGCCGCTTGGTCGCGGTGACGGGTGTTTCGGGTTCGGGTAAGACGACGTTGGTGCTCGAGACGCTCATCCCGGCGCTTAAGGCGCAGGCAGCTGGCGAGCGTCTGCCGGGGCACGTGCGTTGGGTCGATGCCGAAGGTATTGCCCGCGCAAACCTGATTGACGCTACGCCCATCGGCGCCAACGTGCGCTCGACGGTGGCGACCTATGCCGACATCCATGATGAGTTGCGTCGCGCCTTCGCCCGTACGCCCGAAGCCAAGGCAGCCGGCTACAAGGCGGGCGCCTTCAGCTACAACACTGGCGCCTTGCGCTGCCCTACGTGCGATGGCACGGGCTCGATATCGCTCGACGTGCAGTTTTTGCCCGACGTCGAGATCGTCTGCCCGGCATGTCGCGGCTCGCGTTATGCAGACGCGGCTTCGCATATCCATCGCGAGGGCAAGGACGGGAGTCTGCTTACGTTGCCGCAGCTCATGGACATGAGTGTGGACGAGGCCCTCGACGCCACGGTGGGACTCAAGAAGATTCAGGCGCGCTTGCAGACCTTGCACGACCTGGGCTTGGGCTATCTCACGCTTGGTGAGCCCACACCGGCGCTTTCGGGCGGCGAGGCGCAGCGCCTTAAGCTCGCGAGCGAGATGGGTCGTGTGCAGGACGATGCCGTATTTGTGTTCGACGAGCCCACAATCGGACTACATCCGCTCGATGTTCAGGTGTTGCTGAGTGTGTTCGACGGCCTTGTTGCCAAAGGCGCCACGGTTATCGTGATTGAACATGACCTCGACCTTATCCGTAACGCCGATTACGTGATCGACATGGGCCCAGGCGGTGGCGACGCGGGCGGGCGAGTCGTCTGTGCCGGCACGCCGGGCGACATTGCGGCCTGCTCCAAGAGCATCACTGGCCGCTACCTATAACTGAATGTGACAAAGGGACAGCCCCTTTATCACATTCTCGGAAAGCCTGCCTGGCGCAGGGCTTCGTAGAGGACGATGGCGGCGCTGTTGGAGAGGTTGAGTGCGCTGATGCGGTAGTCGTCCGGGTTGACGAAGTTGCCGCAGATATCCTGTTGAAGGATGGCTTCGTGGCTGCCCTCGGTGTGCCCCAGCGATTCTTCGTGGGCTTCCCAGGCCTCGGCGTTATCGAGTGAGTCGCAATCGCGCAGCATCGGGATGCGCTCGCAGCGCTCGGACGCCGCGGCGAGTAGCTCCTCGGGAATCCCTGAGCTCTCGCTGCCAAAGACCAAGCAGTCGCCATCGCGGTGGGTACTTTGCGCATAGGTGCGGCGTGCCTTTTTGGTCAGCAGATGCGGGCGCTCGTCGGCGGGGGAGAGGCCGTTGCGGGCAAGGAAATCCTCCCAGCCGGCATAGGTTGTCACGTCCAAGTTTTGCCAGTAGCCCAGGCCGGCGCGACGCACCGTCTTGTCATCGAGCGAAAAGCCCAGCGGCTCCACCAGATGCAGGCGGGCGCCGGTAACCACGCAGGTGCGGCCGATATTGCCCGTATTGGCCGGAATCTCGGGCGCGTACAGCACAATGTTGAACATGAATCTCCTTGGCTCAGAACGAAAAACCACCACGAAGGGCACCTTCGTGGTGGTTTGGCGGTTGCGTAGGCGAAAAAATGCCCGCTTGGATAAACCTAGGCGCGGTGCCAGTCGGTCAGGCAGGCATCGAGGGAGGCGATGAGCGCATCCTTGTCCATGTGACGGCCGATGATGCACAGGCTCGTCATACGGTCGCCCGTCTCGTCGTCCCAAATCTGCATGATCTCGGGGTTCTCGTCGATGATCTTCTGCTTCTCGCCCTCGGGCGCGGAGTCAACGAACAGACCGTTCTCCATCAGGCGCATCTGGTGGCCGGCCTGCTCAAACATGTAGCACATGTCCGGATCGCCGGTCTGCCACAGCGGACCCTTGACGCGAATGATCTCGTCGGGCCACTCCTGCTCAACAAAATCGGTGAACTTCTGCAGGTCAAACGGCTTGCGGCGCGAGTAAACAAAGGTCTCGATGTCGTACTCGAGCACCTCGGGGTCGTCGTGCTCCTCGGGATGCTCCATGGCCTCGATCCAGGCGGCGGAGTTGTAGGCGCGCATAAAGTCGAAGCGGTCGGTATCGAGCAGCTCCTCCATGGGGACCTCGCCGTTTTGGGCCTCGACAATCACGGCGTCCTTCTGCAGGCTGCGCACGATGGCCTTAAGCTCGGCGATCTGCTCAGGGCTCACGGTATCGGTCTTGTTGAGGATCAGCGTGGAGCAGAACTCGATCTGCTGGATGAGCAGGCTCTCGATGTCGTCCTCGTCGATATCCTCTGCCAGTAGGTCGCGGCCGCCGTTGAACTCGTCGTACATGCGAGCACAATCGACCACGGCCACGATGTTGTCGAGCGCGAGCTTGGGCTCGCCGCCCACCTTGGCCTCGTCGCAGAAGCTCGAGATGGTGTAGGCGATGGGGATAGGCTCGCAAATACCCGATGCCTCGATGATGATGTAATCGAAGTTGCCCGAATCGGCGATGCCCTGCAGCTGGTTGGCCAGGTCATCCGAAAGCGTGCAGCAGATGCAGCCGTTGGTGAGCGGGATGAGGTCGTCGGTCTCGGAAAGACCGCCGTCGGCGATGAGGCTGGCGTCGACATTGATCTCGCCGATGTCGTTGACGATCACGGCGGCGCGGATGCCGCCGTCGTTAGCGAGGATGTGGTTGAGCAGCGTGGTCTTGCCGGCACCGAGGTATCCGGTAAGCATGATAATCTTCACGGGTTTGTTGGGCATGTGCCCTCCTTTGTTAGACTTGGCTTACAGTTGAATCTTATGCCAAACGCATGCTCTTATACCCACGCGTTGGCAAATAACACAGGCTACTCCCAGGCTCCCCATACATCGGGGCAATAACCGACGGTGGCCTTTTTGCCGTTGCGCACGATGGGCTCGGCCAAGACCTGCTGGTTCTCGAGCAGCTTGTCGAAGCGCTGGCTAGGGGTGAGGTGCTGGATGAGTGCGAGCGTCTCCTCGTCCTTGGCCTTGGGGTTGAGCAGCTTGTCGATGCCGCCGACCGCCTGCATCACGCTCGTGAGCTCGCCCTTGCTCATCTCCTTTTCCTTAAGGTCGATAAACTGCACCTTAATGCGGCGCTCCTTAAAATAGCGCTGGGCTTTCTTGGTATCGAAGGACTTCTTGGTGCCAAAAATCTGCACGTTCATGTATTTGTTCCGCCGTTCTACCTGATGAAGTTGGTGCGGGCGCGATCGGCCTCGGGGGCCTCGATGCCGGCAGTCTTTCCAGCTTCGATACAGCGCAGGAGCCAGGCCATGTTTTTGCCGATGTTGCGCATGGTGGCAAGGCCCTCGGCATCCCCATCGGCGTCGCCGGGCACGCGACCAAACACGTTGTTCCAGTAGGTGGAAGCAACTACGGGCATCTGGTTGATGGTGAAGTACTTGTTGAGCACATCGAACGTGGTCGACGTGCCGCCACGGCGGGCGACGGCGACCGCGGCGCCCGGCTTGTGCGCAAAGGCCTTGCTGCCAGCATAAAACGCGCGGTCGAGGGCCGAGAGGATGCGGCCGCTGGGGTGCGCATAGTAGACGGGGGAGCCAAAGACAAAGCCGTCGGCCTGCTCGGCGGCGGCAATGAGCTCGTTGACCACGTCGTCGTCAAAGGTGCAGCGGCAATCGAGCTTGCCGCACTGACCACAGCCAATGCAGTCGCGAATGGGCTTGGCGCCCAGCTGGAACACCTCGGTATCGATACCCTCGGCATGCAATTGCTCGGCGACTTCGGCAAGCGCGCGGGCGGTGTTGCCGTTTGCCTTGGGGCTGCCATTGACCAAAAGAACTTTCATCACAAACTCCCTCTGCTGTCGGTGACTTCTGCAGAGGATTATCGCACGATGGGGGGAGGCGGCGCGGGCGCGGCGCTAATCCAGTTTGGTACCTGGCACCTGCACGGCTTTCCCAAGCAACGCTTTGAGCTCGTTCAAAATGGAAACGGGTTGTCGATCGACAGCGTCCAGATGAAGCGTGGCCACGCGAATGGGCGGCTGATATTCAAGCGAGCCGATGAGCACGGGAGAACCCAGGAACCGTTCGATTTCGTTTGCGAGCTCGTCGATTGCCTCGGGGCCGAGCTCATCGAAAAGCGCCACGAACATGGGCCCCGTCGAGCGGAACAGGCGACCCTTGCCGCGCGAGCAATCCATGAGACAGGCGGCGCTTTCGGCGAGCACGCGGTCGCCTGCATCGAATCCAAAGCTGGCATTGACTTCGGCGATATCGTCGACCTTAATGGCAATAAAGCCTGCCTCGCGCGCCACGCGGCGCATCTCTCCAATGGCGTTGACCAGGGCGTGAATATCGCCCAGGCCGGTTACGGAATCGGTCGTATCTGCCAAGCTTCGGTTGATGATAATGCCCACGTACATGTTAGGTTCGGTATCGGTGCCGTCCAAGCGGTAGCCCGTGCAGTCGCAAAGCGCGTACGCTCCGGTGACATCCATCACGCGGTACTGCATGTAGTGGAAGTGCCACGTGCCGTTTATCACCATGTCGAGCTCGGCGTGTACGTTGTCGCGGTCCTCGGGATGAACGCGGGCAAGCCACATATCGACCGAGTTAAAAGGGTGCTGGGAGGGCAGGTCAAAATCGCGCACGGCGTTGACCGACCATTGCGATTCGCCCGTATCGAGGTTAAGGATGAACGGATAGCGCGTCTCGGAGCTCATGGAGATCGCTTGGAACACCCGGTCGTTGCAGGGAAGCTGATCGACGATTGGGCGTTGCGGCACATCATTGTCTTTCGGTTGCTGCACACGATGCATAAGCTTATAGCGATACATCTTGCGATCGGCATCCATCGTCATCTGGCGACGTGTGTCGCCAGCAAGTGGATCGACGCGCGAGCAGCCAAAGCTAAAGCTGCCGATCATGGGCACCTTGCCACCTGAGCTCGCCTCGATCAGTCCAGCACGTACCTGCTCCAAGCGCTGCTCGAGTTCGGTCTCGTTTGCGGAGAGCGAGATGAGCACAAACTCGTCTCCACCGATACGGAACAGCATCTCATCGTGTTCCATGGTTTCGGAGAGCGTGCGGCAGATACCCAGAATATAGCGATTGCCTTCGGCGTGGCCAAACCTATCATTGCAATGTTTGAGATGGTCGATGTCAATATAGGCGCAGGTGAAGGGGTCGCCTTTGTGCCAGAGTTGCTCGACGTGACGGTCGAATCCGTTGCGGTTGCCCAAGTTGGTGAGCGGGTCGATATAGGCGTTGCTCTCAAGCAGCCGGCGCTCTTGTTGCAGGATGGCATGCGTCTTTTTCAACTGCTCGCCAATGCCGCGCAACTCTACGGGCAGGGCGGCAACGTCAAGCTCGGCGGTCGAGACGCCATTCGCAAGCCGCTGAAGATAGGCAATAATCGATTGCTCGCCCAGGCGATATGACTCGTTCATGATGGATACCCTCCTTGGACGGAACAGCGGTTTGTATCATATCCCCAATTCGGTTTGAATTGGGGATATAAGTTGGCTAATGGAGGCAAATCCCCCTGCTCGGCGGTGGCGTTTTGCGCGCGAGCGTATCAGTTGTTATTGCCACCATCGAGCAATGCCTCAAAATCCTTCGCCGGCATGGGACGGTAGTAGAGGAAGCCCTGAGCGTAGCGGGCGCCCATTTGTCGTAGCATGTTTGCCTGCTCATTTGTCTCGACGCCTTCAACCACGACGGGCAGATGGAGCGACTGCGCCATCTCGAGCATCGATGACACGATCTGCGCGCTGCGGCCTTGATCGCGGTCGGTGGGCACAAAGGTGCGGTCGAGCTTGATGACGTCGACGTTGACGTTCTTGAGCATCGCGAGCGTGGACTGGCCGGTGCCAAAATCGTCCATGTAGGTCGAGAAGCCACGGGTGTGCAGATCCGCGGTCAGCTTATCTACGGCCTCGGACTCTCCGGTATAGGCGGTCTCGGTGATCTCGATGTGCATGAGTTCGGGCGGCAGGTTGTACTGGGCGGCGAGCGACCCCATATGCTCGGCGACATCGCAGGCAAGAATGTCTACGCGCGACACATTGAGGGAAATCGGAACCACGCGAAGTCCTCGATTGAGGCGCTCGCGGAGCCACATGGCGACGCCCTGCCAAACATATTTGTCGAGCGTCACTACAAAGCCGCTTTCCTCGAGTGCGGGGATAAACGTTGCGGGCGAAATGAGAGAGCCGTCCTTGTCAATCCAGCGGGTGAGTGCTTCGGCGCCAATAATCTCGCCGGTTTCCATATCGACCTGGGGCTGAAGATAGTACGTGATGCGACCATTTGACAGCGCGTACTGGAATTCGGCCAGCGTGCGGTTGAACACGATTTCGCGCTTGTACTCCTCGGGGCAAAAAATGGCAATGCGCTCCTTAAAGTCGTTTTTTGCGCGCCGATTGGTAAACATGGCCTTTGCCTGCGCATCGATGGTGATCTCCTCATTGGAATCGATGGGGTAAACGCCCATGGACGGCCAAAAACCTACGCCGCCATCATGCCTGGCTACTGCCTCGCGAACGCGGTTGTAGATTTGATGGACGGTGATGTGCTTAAAGGGGATGAGTACGCAAAAGTCATCTTGGCCCCAGTACCCTGCGACGCCCATGCCGGCATTCTCGATGTCCTTGAGGACCGTGCCCACATCGGCAAGCAGGCGGTCGCCTTCGGCCTGTCCATACCATTCGTTAAACAGGCGCATGTGGCCCATGTCGACCGTGGCGATGCACCAGGCGCCGTCGCGCCTTGCCTCGAGAAAAGCGTTGGCGCGCCGCATAAACTCGCTGGGTCGATAGAGGCCCGTGAGCGAGTCGATACGTTCGGCGATGGCGCTTTTGCGCTCAGCCTCGGGTATGGGGAGGCTGTTGTTGGGAACAAGCCCGCCGGCCGTGCGAAGGCGACGGTCGAGTTCGCCTAAAACGGCGGTCGCCTGATGGGTTAAGTGCTCGTAAAATGCCGGGACGACAAGACAGACGGGAGTAATGGTGTCGCCCGCGATTTGCACAGGAGCGAAAACGGCCTCTTTAAGGTGGCGGGTCAGTTGCTCGAATGCCTCGTGGTCCAAATCGTTGCTGAGCACGACAAACTGGACGCTTCGTGAACGGTAGACCCGGCTCCTGCCGCGGGTGATCGACAGCATGCGGCCCGCGTATTCGGCAAGCATGTTGTCGACAGCCTCGGCCCCGTAGAGCTCGTTGAGCTTTGTCGTGCCACGAACGCGCACCGCTATAAGCCCTGTCTTGCAACGGTCAAGGCGGCAGGTATCGATAGCGTTGACCAGCATGCGCTGCGTTCCGAGGCCTGTGGCGGCGTCGACGGTTTCGGCAAGTGAGTGGTTGACGAGCTCGCCGACATAGAGCGAGGGGACATTTCCGTCGCCGTCGATACGAAACCCGCGAGCACGGCAAAGGACGTAGTCGCCGACGGCGTTGCGCACACGATACTGCATGACGCGACGGTGCTTGGTACCGTTGTAGACTTGGTCGATGTCGTTGACGCAGGCCTCAAGGTCGTCGGGATGGACGCGCGTTTTCCAGTAATCGCGACAGTTGTCTATGTGCTCTGAGGGAAGGCCAAGATCGCGCAAGGCACCTTGTGACCAAAGGGTGCGATGTTTGTCCAAGTTCTCGATAAAGAAATAACGGCCCTCGTTGAGCATCGAAAAGGCGTCAAAAATACGATCGCTTATTTCGAAGTCGTCGGCGTGGACTTGCGTGATATTGCGCCGATCGAGGTGCATGGCATGACGTAGCTTGTAGTCGTACATGCGATGGTCGGCATCGAGTGTCATGCGATTGGAGGCTTCGCCCAGGGCGGGGTCGGCGTGTGCCACTCCGTAGCTAAACGAGTGGGGCATCTCGGAATCGTTGTTTTTGAGCAGGATCGTTCGGCAGTGTTCCAGACGTTCGGCGAGGTCGTCTTCGGTCGCAATTGTAGATAGGATGGCAAACTCGTCGCCGCCTATGCGAAACGCCGCCTCGTCCACTTTCATATACAGTTTGAGATAGAGGCTTACCTGCAAGATATAACGGTTGCCCTCGTCATGCCCAAAGACGTCGTTGCAGTGCTTAAGGTTATCGATATCGATGAACGCCATGGTAACGGGGGTGTCCTGCTCCCAGAGCTCCTCGAGGGAACGGGCAAAGCCGCCACGGTTGCCAAGCCCGGTAAGCTGGTCGGTAAAGGCAGTCCTGATCAGATCCTCCTGACGCTCGAGAAGGTCACGGACGGTCTTTTCGAGCGTTTCGGTGTAATTGCTGACAGTATCCATGTTCTAAGCGGCTTTCTGAAGTCGGGGCGGATTGCGTCGGGCGAGCTCGTTGTGTACACGCGTCGTTGCTCGGCGTTTTGCGTGTATCCAGGCCCCCGTCTTGCTGCGTTGTTGGGTTAATTTACCGACGAATGTTCGCTGTTGATAACTGCTGAGTAGCATAAACAACAGTGCACAATTATAGATGGGTACACATGCTGCGGGCGACTATTATTCGACAAGCGGTAGCGCGACGATGCGATGCTTGATAAAAATGCGACTGAGACGATATATGTTGACGGGTATACTTGTCCCGGTTTAAAACGCAGGAACGGAGATGGTCGCATGGCACAGTCAAATACGACGCGCACGGTGGGGCTGGCACTCGAGGGAGGCGGCTACCGCGGTATGTATACGGCGGGCGTGCTCGACGTTTGGATGGAGCACGGCTTAACTTGCGACCATATGGTGGGCGTCTCGGCGGGCGCCGCGTTTGGCTACAATTTTAAATCGCGCCAGATCGGCCGTGCCATTCGCTATAACAAGGCCTATTGTGCCGATAAGCGCTATGCGGGTGTAGCAAGCTGGCTGCGGACCGGCGACATGTTCAATGCCGATTTTGCCTATCACGAGGTGCCTATCGAGCGCGATCCCATCGACTTGGAGGCGTATCGCGCCTGTCCCATGCGGTTTACGTGCGTGTGTACCGATATCGAGACGGGCAAGGCTGTCTACCATGACCTGCCTTATGGCGACGAGCGGGATATCGAGTGGATCCGGGCATCGTCGGCGATTCCTGTGGCGACGCGTCCCGTTGCTATTGACGGGCATAAGTATCTGGATGGTGGCGTGGCTGATTCTATTCCCAGTACATGGCTGTTTGCGCAGGGGTATGACCGCAATATCGTGGTACTCACGCAGCCGGCAGGCTTTGTGAAGCAGCCCAACAGCGTGATGCCCATGCTGCGTCGCGTGTTCCGTCACTACCCGGAGTTTGTCGCAGCGCTTGAGCATCGGCATGAGGTTTACAATGCCACGCTCGATGACCTGGCGCGTCGCGAGGCTACTGGCGAAATCTTTGTGGTGCGTCCGAGCGAATCGGTGAAGGTGCCGTCACTGTGCCGCGAACCCGATGAGCTCGAGCGCATCTACCAGGTCGGTCGCCGCGATGCGGAGGCGACTTTGCCGGCGTTGGAGGCCTACCTGGCGGGGTAAGGGTCGCATGCGGAAAGCGCGTCCCAGAATCTGCGCTCAGAACGGGTTGCAGTTTCCCAAACGGTGGGGTTTCGGAAAGTACGTCCCGGAATATGCGTTCAGACTGGGACGCAGTTTCCCGTTGAGCCTCTATATGGAAAGCGCATCCCAGAATGGACGTCCAAACTGGGATGCGCTTTCCGTTATTGAAGATATGAGGCTGCGGAGCAACTGCTCGGCCTGAGCCTATGCCTGCTGCCAGGTGTCGACAAGCTCCTTGGCTGCGGCGTGGGGGTCATCGGCGCTGCAGACGGCGCTCACCACAAAGAAGCCGTCGACGCCGGTGGCCTTGAGCTGCGGCAGG
>CAJMRJ010000039.1:0-13120 GCA_905215865.1 uncultured bacterium | reverse complement strand
TAATATTAGCCTGTTGAAAAGTCAGCTTTCTATTACGTGTTTCGTGCGGCAGCACGCATTTAATAGAATTTGCGCAGCAAATTCATAATTTCCGGGGGCGTGTACCTCGGAAATTATACAAGGGAAGAAAAAATGTGCCTGAAAGGCGCGGTTTTTCTTCAGTTTCGCTCGAAAGCGTGGTTTCGAGCGAGGATCAAAGGAGAATACCGTTTTGAAGACCAAGCATGAAATACTGACCGCGCTCGCGCACAGCGGCGAGGAAAAGATCCTGCTCGCAAGCCTGCTCGACAAGGAGCAGACCTGCGAGACGCGCGGCTACGCGACCAGCACCCGCTTTCTCAGCATGAGCGAGCGGGCGCTCTGCACCGAGGCGGTGCATCAGGCCGGGGCGACCGGCCACGCGCTGTTCTGGGGCGGCTACGAGGACGCTGAGCGCGGCATTTACCTGTTTTACCCGGATTACATGGACGAGGAGAGCGCAAGGCTGTCCGCGCCGCTCGCGCTGCTGCGCGCGCACAAAAGCCGCAGCGACACACTGACCCACCGGGACTATCTCGGCGCGCTGATGGGACTTCAGATCGACCGCAGCGTCGTGGGCGATATTCTCGTGCACGACGAGGGCGCGGACATCATCGTTCTGGAGGACGTAGCGGAGTTCATCCTGATGAATTTCGGCAAGGCGGGCCGCAAGAACCTTTCGCTGACGCGCGAGGAGCTGTCCGATCTCCGGCAGGCCGTTACCGAGGAGAAGCGGCTCGGTCGCCTCGCCCCGCCTCGACAGCATCGCCTCCCTCATTTTCGGTCTGCCGCGAAAGGACGCGCAGGCGCGCATAGAAAAGGGACTCGTGTTCGTCAACAACGCGCCCTGCCTCAAGCCGGAGCGCCAGATCGCCGAGGGCGACCGCATCACGGTGCGCGGACTAGGGCGCGCGAGGGTCGAGAGCTTCGGCGGGACCAGCCGGAAGGGCAGAATATTTTTGAATTTTGTTCGGAACATGTAATTTGGTTCGAAATCTGTAAAAAACCGCCTGTTGCCAAGCGATTACCCCTATGGTATACTGGATATAACAGAAACAAACCATACCCGTTCCGCGCATGGTCTGCGGATTTTCAAAAGAGGTGTTTGTGATGAGAAAAAGACTGCTCGCCGCTCTGCTGAGCGCCGTCCTGCTGCTGACCCTTGTGCCGGCGGCCTTCGCGGCGTCCGATCTGGACGGCCACTGGGCGAAAAAATATATCGACTATCTTGCGGATGAGGACATCATCAACCCCTCCGCGACGACCGGCAAATACCAGCCGGATACAAAGGTGACCCGTGCCGAGTTCATGCGCTACATCAACCGCGCGTTCCACTTCACGGAAACGGCCTCCATCAGCTACACCGACGTGCCGAAGAGCGCGTGGTACTATGAGACCGTGTGCATCGCGCAGAAATACGGCTACATCAACGGCGTGGGCGGCGGCAGAATGGACCCGACCGGCACCGTGACGCGCGAGCAGGCCGCGACCATCATCGGCCGCCTGTACAAGGCCGACCCGGGCAATGTGTCCCCGGCGAGCCTCGACTTCAAGGACAAGGCGAAGATCTCGAGCTGGTCGGCCGGCTACATCAGAGCGGCGGTCGACAAGGGCTTCCTTGCCGGCTACAGCGACGGCCCCTTCCGTCCGACCCGCGAGGTAACGCGCGGCGAGGTCGCGAAGATCATCTATTATTACCTCGGAACCTCGCTTTCGAGAGCCGGAAAGGCCTATACGGGCGCCGACCTGCGCGGGGATACGACGAACGCTACCATTTCGGAGAGCTGTACGCTGTCCGATGCGACGATCGAGGGCGATCTGTTCATCACGGAGGGCCTCGGTACGGACGCGGTAACGCTGAGCAACGTGACGGTCGAAGGAACCATCATCATTTCGGGCGGCACGGTAACAATGACAAATACGACGAGCGACCACATCATCGTGTCCTCGGCGATGGGGCGCCTGCTGCAGACCACTGCGACAGGCGCGTCGCGCTTTTCGGAGGCTGAGGTCCGCACGGCGGCGGTGCTGTACGAAAAGGTGCTGACCGATGGATATGACGGCTTCGAGAACGTAACGGTCTGCGGCGGGAACAAGGTCTCGCTGACGGTCGACGCGGATCTGCTGAAGCTGACCGTGAACGCCCCGGTGACCGTCACGACGACGGCGGCGGCGAAGGTGTATCATTTCCAGGCGAACAGGGCCGCGACCGTCACCGGCTACGGCTCGGTGTATCAGGCGGATGTCCGCACGGACGGCGTCAGCTTTACGAAGGACGTAGCGCTCGGCGGCTATACGCTCGCGAGCGGCGTTTCGGTCTCGGTGGCGGGCGAGAACAGGACTGCGTCGAGTACGGCGGCCTGTTCGGCCGTGCGCCCATCATGCCGGTGAACCCCAACGCCGGCACCGTGCTTGCCCACCGCGGTGGACGCTTCCCGGCACCGCTGAACTCGCTCAAGAACTAGCTGAGGGGGACTGGCGAGGAGCCCCGGGGAGGGCAAATATATAAGGTCGCCTGCTCGGACAGTCCTGACTCGCACGGAGAGCACATTAAGTGCTCTCCGGCTCGTGCGGAACTCGCGATCGACCTTATATATTTGCCCTCCCCGGGGCTCCCGCACAGCGGGACCTCAGTTGGGTTCAATCCCTTTGGCAGTCGCTTCGCTTCTGCCCTACTCTGCTGGTGCGGCGGTTTGGCGTTGGAACGGTTCTTTCTGATATATGCTGGTTGCGGCTCTTCTTTTGGGAGGAGTCGCTTTTTTGTTGCTAGGAGATTGGCCCGTGGTTGATGGGGATGCTCGCTCTGAGCTGCTTTCTGCTGATTGGAATGGCGAATGGATGCGCTTGCAGGCTGGTCTGCGGCGGGCTGATGATTCTTTTGAGTGGGATAAGCGGGCTCGGCATTTTCGGCCGCTTGAGACTGCTCCGTATGCCCGGGACTTTATGAAGCTGTTGGCGTTAAAGCCTGGCGAGTCGGTGCTTGATATGGGATGTGGGGCTGGGTCGATTGCTATTCCGCTTGCTCAGGCTGGACATCCTGTGATTGCTGCTGACTTTTCTCCTGCTATGTTAGGCACGCTTGATGCTGGCATTGAGTACTATGGGCTCGAGGATTGCATTACACCGCTTGAGCTTGCTTGGGATGATGACTGGGATTTGGTTGGACCGGTCGCAAAAGCGGTAGATGTTGCCTTTGCCAGTCGCTCTGTCACCACGACCAACCTAAAAGACGCGCTTGCCAAGCTTGATCGAACGGCTCGTCGACATTGTGCTGTCACGATGGTCGCCAACTCCAGCCCGCGCTATGACCTGCACCTGATGAACGCCATCGGTGCCTCGGTTACCTGCAGTAATGGCTTTGTGTATGCCTTTAATATCCTCATTCAGATGGGTGCCCTGCCGCAGGTTACGTACTTTGAATCGTCTCGTCGCGATACCTTCGATAGCCTTGAGGCGGGCGTGGCGGACTTCTCCCGCATGCTCGAGCATGGTAACGAGGATAAGATTGACCGCCTGCGCGACTACGTCGCTCAGCATATGATTGAGAATCCCCATGCCGGCGAGCCAGGGTCCAAGGGCGTGCCGCAGGGGCGTTACATGCTCGACCACGTTCGCAAGGTCCGTTGGGCGTTTATTGCATGGGAGCCAGTCTCTTCGGACCGTCCATAGACCGCTTTCGGCCGCCGTACACGTCCGCCTGTAACCCGCGCAGTTCTTCCGCTCGGCATCCGCATTCTTTTTGAACTGGCAAACACGCCCCACACCGCGCCGTTCCTGCGCTATCGTGGGACAGCTCACGTAGATTAAGGCCCCATCGCGGGGCGCCCCATAACATAGAAAGCGAGAACCCATGGCACTGACAGGAGCCCAGATCAAGCAGCTTCGAAGCATGGCCCATCACCTCAACCCCGCCATCATCATCGGCAAGTCCGACATCAACGAGGGCACCGTCGAGCAGACGGTCGCCTACCTGGAGAAGCACGAGCTCGTTAAGTGCTCCGTACTCGATGGTTCCAGCCTTTCCGCCCGCGAGGCCGCCGAAGAGCTCGCCGAGCGCTGCCATGCCGAGGTCGTCCAGGTTATCGGCCGCAAGTTCTCGCTGTATCGCGAGTCCTCGCGCAAGGACATCGAGAAGATCAAGCTCGTCTAAGAGCCAACGATCCGGCGAGCCAGCATACATCAAGCTTGCGAGCGTCCGAG
Organism: uncultured bacterium; assembly: GCA_905215865.1. GTDB lineage: Bacteria > Actinomycetota > Coriobacteriia > Coriobacteriales > Coriobacteriaceae > Collinsella. The sequence continues at coordinate 8,902 of CAJMRJ010000039.1, read as the reverse complement.
CAATTCGGACGCTCTTTTTTATCGCTCGACGAGCACGCGGTTAAGCCTGCCCTCCACCAAGCGCTCGTACAGACGCCGCGTCTCGGGCTCGGGCACGCCATTGACCTGCTCCCTCAGGTGATGCATATGCCCACTGTACAGCTCGACGATATCGCGTCGTCGCCCCGCCGCACCGTAGACGCGCATAGCGCAACGCACCATGTCCTCGCGCGCCGTCTCTTGCCGCAGCCCCGACTCCACCAGCCATACCGCCGACTGCAGGTCGTTTTCTTCTAGGGCGGCATTCGCGCCCCGAATCATGCAGTCGATATACTTCGATTCCATAATGCGCCGCATACGCAAAAAGTAGGTGGGATTACAGCCATTGGGAACATACAACGGGCCGGCGTAGAGCTGCTCGATCTTAAGGCACAGCTCGATCAGATGGGGTCCGCGCGCACCCGTGCGATTTCCCAAAACTTCGCGGCTTATCTGATCAAACAATCGCACGTCGGTCTTGACGTAATCGCCGTTAAGCCCAATGCACTCGTTTTGGATCAGCACACACGACTTGCCGTCCGGTGTCGGCCCCAAAGCCGAACGCAGGCGCGATATCGTCGAGTACAGATTGTTACGGGCGCTATTGAACTCGGCATGGGGCCATAGCTCCATAGCCAGCGTCTCGCGGTCGACCAGTGCATCCATGCCCAGCGCAAGCCGCTCGGCAAGCGTCGCCGCTTTCTTGCGGCGCCACATCTTATCCGTGATGGGAAACCCGTCGCGCTCGGCGCGAAACGCCCCAAACATGCGGATCTCGATATGGCCAATCACATCGACACCCTCGGCATCGCCAGCCTGGAACAGACGCTCGCTTTCGCCCTCAAAGTCGTCACGCAGCGAATACCGCGACAGCTCGCGCACCGGGAGCTTCTTTCGAATTCTAGCAGCCGGCTCACCCAGACAATGCATTGCAAGACGCGCAAACAGCCGATACGACGGATCCAAAATCCCTGGGCGATTCATGGACATCCAGGCTGCAAGGTCGCTATCGCGGCCCGCGGAGGCCAAATGCAGCGCCACCATCCATGCCTCGGCACCACCGACCTGCGTTCGGCTCAAATCGAGCAGCTCTGCCTCTTCGCGCACCGATACCATCGATGTATTGCGTAAGTACGCCGCGCGCTCTAGCAGCAGTGCGTTGTCGCGTATGTATCCAATCGATTCCTCGGCAAGTCTGAGCACCTGCACCGCACGGAATTTGGCATTGACCGGACGCCCCTCAGCCAGCGACTGCCAGCCTTCCAGTATCAAGCCAAACAACTGGACTTGATTGTCACGCACGCGCACGGCAAAACGGTCGAGCTCATTGAATGCCTGCTCGTCGGTCACCGGCATGCCGGCAAGCAGACGCCGCGCCGATAATACCATGCGCACCCAGATGGCGAGTGCTCGGATTCCACGCGCTTCGAGTGCCTCGAGCGTCAGGGCCATCTCGTCATCACGCTCGTCAGTCCCTGCATACGACCCATCAAATAGCTCCGTCAACATGCGGTCCGCCCGCACAAACGTCCCCGCGATATCGAGCTCACAATCGTAGACCTTATCCGTTTTGAGCCCCGCGAGGATCTCACCACCCTTCGCCCGCTCGGTCAGCCCATGTTTTATCTCGACATGTGCGGACAGCATGTCGAGTGCGGCACAAGACGCCTTACTTTCCAGCGCTGTATGGCCTGTCGGAAGCCCCAGACCACTATCTCCATAACAGGCGGCCGTAAACGCGTGCGCTACCTTCCACGACACGGGATCGAGCTCGCAAATCGCTTGCTCGCCCGCATGCTCGATAATTGAGGCCATATACCGCGCGAGTTTTGTATTGGAGACGCTCACCGCCGCCAGATAGATGCCGAGCGCCTCGTCAGGCGTCGGCTCCGATGCCCGGCCATCTGCCTCGGTCTTTCCCAGCGCCGCGCGGCAGACGTCCCCTCCATGCCCCGTCAGGGCCAGATCGACCCCATACTGCCCGGCAAGCTCCAACACCGCACTGCGGTCCAAAAACGCGTCGGCGAGGTCCATCGCGGTATCGCAGCGCCCCGCTTTAATCAATATACGCGCCGCCCGCACAACGAGTTCGGGGCGAATTTCGGCGACCAACTTGCGCAATCGCAGGCGTGCGTTGTCCTCGGTACCCAAGCAGGTAAAGCTCCGGTCTGCCGGATCGACGCCAAAAATGGGATAATCGCGGACAAGATAGGACTGGTCAATCGCCGAAAGCCTAACACCGCAAGCCTCGAGCTCCGAAATATCGCCCTCGCCCATTAAGACCATCAAGCATGCCACACTAAACAGGGCGTTGTTCTCGAGCGACGCCAAGTCAACAAGTGCCGCACCGCAGATATTGACGATCTCGTTTTCGAGCATCTGGGCAACGTCTCCCTGCCCGTAGAGTCCCGACTGCATAGCCGAGACGAGCTCGGGCACGCTCTGCGTAAGCTGATAGAAGTCGAGCGATGTGCTGATCGAAAACGCCGATGCCCACGCCGAATACTCGTAGGCATGCACCTTGAGCATCTGCGCGTTGACTTTAATCGAATCGCCCAGTCCATGAATCAGCTGGCGATTCGAAGGACGGCAGCTCATAAAGACCCCAACCCCCATAGCACGTAGGCTTCGGATTCGGTCGATCAGCTCCTCGGTCTCGCCCTGGCTGAGGTTAGGCACGTTATCGATTGCAATCAGGGAGTGCGGCTTGTCCTTAAGCTCTTCGGTAACGACCTCGAGCTGCATAAACACCTCGCGCCCAATGGCGCGGTCTGCCTCAATGATCCGCACGGGACCTCGCGTCGGATCGTTTTTAACCTCTTGGGCATACTGCAGCAGCACCGAGGTTTTCCCAAAGCCATCAGGCGCGTAGAGGACTACGATGCCGGCCTTTCGGCCCTTGGCGATAAGTTCGTTCATCAAGCGATCGCGCCGCACCGTATAACTACTGCCCAGCGGCATAAGCTCGAGGTCGTCCATATTGCCCAAATCGTTAACCATGCCCGCTCCTCAACTCGACCACATGGACACCGTAACGCTAGACCATATGTATCGCTAGATGAATAGAGCGATACTACGGTTTAGGATGTTTGTTGGTACGCAAATGGCAAGTTTTTGTTCAGCGTGGTCCGATTGAAACTTATCCCCCAACCAATCAGTCTTTGCGCAGGTCAATGCGCTTGCCAGCTTGTCCCATCCTTTGGCAGTGTACCTCAAATGAGCGCTGTTCAATTGTGTTGCGCAACTCACCTAATGACAGCTACCGTCTACGACCTTTTCATAGCATTTATGCATAGTATCTGTTATGGAATGAATCATGCTGCACCTGACGCACCCGTCAAGTTCGCGGCAAGATTTTCGTCAAGCACACGGCGCGCGCTCAGCAAAAAGGCCCCCGCAAAGCGGAGGCCTTCGGCAAAGCTATGTCGAGGTGATAGGCTATCGCTACTTGCAGAGCGAAAGGGCGGCCTCGTCGGCAACGACAACGCAGTTGGTGTGCAGTTGCAGGATCGAGGCAGGGCACTGGGGGGTAACCGGACCATAGCACATGTCATGTACGGCCTGCGCCTTGGCCTCGCCGTTGGCGACGACCAGGATCATGCGGGCATACATGATGGTCTGAGTGCCCATGGTATAGGCCTGACGGGGCACGTCGTCGATGCTGTCGAACAGGCGGCTGTTGGCCTGAATAGTGCTCTCGGTAAGGTCGACGCAGTGCGTACCCTTGGAGAAGTGATCATCGGGCTCGTTGAAGCCAATGTGACCGTTGTTACCGATGCCGAGCAGCTGCAGATCAGGGTAACCGGCAGCAGCGACAATCTTGTCGTACTCAGAGCAGGCAGCGGCAGCGTCGGGATTGGAGCCATCGGGCACATGCGTGTTGTTCAGGTCGATGTTAATGTGATCGAAGAAGTTCTCACGCATAAAGTAGTGGTAGCTCTGGGGATCGTCGTGCGAAAGGCCACGATACTCGTCGAGGTTGTAGGTGCTGACCTCGGCAAAGTCGACGTCACCCTTCTCGTACCAAGCGGCGAGCTGCTTGTAGGCGCCAATCGGGGTGGAGCCGGTGGCAAGACCCAGCACGCAATCGGGCTTGAGGATAACCTGGGCCGAGATGATATTGGCGGCCTTGCGGCTCATATCCTCGTAGTCTTTAGCTTTAATGATCTTCATTACGCGTCCTTTCTCGTACAAGAGAGGCAAGGCTCCCCTTACAAGCACTTGCCCGCGGCCCGCGTCGGCCGCAACCAACGTGTGCGGCCACCAGGGCGAGGTCGCGTAATGTATGTGTCTCTTGTCTAGCCGCGTCGAGGCCCCTGCCCGTCCACGGTGACCCAAAGCTGTTTAGCTTCGGACAAGTCCCATCTTGCCACGGAGGGCGTCCTCTTTCAAGGGCGCCCTCCGTAAACGTGTTCGAATTGTAGGCTAAAGGCCAAGCGCGCTCACTAGCGCTCGCGAGCGACAATGAGTTGGTCCATCTCCTCGACATGCTCGCCAACGGAGCCCTTGATGCTCGAGAACTCAACGGAGTTGCACACCAAGATAGGAACCGTTACATCGTAACCCTCGGCAGCAATTGCCTCGCGATCGAACTCGATGAGCACGTCGCCCTTATGGACGATGTCACCCACTTGCGCATGTACGGTAAAGTGCTTGCCCTCGAGCTGAACAGTGTCCAAACCAACATGGATGAGCACGTCCAGGCCATCGACCGTGTTAAGCGCAACGGCGTGTCCCGTGGGAAAAATGGCCTCGACTTTGGCGTCTGCCGGCGCAATCACGCGCGTGCCGGTAGGCTGAATCGCCACGCCCTGGCCCAAAAGGCCGGTGGCAAACGTCTGATCGTTTACCTCGGAGAGCGGAATGACGTCGCCCGAGATGGGAGCATCCAGCGTAAGGACTCGACCACGCATACCAAAAGACCTTAGGACTTTAGTGAACATGCTCCCCCTCGGACATACCAATCAATCAAAATAACCGAACCAGTTTACCACTTGGCATCCGTTTTTGGCCATTAGGGAAGTTCGCGCTTGACAACCTCGACGATATCGTCAACAACACGCTGGGTCAGCTCATGCGTCTCCGCCTCGGCCATCACGCGAACCAGCGGTTCGGTACCGCTCGGGCGCACCAAGATGCGGCCGCGACCGTTGAGCTCCTTCTCGGCGGCAGCAACGGCGTCCCAAATGGGCTGGCAATCGTCCAGGCCGGCCTTGTTGTCCGAATGCACGTTGACGAGCACCTGCGGGTACTTCTTCATGATGCCAGCAAGGTCGGTAAGGGTGCGGCCAGTGCGCTTGAGCACGGCCAGAAGCTGCAGGGCCGTCACCAAGCCGTCGCCGGTGGTGTTGTGCTCCAGGAAGATGATGTGGCCGGACTGCTCGCCGCCGATGACAGCACCGTCCTCGAGCATACGCTCAAGAACATAGCGGTCGCCCACGGCGGTCTGCACCATCTCAAAGCCCTGCTCCTTCATGGCGATGGAGAAACCGAGGTTGCACATAACGGTCGAGACGATCTCGGAGTTGGCGAGCTTACCGCGAGCAGCAAGGTCGGAGCCGCAGATGGCAAGAATGTAGTCGCCATCAATCTCGTTGCCCTCGCTGTCCACAAAGAGCACGCGGTCGGCGTCGCCGTCGTGAGCCAGACCGATATCGGCGTGGGTGCGCAGCACGAGCTCGCGCAGGGGCTCAAGGTGCGTGGAGCCGCACTCGACGTTAATGTCAGTGCCGCAGTAATCGGTGTTGATGGCATGGACCGTGGCGCCCAGGCGCTGCAGCGCGGCAGGCGTGGTCTGGCACGAAGCGCCGTGGCCGCAGTCGACGGCAACGACCAGGCCGTCGAGCTTAAGGCCGTCGAGCGTGCTGATGGCATGATCGACATAGTCCTTGCGGGCATCCTTCATCTTGATGATGTGACCCACACCGGCGCCGGTCGGCAGCGTGTCGGCAGCCATGGCCTCCTCGGACATGACCCAGGCGCTGATCTCTTCCTCAACCGCATCGGGAAGCTTCATGCCCTTGCGGCTAAAGAACTTGATGCCGTTGAACTCCGGAGGATTGTGCGAAGCGGAGATGACGATGCCGCCATCGAGCTCGTTTTGGACGGTGAGCAGCGCCACGGCCGGCGTAGGAATGACGCCGCAGCAGTGCGGGCGGCCGCCCTCGGCCATAATGCCGGCGGTCAGCGCGCTCTCGAGCATGGTACCCGAAAGACGCGTGTCGCGGCCGATGCAGATGTCCGGACCAAGAAACTTGGTCGCCGCGCGGCCCAGGCGAAACGCGAGGTCGCACGAAAGGTCGGCATTGGCGACGCCACGGACGCCGTCGGTACCGAAGATGTTCTGGGGCATAGGATCGCTCCTTCCCTAGCAGGCGATATGCAACCGCCCACCCTAGTCGAAAAAGAAAAGCGGGACCCGCCGAGCAATCGGCAGGCCCCGCTTGTACATTGTATCTCGTAAGGAGATAAAACCTTAGCGCTTGGAGAACTGGGGAGCGCGGCGGGCCTTCTTGAGGCCGTACTTCTTGCGCTCGACCACGCGAGCATCGCGCGTAAGGAAACCGGCCTTCTTGAGGTCAGCACGGTAGTCGCCAGCGTTCAGAAGAGCGCGAGCGATGCCCAGGCGCAGAGCGCCGGACTGACCGGAGATGCCGCCGCCATCGCACAGAGCGATAACGTCGAACTGACCGGCGGTGTCGGTCACCTTGAAAGGAGCAAGGGCGTTCTCAACGAGCTGATGACGGCCGAAATACTGCTCGGCGTCACGCTTGTTGATGGTCACCTTGCCGGTGCCGGGGACGAGACGGACGCGGGCGACGGCGTTCTTACGACGGCCGGTACCCTGGTAGACAACGGTGTTCTCAGCCATCTTTAAGCCTCCAGCTCAATCTTCGTGGGGTTCTGGGCAGCGTGCGGATGCTCGGCACCAGCGTAGACCTTAAGCTTGGTCATCTGGGCACGGCCGAGGGTGGTCTTGGGCAGCATGCCGCGAACGGCACGCTCGATGACCTTCTCCGGGTGCTTCTCCATAGCCTGGCGGAAGCTCTCAGCCTTGAGGCCGCCGTTGTAGCCGCTGTGGCGATAATAGGTCTTCGTGTCGGCCTTGTTACCGGTAAGCTGGACCTTATCGGCGTTGATGACGACAACGAAGTCGCCGCAGTCGCTGTTGGGCGTGAACTGGGGCTTGTTCTTACCGCGCAGGATCATTGCGATCTGGGTGGCAAGACGGCCCAGGACAGCACCATCGGCGTCGACGAGAACCCAGTTGCGCTGGACCTCGCCCTGCTTGGCGTAGTGAGTCGATTTCGAAATCACTTAGACTCCTCCATGTACAGTACGTGTTGTTACAGAGATTCACGGGGCTCTGCAAGTAACCCGTCCATATTACCCCGCTCGCCGCCCGAGTCAACAGGAATTTTGGCTCCGACCAGAGTTTCTGCACATGTCGTCCATGGGTCATGACGTCGCGACGCTAGCGCTCGACAAACGCCTCGATATCTCCCAGCAAGCGCTTTGCCTCCTGACGACCCTGAATATACAGGTCGAGGAGCTTTGCCGAATCGTGCTCAACGTGACCGACCTCGACCGGCTTTTGCGGGGCGACGACCAGCGCACGGCCCTCGCGCTCATACTTCCACAGGTGCATGCGCTGGATGTTATAGCGGTCGTGGCGCGTCTCGATAGCCTCGAGCAGGTAGGGGTAGTCGGCATAGCGGGCACGTGCGGCGGGCATAAACTCGTAGGGCTTTTTCTCGTACGAGCGGTCCTGCGTGACAATGACAACCGCGCGATCGAAGCCCGCTTCCTCCAGCACGTGCTCGATGGGGACCGAATCGGCTACGCCGCCATCGACGTATTTGTGCCCGTCAATCTCGACCGGCGGCGTCACCAGCGGCAGTGACGTCGAGGCGCGCACGGCGTCGAGGTCAAGTACGGCGCTTTTGACCGGCAGGTACGTGGCGGTTCCAAAGAGCATGTCCGTCGCGACGGCGTACATCTCGATGGGGCTCGCGTCGAACGTTTCATTGTCAAAGGGGTCCAGGCGGTCCTGGACATCGTTGAAGATAAAGTCGTAACCCACAATAGAGCCCGTGGACGCAAACGATGCGGCGCCCATGTAGCGGCTGTCGTTGCAGAAAGCCAGGTTGATGCGGTTGGCACGGCCGATCTGGTGCGACTTGTAGTTCACGCCGTTGAGGGCGCCAGCCGATACGCCATATACCGCCGGAATCTCGACGCCGGCCTCCATGAGGACGTCGAGCACGCCGGCGGTAAACTGCCCGCGATAACTTCCGCCCTCCAAAACGAGCGCGACCTTGCCGGCGTTCTTTGCCTTATCTTCTGCAGTCATATTGACCTCCTGCGATTGCGTTTTGGCTTTCTTCTACCCAGTTTTGGGATGGAGGGCGCATAGGTTTTGGAGTTGAGGAGATGGAGCGGATAGCGCGTCCCAGTTTGAGGCGGGATTCCGGGATGCGCTTTCCGCTTGGACTGCCGTTGGGAAAGCGCGTCCCGTTCTGAGCGCGGATTCCGGGATGAGCTTTCCGCCAACAGCCCATCCGGAAAATGCATCCCATTCCGAATGAGGATTCCGGGATGTGGTTTCCACTTGATGTGCCATCCGGAAACTACGTCCCAGTCTGAGTGCGGATTCCGGGACGCACTTTCCGCCTGGGCCGCCATTGGGAAAGCGCGTCCCACCCTGCGTTGCCGTAGCGTTTTCTTTACGCCCGCGCCCTGCATAGAGTTCGATTCTCCGCGGGTTTGGGGTTCCATTGATGCGGCGCATGGCAGGCTGAGATTCGATAACATCGCATCCGTTTTGAGTCGGAAGTTTGCGCGGAGAATCCGCGTATTTGCTTCGCAAATCCGCACCGGCTTT
>CAJMRJ010000038.1:0-13176 GCA_905215865.1 uncultured bacterium | reverse complement strand
GTGCCCGGGTCGATTCCCAGAAGTCCTTTGCCGTCCATCGGATGATTTCCTTATGCCGTCTCCGGCTACTGCTCCGCTTCGCCGAGCCGTTCGCGCAGCTTGGCCAGCTCCTTCTCCAGTTGGCGGACCTTGTAGCTCAGGTCGGGGAGGTTGCGGAAAACGGCATGCGAACGGTGGTACTTGATGCCCGGCATGGCGGGGCTTCCCATGTAGGTTTCTCCTTCGGGAATGCTGTTCGATACGCCCGATTTCGAGGCGATTTTGACCCGGTCGCCGACGGTCAGATGCCCGGCGATGCCGACCTGCCCTCCGAACATGCAGTTCGCGCCGACCTTGGACGATCCGGCCACGCCGACCTGCGAGGCGGCGACGGTGTTTTCGCCTACGGTCACGTTATGGCCGATCTGAATCAGGTTGTCGAGCTTGACGCCCCGGCGGATGACCGTCGAACCCATTGTCGCCCGGTCGATGCAGGTGTTGGCGCCTATTTCGACATCGCTCTCGATGCGGACGTTGCCGATTTGCGGAATCTTGTGATACGCACCCTTGTCGTCCGGAGCGAAGCCGAATCCGTCGGCTCCGATCACCGATCCGGCGTGGATCGTCACGTTGTCGCCGATCTCGCACTGCTCGTAAATCTTGACGCCGGGGAACAACTGTACGTTATCGCCCAGACGGACGTTGTCGCCCACGTAGACATGAGGATATATCTGGCAGTTTTTCCCGAGGCGGACGTTCGCGCCGATCACCGCGAACTCGCCCACGTAGGTTTCGTCGCCCAGCGTGGCCGACGCATCGATCGCCGCGAGCGGGCTGACGCCCTTTTTCCGGGGCTTGTTCGCTACGTACAGTTCGAGCAGCTTCGCGAAGCACGAGTAGGCGTCGTCGACGCGGATCATCGTCGCCGCGACCGGAGCCGTAGGCTCGAACGAACGGTTGACGATCACGATCGTCGCTTTCGTATCGTAGATATAATGCTCGTATTTCGGGTTGGCCAGAAAAGCGAGCGCGCCTGCTTCTCCTTCTTCGATTTTTGCGAGTTTCGTGACGACGGCCTTCGGGTCGCCCGCGATCTCTCCGCCGAGGTAGCCGGCGATCAGTTCTGCGGTAAATTCCATATCGTTGGTTCGGTTGATTGTTCTGTTCGGCTTACAGGTAGTTTTTAATATCGATGTTTTCGGGCATCAGCGGGGTCGGATCGCCTCCGAAGGTGACCAGCTCGCGGATGACGCTCGACGAGATGGCGACGTACCTGGCCGGGGTGAACAGCAGCACGGTCTTGATCTCGGGAAAGAGCGTCTGATTGACCTGCATGATGTTTCGCTCGTACTCGAAATCGACCGTGTTGCGCAGGCCGCGCAGGATCGTGTCTATACCCAGCTGGCGACATACCTTGCCGGTCAGCTCGTTGTAGATGACCACCTCGATGCGCGAGTCGTTTCGGTACAGGTCTCGGATCAGCCGGGCGCGGTTCTCGGGCGTCAGCGGCATCATGTCGGACACGGTACCCAGCGCCGCGACCTCGATCAGCGAGCGCCAATACGACGGCTTGCCCAGGCGCTCGCCCAAGACCTGTACCAGCTTGAGCGCCACGCCGGCACCGGCAAGCTCACGCGAAGGACCCTCGTCCTCGAGCTTAGGGTCGGTCAGGGGCACGCCCTGCGGCACCTGGTCGGAGGGCTCATGATGGTCCGTGACCACCAAATCGATTCCCAGGCTCTCCAGATAGGAGACCTCTTCCTTGGCGGCAATGCCGTTATCGACGGTCACGATCAGCTGGGGGCGAGCAAGCTCGTTAACGCGGTCGAGCGCCGCTCGCGAAAGACCGTAGCCCTCGTCAAAGCGATGCGGAATAAACGGCGTGACATCGGCGCCAAACGTGCGCAGCGCCTCGGTCAACAGGCAGGTCGACGTAATACCGTCAACGTCAAAATCGCCAAAGACCGCGATGTACTCGTGGTTGCGAATAGCGCGCTCGACACGGTCGGCAACGACCGACATGCCCGGGATAATGAGTGGGTCAGCCCAGTCGCGATCGAGCGAAGGCGTCAAAAACAGCTGGCCTTCCTCGATGGATGTAATGCCGTGCGCAACCATAATGCGCGCCACCAGCCCGGGTATGCCCAGGCCAGCCGAAAGCTCCTTTTCGAGCTCGGGGTTTTGCTGAGCGACCGCCCAGCGATGCGTCGTCTTAAGCGATGACATAGGCGCCCACCCCCGATAGGGGCAGGTCGCCGCGATACCTCTCACGGTTCATAGCGATGAGTCCTCTGTGTATGCCCGCTTCGGCAGGCAGATCTGTTGAACGGATTTATTATACCGTGCAGTACGGACGCAAAACGCCGCAGTACGCCGCGGTTTCGGGAAACGATGCCGGTAATCGCCTCGAAATATTCGAGCGTTTCTGACGCACGGACGCATGCGAGCGTCTAGCATATCCATTCAAAACGGATTCACGAGCAAAGGGAGTCACAAGAGTATATGAAGCAATGGGTTGGACTGGGCAAGTTTCTCGCGGGGCACATGCAGGTCATCGTTCCGATTTGCGTGGCGCTCGGTGTGCTCTTTCCCCAGCAGATCGGCGTACTTAAGCCCATCGTTCCCGCTCTCTTCGCCTTTATGACGTTCCAAGGCGCGCTCAGCAACACCTTCCACCAGGTAGCCGAGGTGTTCCGCCGTCCGCTGCACCTGGTCTTGGCGTTGCTCGTCTCGGCGGTGCTTATCCCTATCGCAGCTTATGCCATGGGATCGCTGTTCTTTGGCTCCAACCCCAACCTTGTCTGCGGCATCGTGCTCGAGTACAGCGTACCCGTGGCAGTCACTGCCTTTATGTGGATTAGCATGTTCGGCGGCAACGGCCCGCTCGCGCTCACCATTATCCTGACGTCCTCGGTTATCTCGCCTGTGACGATTCCGCTCACGCTGAAGCTCTTGCTGGGTGCCACCGTCTCGATCGATGTGCCGAGCATGATGCAGGACATGGCCTTTATGATCGCCATCCCCGCCGTGCTCGGTATCGTCATTAACGAACTCACGCACGGCTGGGGTCATGAGAAACTCTCCCCCGCGCTTTCGCCCGCCTGCAAGTTCATGATGATGGGTGTCATCGCGTCCAACTCCACCGCCATGAGCGAGTACGTGCTGCACATGAATGTTGAGCGCTTGGAAGTCGCCCTCTTTATTTTGACCTTCGCCATCAGTGGCTTTATCATCGGCATCCTGGTCGCACGTGCCCTGCATCTGCCGTATAGCGAGACGACCACCATGTGCTTTACCTGCGGCATGCGTAACATCTCTTCGGGCGCCGTCATCGCCACGCAGTACTTTCCCGGCGAGGTCGTATTCCCCGTCATGTGCGGTACGCTGTTTCAACAGGTGCTGGCCTCGATTATCGGACATCTCTTTGAGCGCCTGACCGGCGAGGAGCGCGCCAAACAGCGCAAGCGGGTCAAGGCCGGGCGCGACGCGATGGCGCGCTAGACTGTCCGCATTGCGCGGGCGTTAGCCTTGCTATACGAGCGTTTCCAGATGCGCGCGTAGGCGCTCAGCATCGACATCGAGCGTTGTCTCGGCATTGACCTGGGCCAAACGATAGCCCACAAAGTAGGGCGAAACCACCCAACGTGGCAGCGCCTTGGCAATGGTCCGACCGCCCAGGTGATAGAAGAACAAGTTGTACGACTCTGCGCGACCGCCGTGGTGCTCGTTCAGGATATAGCGCAGAGCCACCTGAATTGCATCGGCAAACAGGTCCGCTTCGGCTTGGTCGCGGGCGTCGTCGCTGGCGGCGATTCCCTGTGGAGCCGAGACATTGACCTCAAAGAACCCCATGATCGGCTCGGTTGAGATGTTAACCGCAACCCTCCCCCGCCGCCAAACATCGATGCCTTCGAAATTGGCGGAAGTCAGCGCCGCATAGCCGTCCTCCTGTTCCAAGCCCACAATCTGCATGTGTGGATGGACGAGGCTGCCGCCCGAAAGCGGGCCTTTGTTCTTGTACATGAGCACACTGCGGTACTGCTGGGAATCGATCATCTGCTGCCAACAGCCCAGGGCAAACCGCATCACATGATGCAGCTCATCCGGTTCATAGGTCACCAGGTCGGCGTCGTGATTGGCCGACTCGATCAATACGGTCTGACGGGTGGCCCGCAAGGTCTTGAACTTATTCTCAAGCCAGATGCAGTCGCCATCGCGCTGGATGATGTTGGCGAGCCCCTCCGTGTCGCAAAAGGGGCACGCGGTACCGGGGCGGCGGTTGTCGTCGGGCTTACCGCTCGCCTGCTGAACGTCAAATACGAGCGCCACGGGTTATACCTCCAGCGGCACGATCTTGGTGCCATGGAGCTCGGAGACGCCGAGCGCCGCCGCGACCGCGTCGCGATTTGTCGTAGTGATGCCGCCGCCGGGAAGGATGGTCAAACGATCGCCCGCATACTCGATTAAACGAGCCAGGTGATCGAAATTATCCTCGATCGACGTACCGGCCGCGCCGCCATGCGTGAGGATGCGCGTAACGCCGCAGTCGGCAAGCGTATCAATCGCATCGAGCTGAGCCTCGGGCGAGAGTTGGTCAAATGCCATGTGGAAGGTGATGTCAAGGGACTCGCGCTTGCACTCCTCGGTCGCGCAGCCCGTAGCCATAACGAGGGCGCCGAGGGTGAGCTCGTCGAGCGCCCAGCCGCCGGCACAGGGTTTGCAGCAGCCAAAGACCAGGCCGTCAACGCCGGCGCTCACAGCAAGGCCCAAGTCCATCTCCATCATGCGCAGCTCGTCCTGGTTGTAATGAAAGTCGCCACCACGCGGACGAATCATGCACATCACTCGCGCGGCATGCTCGTGAGCGTAGCTGACTGTAGCGCTGATAACGCCGGCGGAAGGCGTGGTGCCACCGACGGCGAGGTTGTCGCACAGCTCAATGCGCCCCGCACCGGCATCAATTGCAGCCGGCACTCGCTCAAAGTTCTCGGCACAAAACTCGTACAGCATAGATAGGCCCCCAAAGACAGCAGATGTTTTCCGACGGGCATTGTCACACATCCCCATGAAGTTGCGGTGGAATAGGGACTGTTTTGGCCTCTGGAGCCCGTATTCAGTCCCTATTTCACCGCAACTCAGAATGATCTCTTGGGAACGGCGCAGCTGGCCGAATAAATTTGCCGATGGTGAATGTTGCGCAACAAGATTTTCGAATCCCGGTTAACCATGGCGGTATCGTCATTCGAATCTAGAGGAAAGGATTGCCATGTTTAAGAGCATCCAAAAGAGCGGAAGGATCGCAGCGGTCGCCATCGGCCTGATCGCAGCCCTGTCTCCGCTCGCAGCCCCTCCTGCAGCATTAGCCGGCGGTAGCGTACCGACGCCTGAACTGGAGAAGTCGTATAGCTTTAAGACCAGTAGCGATAACTCATATATCGACGTCATAGATATAGACTCAGAGTATTGCTATCTGTTTAACCGCGATGACGAGAACAATCTGAAAAAAGTGTCCCTCATTAATATGAACGACGGCAGCACAAGCCCCGTTGACATTCCAAAGAAAAGTCTCTATTCGACTGTGCTGTCGGGCAATGATCAGTTGTCTTGGATAGAAGACTCCAACCTGGTCGTTTTCTCTCCTGAAAAGCAAAGTCGCTCAACCCATTCGCTTGAACCAGAAAAAAACGTTCAATACTGTGGTGCATGGGTTAGCGAAAACGATGAAACAGCATGTGTTATACAGTACAATCCCGAAGATTACTTTTCATATGCTTTTTATGACCTCAAGACTGATAATAAAATGCAGGTGTGCCGCATAGACAGCGATTACTCGCAGGAAATGTTTTCGAAAGACGGAAGCTGCTTTTACATTGTGTCGACCAATGCGAATAAATCTACCGTCGCTCTGAAAGTGTTCGATACAAAAACCGGATCGACCAAATCAAGCACTACTCACGTAAACAAAATTACAGACAGCGTCGAAATAAACTCAATATTTCAACTTCCGAACTCAGAAGGCCTCATTCTTCAAGGTGACTCTTATTTAATCAGAGCTGACCGCGATGCAAATCTGAGCACCATATCCAATGATAAGGATCATGCTTTTGCCGATGGATATTCATCTTCCGAATCATGCGATTACTACCCCGTTTATCTCAGCAATGGCTCTAATGATCTTTTTGAAGAGGATGATGATTATTACTACCTGAACGAGCAAGATGCGAACCTCGGCGTCATCGATTTGCAAAATGGAAGCACCATAAGCTCTACTGCCTTCCCCTTCGGCAATGGTTATCTCAGCGATATTTCACATGATGGCGGCGTCTTACTTGGGAAATACTCAGACGATGACAAGTCCTCGGCATGTCTAGTCGATGCTCAAACCGGGGCAAAGAGCGAGTTCGATTCTAAATCGGACAGCTTGAGGTTCATGAACGGCGATCGCAAGATTTTGGCAACTTATTTCGACGACAATAATTCTTCAACGCTTCACGTAAACATCTACAAGTCCAATATCCCCCACTCGCTGCCCGAGGATGTGCTGTACTTTGTCCAGACTCACCTGCCGTTTGTTATTGGCGGTGGCGTGGCGATCATCCTCATCATCGGTGGCGCGATCGTTATCCTTTGCGTCCGCAAGAAGCGCACGAAGACCACGAACGGCGCAGTAGCCGCAGCGCCCAAGCCTCAGCGTAAGCAGCGTCGTCGTCAGAAGCACACTCAGCAGAACGCCGTGGCACCCGCGGCACCGACGATGCCGGCAGCTCCAAGCGAGCCTGCCCGCTTCTGCCGTCACTGCGGGACCCCGCTCGTACCCGAAGCCCAGTTCTGCCCCACATGCGGACAAAAGGTAGACTAGCGAACAAACTCGATAGATATTAGCTACCCAACCTGTCCGCTTGCACCAAAAAAAGGGGCGCTGACCGGGATAGTCAGTGCCCCTTTTGTTGGATTGGCTAGCCTCCGAGGTAAGCCTTGCGGACGTTGTCGTCGTGCAGAAGCTCTTGGCCCGTGCCGGTCATGGTGATCTTGCCGGTCTCGAGCACATAGCCGCGTGTGGCGATGGAAAGAGCCATCTGTGCGTTCTGCTCGACCAGAAGCACCGTGGTGCCGGCCTTGTGCAGGTCCTCGACAATCTGGAAGATCTGCTCAATCAGAATCGGCGCCAGACCCATGGAAGGCTCGTCGAGCATGAGCAGCTTGGGGTTGCTCATAAGGGCGCGGCCCATAACGAGCATCTGCTGCTCGCCGCCCGAAAGGGTGCCGGCGACCTGGCGACGGCGCTCCTTAAGACGCGGGAACTGCTCATAGACGCGCTCCAGGCCCGGAGCCACCGTGGACTTGGGCTGCGTGTAGGCGCCCATCTCCAGGTTCTCCTCGACCGTCATCTGCAAAAAGGCGCGACGGCCCTCGGGGACCTGAGCCAAGCCCTTACCCACCAGTTTGTCGGCAGGCGTATGGGTAATGTCCTCGCCCATAAACTTGATGGAGCCGGTCTTGGAGCGCAGCAGGCCCGAGACGGTTTTGAGCGTCGTGGACTTGCCGGCACCGTTCGCACCGATCAAGGCCACGATCTCGCCCTCGTTGACGTTAAAGGAGATGTCCTTGATGGCGTGGATGGCGCCGTACCAGACGTTGATGTTGTAGACGGAAAGCATCGGCTCTGCCATTTAGTTCTCCCCCTTATCCTGCTTGCCCAGATATGCCTCGATAACGGCGTCGTTGTTCTGGATTTCTTCGGCCGTGCCCTTGGCGATGACCTTACCAAAGTTGAGCACGCAGATACCCTCGCAAATATTCATGACGAGCGACATATCGTGCTCGATAAGCATGATGGCAATGCCGAAGGTGTCGCGAATCTTGACGATGTTCTCCATGAGCTCCGCAGTCTCGGACGGGTTCATGCCGGCGGCAGGCTCGTCGAGCAGCAGCAGCTTGGGGTTGGTGGCAAGCGCGCGGACGATCTCCAGACGACGCTGGGCGCCGTAAGGCAGCGAGCCGGCCTGCTCGTTTGCCAGATGCTCCATATCAAAGATGGACAGCAGCTCCATGGCGCGCTCGTGGGCGGCCTTCTCGTGCTTCCAATACGTCGGCAGGCGCAGCACGCCCTCAAAGCCGGAGTAGCGCTCCTGGTTATGCAGGCCGACCTTAACGTTATCCTCCACCGTCATGGTGTTGAACAGGCGAATATTCTGGAACGTACGGGCAATACCCATGCGGTTGACCTGATAGACCGACTTGCCCGAGGTGTCCTCGCCGTCGAGCAGGATGGTGCCGTGCGTGGGCTGATACACCTTGGTGAGCAGGTTGAAGACCGTGGTCTTGCCGGCACCGTTGGGGCCGATCAGACCGGCGATCTCGGTCTTGCCGATGGTCAGGCTAAAGTCGTCGACTGCCTTAAGGCCACCGAACTCAATGCCCAGGTGGATGCACTCGAGTGCAGGGCGCTCGCCCAGGTCGCGGTCGGGAACGATGGCGCCAGAAGGATACGGGACCATCTTGCCCTTCTTGAACTCAAATTTACTGGGCATCGGCTGCCACCTCCTTCTTGGAAGCAAAGCGGTCCTTGACGCGACCGAAGAACGCCTTGAGCTGCGGGTTGTTGGTAAAGATCATGACCAGGATCAGCACGATGGCGTAGATGAGCATGCGGTAGTCCGAGAACTGACGGAGCAGCTCGGGAAGCACCGTGAGCAACGCCGCCGCGATGACGGAACCGCGCATGTTGCCCAGGCCGCCCAGGACCACGAACACCAGAATGAGGATGGACGTGTTGAAGTCGAACTTGGTGGCGGAGAGCTGCGAGAAGTTACCGCCGAAGAGAGCTCCGGCAGCACCGGCGAGGGCAGCGGAAACCACGAAGGCGATCATGCGGTACTCGGTGACGGAGATGCCTACGGACTCGGCTGCAATCTTGTTATCGCGCACGGCCATAATGGCACGGCCGGTACGGCTGCGAACCAGGTTGAGCACGATCACGAGTGCGACCATGACCAGGATGGCACCGGCGAGGAAGGTCGAGTACGTCGACACGCCCGAGGCGCCCTGGGCGCCCTTGATGATGGCGGTGCCGTCCTCGAGCAGGTGCAGGTCGTCGATCGTAGAGTTGCCCGTGATGTTAAAGATCACGTGCAGGCCGCGGGAGTCGACGCCCACAATGAGGCAGGTGACGATCTCCTTGATGATCTCGCCAAAAGCCAGGGTCACGATAGCCAGATAGTCGCCGCTCAGGCGCAGGACCGGGATACCGATCAAGAAGCCCAAGATGGCAGCGGCGATAGCGCCGACCACGATGCTGATGACAAGACGTATTGGATCGGAGGGAACGGCGCTCTCGAGGGCGACCGCGGTAACGATGCCCGTATAGGCGCCGACGCTCATAAAGCCCGCGTGGCCCAGCGACAAGTCGCCCGCGATGCCGACGACGAGGTTGAGGGAGATGGCCATGACGATGTAGGCCGTAATGGGAACCAACTGGCCGGCGATCATGCGCGGGATCATATGGTTGGACTGCATAAAGAACACGATGGCGAATGCCACGATGCACATGGCGTACGTGACAAAGTCATGACGCGTCTGCTTGTCTTTAAGAAACTTCATACCGCTCACCTACACCTTCTCGGGGACGTACTTGCCCAAGAGGCCGGCAGGCTTGACGAGCAGGACGATGATCAGAACACCAAAGACGATGGAGTTGGCAAGGCTCGTGGAAATGTAGGCCTGCGCCATCGCTTCGATGATGCCGATGAGAATGCCGCCGACAAAGGCGCCGGGGATGGAACCGATGCCACCGAAGACGGCGGCGTCGAAGGCCTTGATGCCAGGCATGGCGCCCGTCGTAGGCTGCAGCACCGGCGAGTAGGAGCACAGCAGCACGCCGGCGATGGCGGCAAGGGCAGAGCCGATGGCAAACGTCATCGAGATGGTACGGTTGACGTTGATGCCCATGAGCTGAGCGGCGGCCTTGTCCTCGGACACGGCGCGCATGGCTTTGCCCATCTTGGTCTTACCTGTAAAGAACATCAGGCCTGCCATGATAACCAGGCAGGCGACGATGGTGACGAGCGAGACGGCGCTTACGTTGAACTTGGCCAAGAACTCCGGCACCTGGAAGGTAACGAGCGAAGTGAAGTTCTTGGGCGTGGCGCCCCACAGAAGCTGCGCGGCATTCTGCAGGAAGTAAGACACGCCGATAGCCGTGATCAGAACGGCCAGCGGGCCTGCTTGGCGCAGCGGCTTATAGGCCAGACCCTCGATGAGAACACCGAGAACGGTACAGACCACACAAGAGAGAACTACAGATGCCCAGCCCGGGAGGCCGAGATACGACGTGGCGCAGAACGAGACATAGGCACCGACCATGATAACGTCGCCGTGAGCGAAGTTCAGCATCTTGGCGATACCGTAGACCATGGTGTAGCCCAACGCGATGATGGCGTAGACGCTGCCCATAGACAGGCCGTTGACCAGGTATTGGATAAAGACCGTCATGTTCCACATCCCCCTTTCGAATAGGTTTCCAGTTGATGTATGAAACAGGGACGTTACATCGTCCCTAGATACCAAGCAAGCAGGGAAGGCCAAAACCTCCCCTGCTTGGGATCAAAACCGCTCTATGTAAGGCGGCCAATTAGGCCTGTACGTACTTGCCGTCGGTGATGACGTAAGCCGTGGGCTCCTTCTGGACCTGGCCCTTATCGTTCCAGGTGAGCTTGCCGGTCAGACCGTCAACGGTAATCTTGAGCATAGCCTTGGACAGCTTCTCGGCGACCTCGGTCGGATCGGCGTCGACACCAAGACCGGCCTCCTTGACGGCCTCGGCCACCGCGTGCACGCCGTCGTAGGCGTCGGCGGCAAACTGGTCGGGGGTATCGCCGTACTTATCCTTGTAAGCGTTAACGAAGTCGGCGTTCTTCTCGTCGTCGGCGGAGAACGGGGTCATGAGCAGCAGGCCCTCGGCAAGAGAGGTATCGAAGCCCTCAACGCCCAGGATGCCGTCCATGCCGTCGCAGCCCATCATCTTGACGTCGTAGCCCATGTCCTTGGCGTTCTTGAGCAGGACGGACGCCGGCGTGTAGTAGATCGGCGCAAAGATCATGGTGGCGCCGGCCTGCTTGGCCTTGGTCAGCTGGTTGGTAAAGCTCGTGGCGGAGTCGTCCTTAAAGGTCTCCTCGTCGACAATCTCGAGCTTGGACTCAGCGGCCTGGGCCTTAAAGGAATCTGCGATGCCCGAAGAATAGGCGTCGCCGGAGTTATAGAACAGCACGAACTTCTCGTCCGGATACTTCTGGGCCAGGAACTTGGCAGCGTTGACACCCTGGTTGGGGTCGGTGAAGCAAACCTGGAAGACGCAATCCTTGCCGTCGGTGACGTCCTCGGAGGACGCGGACGGGGTGATCATGAACGTCTTGGGGTCGTTACCACCCTCTGCGGCAACGGCAACCGACGCACCCGTGGTGGTCGGACCGACGAGGGCCTGCATGCCCCAGTCGAGCAGGGTGTTGAAGGCGTTGACGGCCTTCTCGCCATCGGCCTGGTCGTCCTCGGCCTTGCTGGCAAGCGGCAGCTCCTTGGTCGAGAAATCCTTGCAGCCAAGCTCGACACCCTGGGTAACAGACTTGCCGTAGGACGCGTTGGCGCCGGTCAGCGGGCCGATGGTGCCGATCTTAAACGAAGCGTCGCTCGAAGCGGAACCGCTATCGCCGCCGTTGGAGGAGCAGCCAGCTAGAATGGACATCGCCCCCAGACCTGCTGCGCTCGCGATAACGCTCCTGCGATTCATAACAGGGTTCAATGACTTACCGGTGAGGCTCGACATGCGGCTCTCCTCTCAAATCTCGTCGGGTTTCGGTTACCCGACAGGCCATCCTTCGCCGTGTTCGGCGTTCGCAAAATAGTAGACGCTTTAGTTGAGAAAAGTGGTGATTATTTCAACTTTTCTTTTGTTTTGCCCATTTATCCATAATTCTGCGTATTTCTGTCGGTTTATGCAGTTTAGTCACTTTATTGTGTGAAAGTAATGTTTCTGTTCTGTTACAAGCGTCCTCGCCCTGCATAAAACGGCCCCACCGGTCTCGTTATATGCACTTAGGCGGCGATGTACTTGCCGTCCTGTATCACATAGGCCGTAGCGGGCTTCTCGACTTGGCCCTCGTCGTTCCACGTCAGCTCGCCCGTCAGGCCCTCAATCTTGATCTTGCGCATGGCACGGGCAAGATCGCCGGCGATGTCGGCGCCATCGGCCGCAATATCGATGCCCGCCCTATCGATTGCCTCGACAATCGCGTGGACGCAGTCATAAGCATCGGCAGCAAACTGGTTGGGCGTCTCGTCGTAGGCTTCCTTATATGCCTTGACGAAGTCGGCGTTCTTCTCATCGTCGGCAGAGAACGGGGTCATGAGCAATACGCCCTCGGCAAGAGAGGTGTCGAAGCCCTCAACGGAGAGCAGGCCGTCCATGCCGTCGGTACCCATGAGCGTCATGTCGTAGCCCATGTCCTTGGCGTTTTTGAGCAAAACGGACGCCGGCGTGTAGTAGATCGGGGCAAAGATAAGCGTGGCGCCGGCCTCCTTGGCCTTGGTGAGCTGGTTGGTAAAGCTCGTGGAGGAATCGTCCTTAAAGGTCTCGGTATCGACGATGTCGAGCTTGGACGCCTTGGCCTGCTCGGCAAAAGCGTCGGCAACGCCTGAACTATACGTATCGCCGGAGTTGTAGAACAGAGCGATCTTGGCATCCGCGTACTTCTCGGCCAAGAACTTCGCGGCGCTGGCGCCCATGGTGGGATCGGTGAAGCAAACCTGAAAGACCGTGGTCTTATCCTTGGTGACGTCGAGCGACGAGGCCGAAGGCGTGACCATGAGCATATCGTCAGCGATCTCGCCCGAGACGGCGACGGCGGCACCAGTCGTGACGGGGCCGACGAGTGCCTGCATGCCCCAGTCGCACAGGGTATTGAAGGCGTTGATGGCCTTCTCACCGTCGGCGACATCGTCCTCGGACTTAAGCGAGAGCTTGAGATCCTTGGTCGAGAAATCCTTGGCGGCGAGCTTGGCACCCTTCTCGGCCGAAACACCATAGGTTGCCGCGGCGCCGGTCAGAGGGCCGATGGCGCCCAGTTTCAGGGTGCCGGTCAGAGCGCCGGAACCGGTGGAGTCGGCGGAGCCTGCGGAGCTGCCGTCGGCCTCAGCGGAGCCCTC
>CAJMRJ010000037.1:0-13228 GCA_905215865.1 uncultured bacterium | reverse complement strand
ATTTCACCGCAACTTATTTGGAGATGAAAAAGGCGGAGGCCCTGGAGAGGGTCTCCGCCTTTGTTACAAGGGGCGATATTATTCGCTAACTGCTGGATTAGACCAGGCGGGCGTTGATCGTCTTGGCGATCTCGGCGGCGTCGGTGGAACCCTTGACGGTGGCACGGAAGTCCTCGTCCATAAGCGCCTCGGCGACCTTGGACAGGATCTTGAGGTGCGTGGTTCCAGCCTGAGCGCCCGGGATGAGCAGGGCGATGGCAACATTGACGGGAGCGCCGTCCATGGTGTCCCAACCGGTCACGCCAGAGTCGTCCTTGACGACGATGACAGCGGCCTCGGTGATGGCGTCGGACTTGGCATGCGGAATGGCGAAGCCCTCCATCATGCCCGTGGTGCCCTCGGCCTCGCGGGCCAGGAAGGCGTTCATCACGGCGTCGGCATCGCCGGCGATACCGGCCTTAACGGCCTGGTTGGAGACAAAGCTCAGAGCCTCGTCACGAGAAACGAAGTCCTCGGCGACAAAGACGTTCCCGACCTTCACGAAGTCGGAAGCCTCGGCCTTGGGGGCCTCGACAGCAGCGGCCTTAGGGGCCTCAGCCGGCTTGGCTGCAGGAGCGGGCTTCTGGTTCTTCTCGAAGTCGTACTTCTTGAAGGCCACGAACAGGATGCCACCGACCACGGCGCCGATGAGGATCGCGAGGACCCACTGCGGGCCGTTCTCGACAACGGGCAGGACCAGGAAGCCGCCGTGAGGCGCCGGATCGTGAACGTTGAAGAAGATGGTCAAGATGGAAGCGATGGAAGAACCGACCATCATGATAGGCATGACGGGCCAGATGTTCTTGGTCATGAACGGAATGGCGCCCTCGGTGATGTGGGTGCAACCAAGGATGAGGTTGACGATACCGGCGTCATGATCCTCCTGGCTGAAGTACTTCTTGCCGACAACGACGGCGAAGGTGGTGATCAGCGGCGGAACGATGCAGGCGGCGGAGACGGCAGCCATGAAGTTGGTGCCGAAGTTGTAGGTCTCGGTGCCGACGCCAGCTTCGAGAGCGGTACCGAGCAGGAAGGTGCCAGTAGCGTAAGCAGCCTTGTTGACCGGGCCGCCCATATCAAAGGCGCACATGCAGCCGATGGCCAGGCCAAGGATCACCGGACCGGAGTTACCGAGGCTCTGCAGGAAATCCATCATGCCCTGGTTAATGGCAGCCATGGGGCCGGAAATACCGAGCATGACCAGGCCGACGATGGCGGTAGAGCACAGCGGATACAGGAAGATTGCCTTCAGGCCATTAAGGCTCGCGGGAATTTTAGAGAAAGCCTTCTCGAGCAGCAGGATGACATAGCCAGCGAGGAAGCCGCCGACGATGCCGCCCAGGAAGCCGAAGCCCACACCCGAGCCTCCAGCGTCGATCATGCCAGTATCGGCGTTAACGGGCAGACCCTGGATGGCAATCATACCGGCGACGAAACCGGGGACGAGCGCCGGGCGCTTGCCGATAGACTCGGCGATGTAGGCGGAGAGCACCGGAACCATGAGGTTCATGGCGATACCGCCGATAATCTTGAGCATCGCGGCAAAGCTGTTGTAGTCGGCAGCCGTCGAATCAAAGGACGTGATGCCCCACAGGAACGAAATGGCGGTCAGAACACCACCGGCAACGACGAAGACCAGCATGTGGCTGACGCCGTTCATGAGGTGCTTGTAGATGACGTGACCGATGGACTCCTTCTCCTCGACCTCGTCCTCGACATCGGCGGCAGCGGCAACCGTGTCGTCGCCCTTGGCGGCGAGCGCGCGGTCGATCAGCTTTCCGGCGGCCTCGACGGACAGTGCCTTGGAAACACCGACGGAAACCATGGGCTTACCGGCGAAACGCTCAGCCTGGACATCCTTATCGGCTGCGACGACGACGGCCTTGGCACCGGCGATCTCGCTCTTGGTGAGCTCGTTCTCGACACCGACCTGGCCATGAGTCTCGACCTTAATGGTCAGACCTCGCTCGGCAGCTGCCTTCTCCAGCGCCTCCTTCGCCATGAAGGTGTGCGCAATGCCGGTCGGGCAACCGGTCGCGGCGATGATGTCAAACTTAGCCATGTGTCCCTCCTTCTTGAGTACTGCGCCCGCAGGCGCTCCCCTAAACGCGCTTCAATGCGCGTTTTTCCACAATTGAAAGATACCAACCTACCGTCCGCGTGAGAAGAGACAAGGCGCAATTCTCCGGTGAAAGGTTCTTTCATAACCGTAAACGGTAAGTGAAAGTTTACCATCAACACTTGAAACGGCAAGGTGTATCTTGTAATTGAAAATGCCCGTATACTATGGCATTGAAAAACGAGTCCGATTTTCAATGCCAACCAGGAGCCATCCATGACCGATAGCAGCAAGAGCGCGCTCTCCCTTATTAGCACGCACAAAGGGTACAGCGATTCCGAGCAGCGCATTGTCGACTATATATTGGAGCACCAGTCCGAGGCGCCGCGCCTGACGGCCGCCCAGCTCTCACGAGCCGCTGCCACATCCGAGGCGACGGTGTCGCGCTTTTGCCGCAAGCTGGGCTTTGGCAGCTTCCGCAGCTTTCAGTTTTCGTTGGCGCGCGACTTGGAGAGTCAGCGCAACGAGGGCCTGACCGACGAGGTCTCGCTCGACAACATGGAGCAGAGTCTTAAGAATATCCTCGCCGCCAAGGTGAGTGAGCTTAATGCGACCATCGACGGCATTGATCACGACACGTTGGCCGCAGTTGTACACGCGCTTAAGAATGCCGGCGTTATTGAGTTCGCCGCCGTGGGCAATACGAACGCGGTCGCGCTCGACGCGACATTTAAGTTTTCGCAGCTGGGCCTTCGCTGCATGGCAAGCACCATCAGCGAGACATCAATCGGCTTTGCGCTCACGTTGCGCCCTGGTGATGTCATCGTACTGATCTCGAACTCTGGCAAGTCGCGTCGACTGAACCGCATGGCAAAAGCAGCTCGCGATTGCGGCGCCACGGTAGTCGTCATCAGCAGCGACAGCAAATCTCCGCTTGCGCGCCTAGCCGACTACACCTTTAATACCGTCAATCACGAGGCACTGCTGACAACGGGGGACTTCGCGTTCTCCAAGATGAGTGCCACGATGATCATAGAGGTCATCTACAACTTCCTGCTGCCCGAAATCGAGGACGCGCGCGAGCACATCAGCTACTACGAGGAGCTCATCCAGCCGGATAAGGTCGTGGAATAGACATTTTGAGGAGCCGAAGGGCGCCATTCGCCACGAAACCGGCCCATCTACTACGTTTTATCCGTATGGCTCAACCACATACCGAAAAAAGAGAAAACCGCAGGCGTTCTACCTGCGGTTTTCTTTTTGCAATTCTTGACGTGGTTCCCGATGGCCTATTAAACGTAGTAGATGGGCCGGTTTCGTGGCATCCGGGTCGGACATGCATGTGGCGGCTCGGTCTAAGCACGCGCTTCTTCCAACATCTGCCTGGCGTGCGCAAGGCTTGCCGCCGACTGGTCGCCGCTCAGCATACGGGCGATCTCTGCGGTACGGGCATCGCCGGTCACCTCGTCCAGATGCGTTTGGGGAACGTCGCCGGGCTCTTTACTGACCACGTAATGCTTGTCGGCCATGACGGCGACCTGCGCCAGGTGAGTTACGACAATCACCTGATGCGTAGCGGCAAGATCGGCTAGTACACCGGCCAGCGCACGGGCGGTGGAGCCGCCGACACCGGCATCGACCTCGTCAAACACCAGCGTATCCACGCCATCCGCGTTGCCAAGGACAACCTTGCTCGCCAGCATAACGCGGCTCAACTCGCCACCCGAGGCAATGCGGCGCAATGGACGAGGTGTCAAGCCGGCGCCGCTGCGATATAGCAGCTCGTAGCTCGAAGGGCCCGCCGGCGTCCATTCGGCACGCGGAAGATCGCGCGACTCCCAGACAAGCTCGGCACCGCCCATCTCCAGGCGCGCCATCTGACGGCCAACCTCGTGACAAAAGCGCGGGGCAGCGGTGTTCCGCGCGCGCTTAAGCGCCTTAGCAGCAGCAAAAAGATCGCGTTCAGCGCTCCCGAGTGCCTCGCGAGCCTTCTTGATCTGCTCATCACCATCATCGACTAGAGACAGCAGCTCTTGTGAGCGGTCGCGCATGGCAAAGACATCGTCCATGGTGGGACCCCACTGACGCAGCAGGCCCTTGAGGTCGGAATACCGCTCGCGCATACGAGCGAGCTCACGAGGGTCAAACGCAACGCCATCGCGATAGGCACGCAGCTCGTTGGCACAATCCTCAAGCGAGATACAGGCATCCGAAAGCGCATCGGCAATGTCGCCCAGCTTGCGATCGACGGCAGCCATGCGTGAAAGCTCGGCCACGGCGCCATTCACGGCATCGAGCGCTCCCCCTTCGGCAGCAAGCGATTCATGGGCCTCGTTTGCCGTCGCCACCAAGACCTCGGCGTGCTCCGAGCGAGGCAGCAGCTCCTCGAGTTCCTCGTACTCACCTGGCTTGGGGTCGACCTCGGCGATACGCTCGAGGGCAAAACGCGCTTCCTCGACGCGACTCCCCTGCGCACGCGAGGCTTCCTCCACACGGCGAAGCTCCTTGGCGGCGGCACGCGAAGCCTTAAAGCAGGTGCGATACTTCTCGAGCGCCTCAAGCGCCGAGAGCCCAGCCCAAGCATCGACCATGGCGACATGGTGCGCCGGGTCGAGCAAGCGCTGGTGCTCGTGCTGGCCGCAAAGATCCATCATCACGCCAACGCGCTCCGAAAGCTCACGCACACTGGCGATGCGGCCGTCAATTTTTACGCGGCTGCGGCCCTCGGCAGAAAGGCTGCGCTGCACGGTGAAGCCCTCCGTGTCGTGCGGGCCGTCAAACAGGCGCGCCCCGACGCTCGCAAGCGCCTCACCCTCGCGAACCGTCGACGAATCGGCGCGTTCGCCCAAGATGAGCTTAAGCGCCGAGAGCAGCGCGGTCTTACCGGCACCGGTTTCTCCGGTCAGAACCGTTAAACCCGCGCTCGGAACCAACGTCGCCTCGCGAATGAGTGCAATGTTGGAAACCTGCAGCTCATCGATCATGACGCACTCCATAGAACACGCGGCTCACCGAGTTATAGAAGCTCTCGGGGCCGTAATCCAGCAGCAGCACATCACCGGGACCGCGACGCACAGCCACGCTCTCGACCGTGCCGTCGCAGGTAATAAACTGCCCATCGATGGCAATCGCCGGCACGCTCGGACGATCATCGGACATAAAGATCTCGACGACATCGCTCGGGGAGGTCAAGAAGGCGCGAGCCTGAATGGTATGCGGGGCGATGGGCACACAGACCATACCCGTGTAATCGGGGCTGACGATGGGGCCGCCGGCGGATAGCGCGTAGCCGGTGGAGCCGGTCGCCGTCGAAACGACGACACCGTCACCGCGCAGGCGATCGATATGATGGCCGGACACCGTGATGTCAAACTCGACCATATCGGACAGGGGCCCACGCGTGAGCGCCATGTCGTTGAGCGCGAACGAACGCACGACATCCTTCGTGCCGTCATCGCGCACCGAGACGATATCCGCGGCGATGGTGGCGCGGCGGCTCACGTGGAGCTCACCGGACAGGGCATCGCTCACAACCTGCAAAACATCGCGTTCCTCGGGACTGGCCGCCGTCAAAAAGCCAAGGTGGCCATAGGAAAGACCCAAAATGGGAATCTCGCGGTAGTTGAGAATGCGGGCGGCGCGCAGCAGTGTGCCGTCGCCGCCGAGCGTGATGACCAAGTCGGCATCGTCAACATCGGGCGTGCTCTGAATCTTCGAGCGCTGATCGGCCGCCCATGCGACCTCGTAGCCCTGGCGCGTCAGCCAGAGCTCGAGCATCAGGCCGCTCTCGACCGCCTCTTGCTTGTAGTAATTGGGAACCAGAAAGACCTTCATAGCGTTGCCGCTTTCTCGCTCAAAACCGATACCTGGGATTGCAGCTCATCGTCGGCGCGCTCGCCGGGGGCAAGTCTCGTGCCGTACAGGAAAAACTCAACGTTGCCCTTAGCGCCATGGATTGGCGACACGCACACGTCAAGCGGGAACAGACCCCTGGCGGCGAACAGCTCAATCGCCGCCACGAGTGTATCGCGGCGAACGCCGGGGTCGGTTACGATACCGCCCTCGCCCACCAGCGCAGCCGGCGCCTCAAACTGCGGCTTTACGAGCGTGCAAAACGAACCCGAAGGCTTCAGGCATGCCAGCACGGCGTCGATGATATTCGCGATACTCGTAAACGACACATCGCACACAGCCAGGTCGATAGCAGCGCCGTAGCCGAGCTCGGGCAACTGCGTCACATTCGTGCGCTCGTGGAGCGTCACGCGATCGTCTTGGCGCAGCGACCAATCAAACTGGGCACGGCCCACGTCGACCGAGACAACGGTCGCGGCGCCGCGCTTGAGAAGGCAATCGGTAAAGCCGCCCGTGGAGCATCCCACATCGAGGCAAGCAAGGTCCGTCGGATCGATTCCAAACGCATCGAGCGCGCCCTCGAGCTTGAGCCCGCCGCGCCCAACATACGGGATGCGCCCCTTAACGTGCAGTGGCAGGCCCGGCGTCACCTTGAGCCCCGGAGAGGTCAAACGCTCACCGCCACTCGAAACCAAGCCGGCCATAAGAGTGCGAAGGGCATCCGCGCGATCGGCGCAGATGCCCTGTGAAATCAGTTCGTCATCGAGACGCACGCGTTTCATGAATGCCATCAACCATTCGTATCCGGAGATGCAGCCTGTCTATCTTGGGACTCGTTTACCGCATCCTCATCGTATTCCTGCTCGAGCTTGTCGGCCTCACGCGGCGTCAGCTCAAACTTGTCGACCATATCGACCGCTCGGGAGCCCAGCTCAATCGCCTCGTCAAACAAATCGAGCGAACGCTCCAAGGACGTATCCTTGGAGCGAACGGTGGCGATAATCTGGTCCAGGCGATCCGAGATCTCATCGAAGTTGCGGACGGAACCCTCTGGCATGGTTACTCCTCGACGGAGTCGGCCTCGACGGCCTCAGCAGCGTCCGCATCCTCGGCAAGTACACCGGCAGCAGCCTGAGCAGCAGCGACCTTGGCGGCCGCCTCGGCAGCCTGCGCCTCCTCGCGAGCGCGATCCTCGGCCAGCAGCTGCTGGTACAGGTCCTCGCCCGGCAGCTCCTCGCTACGAGCGATCTTGCCCAGCACGCCGTTGACAAACGATGCGGACTGGTCGGTACCATAAGCCTTGGCGATTTCGACGGCCTCGTTGATGACAATGGCGTCCGAGACCTCCTCGTCGGTAAGGAAGCGCATCTCGTAGACGGCGATACGCAGCAGGTTGCGGTCGGCACCGGGCATGCGCATAAGATCCCAGTTCTTGGCGACGGCGCGCAGGGCGCAATCGATGCGATCGATATGCTCGTAGGCACCGCGGCAAAGCTCCAGCGCATAGGGGTCGAGGGGACCCTTCGAGATCAGGAAATCGCCCTCGAGGACGCGCTCGAGCGGGCTGTCCGTGGCCTCGGCCTGAAACAGCAGCTGCAGCGCCTGACTGCGGGCAAGCGTGCGCCCGCGATAAACCTTAAGGCTCAAAGGTTACTCCTTGGGGAAAACGAGACCGTCGATGCAAACGTCAACGCGCTCGACCTCGACGCCCACCTGGGCATCGATGGCGGCGACCACGGCGGCGCGAACGGCCTCGGCGAGTTTCTTGAACGGATAGCCAAAGAACACCACGACACGCACGGTGAGTGCGAGCTTGTCGCCGACGACCTCGGCCTCGACCGCCGGCTCGGAAGCCGGGGCCTTGGACGAGAGCATCATGGAGACAAGGTTGGTGGCAAGGTCCTTGACGCCAACGGAGGCGATGCCCTCGACATCCGACACGGCGCGCGAGACGATGGCGGTCAGAACATCGGGCGAAATGCCGATGCCGTCAATCTTGATTTCCTGGGGCATGAGTCCTCCTAGAAGAGTTGGTTGCTAGACGCGGGAGACGAACTTGCCGTCGCGGGTGTCAACCTTGATGACCTCGCCCTCGTTGAGGTACATGGGGACCTGGATGACAGCGCCGGTGTCGATCGTGGCCGGCTTGGTGGAACCCTGGACGGTGTCGCCCTTAAAGCCCGGGTCGGTCTGGACGATGGTGGTCTCGATGAACATCGGCGGGGTCACGCCCATGAGCTCATCGTCGGCAAAGAGCAGCTGGCAGATGTCGTTCTCGCGCAGCCACTTGGAGTTCTCGCCCACCATGTCCTCAGGAACGGGAACCTGCTCATAGGTCTCATTGTCCATGAAGATGTAGTCGGCGCCATCGTTGTAGAGGTACTGGAACTCACGGGTGGTGAGCATAACGCTCTCGAACTTGGTGCCGGCGTTGCAGGTGTTCTCGACGACGCGGCCGCTCTTGATGTCGCGGGTCTTGTAGCGCACAAACGCGCCGCCCTTGCCCGGCTTGACATGCTGGAACTCGACGATGGTGTAGACCTTGTCCTTAATGCGGAGACCGAGGCCGTTCTTGAAGTCGGCGGTAGAAATGGTAGGCATAGCGACCTTTCTTGTTATGGGCAGAACGCACAAGCGTCCAAATTACATACGACCGAAATTATACACTTGCAGACGGCGCCTGCAGCGAGCGCATAAAAAGAGAACGCGGGGCGCCCGAATCTATCCGGACGCCCCGCCCCAAAAATCTATCGAAATGGGCTAGCAATCGATGACGTGCAGGTCGTGCGGGGTCTTGGTGAAGGGCTCGTAGCCGTTCTCGGTGACCACGCCGTAGTCCTCCAGGCGCACGCCGCCCACACCGGGCAGATACACGCCGGGCTCCATGGTGATAACCGAGCCGACCTCGATGATGTTCTTGCTGCGGTTAAAGTTGGGCAGCTCGTGGATGTCGATGCCCACGCCGTGGCCCAAACCATGGTTGTAGTAATCGCCATAGCCGGCATCGCCGATGATCTTCTTGGAAAGCTTGAAAATGTCGTTGCCCTCGACGCCCGGATGGATGGCGGCGACGCACTCCTCGTGCGTACGGCGCACGAGCGCGTACAGGTCGAGCTGCTCCTGGGTAGGCTCGCCCATCACGACGGTGCGCGTCATGTCGGAACGATAATCGCAGTAGCCCGCACCGTAATCCATAAGAACGAAGTCGCCCTTCTCGATCACGCGGTCGCTCGGCACGGCGTGCGGGTTGGCGGTGTTGGGACCGCTCGCCACGATGGAGCCGAAAGCCAGGCTGTCGGCGCCGTTGGCGAACATAAAGTTCTCGAGCTCGTTGCGAACCTGCTTCTCGGTCATACCGGGCTTAATAAAGCCGAGCATATGCTGGAAGGCGGCGTCGGTAATCGACTGCGCATGGCGCATGAGCTCGATCTCCTCGGCGTCCTTGATGGCGCGCATCTTGCGGATGTCATCATGCATCAGCGGCAACATGCAGGCGACGGAACGATCCTCCAGACCACGCTGAATGCCCTGGTAGAAGTTGATCTGCATGTCGTCCTCGACAGCGCAGACGCGGCACTTGTTGGCCGCGATCTTGCCGGCGACCCAACCGGGGATGGTGCCCTCGTCCATGTCGTAGACCCAAGGGCTGCCGGCAGGCGTGTTCTCCTCAAAGCTGTTGAGGTAGCGCGAGTCGGTATGGAACCGGCACTGGTCAGCCGTAATAAACGCCGCGTGCGGGAACTCGAAGGTGTAGTCGAAGACGCCCTTCACGCCCGTGAGCCAACGAAGATTGGCCTCGTCGCGTACCACGATAGCGTCGTAGCCGCGCTCGACCATCAGGGCACGGACACGTTCGATACGACCGGCAGGACCGGCAGCAAACTCAGACATGCAGATTCCTTTCTTATTGTCTCAAAAAGTGCGGGACGGGTCTCAACCGAACGTCGGAATCGCATGCGAACCGCAACCGATTGGAAACCCGCCCCTCAACATGATACGAAAGACGATGGATGTCAATAAATCTTAGAGAAGTTCTTTGCGAGAAGCCAGGTAGGCGTGAGCATGGCGCTCAAGAACCTCGTCCTCAACACTCGTTAGACGAATGGCGCCGAGTGCCGCGGGCAGCGGCAACATGCTGCGGTTCGAGCGGGCGAACTGCTGCCTGCGGAACTCCTCGATAAACGCGGTGGGCTCAAGATCGAAGGCAAGCTCCTCGATACCAAAGTCCTCCAGGCAGTCATCGACCTCAAAAACGTAATCGATATCAAAGTCGCAAGCATCGTGGGCAACGCGCGCCTCAAAACGTATGCCCTCGGACAACAGCTGGAAGGCAGGGACCTGCGAAGCGACATCGCTCAAGCAGGCGCGCAGGGTACGCTCCCCCGTCTTACCAAAATCGAGCGCATGACGGGCGCTCGGGTTCGTGGCCATCAGTACGTCCTTGCGGGCAGTCTGAGACCACTGAACGGCATTAACGAGCGCGACCTCCTCGCCCGCGAGAATCTCGGGGACGGTCTCAGTAAACTGATTCCAGCGGGACTTGCTGCTCGAAAGCATGGTGCCAACAAGTACCACATAGCCGAGCTTGAGGTCCTCGGGGTCCGCCTCGCGAACAAGGTCGAGGTCACACACGACCAGGCCCGGCTCGGGACGGAACGCGATAGCGGGAAGCGCATTCGCCGACGAGGCGACGAGCGGCTTCATAGTCGTCGCGACCGTGAGCATGGCGTCGAACGTGGTCGGCAGCAAGGCACACTCGGTGCGACCGCACCACTGATTGGCACACCAGCAAACAACCGAGCAGGTCGCCGTGTCGCCGACAGCGACAACGAGATCGTCGCAGGTAATGCCGTTAGCCGACAGGGCGCCAAAGACGGTATCGGCATCGGCCAGCGTAGCGCCGGCAGGAGAAACCTCAAGGGCGAGCAGCGACACGGCAAACCCGGCGTCGACCAGCGCATGCTCGACGACCTCGCCAAAACGCTCGGATGTGGCGTCGTTCCAAACCACCATCGCGCGCTTAGGCTTGCCCACAGCCGAGGCAAACATGCGCGACAGCTCCTCGAACGCGCCCAATCCGACGCGGACATCGACACTGCGGTTTTGGAAATTGATAAGTTGACGGCGAATCATAGCAGTCCACGCTCCAAAAGCATTTCGGCACAAAGGTAGGAAACGTCCTCGAAGGACTTGTTGCGAATATCAAGGGTAATATCGGCGGCCTGGCGATACAGCGGACGGCGATGCTCAAACAGGCGCGCAGCATGCTCGGGCGAGCGGAAATCAGGCCGGGTATCGGAGCGGCGAATCTGGCGCAACGAATCCTCAAAGTCGCCTTCGAGGTACACGCAGGTACCCATCTCGTGCATCAGCTCAATGTTTACCGGCGTCTCGACGATGCCACCCCCGCACGATACCAACAGGCTGCGCTCGCTTTGAAGCGAACGGAGTGCCGAGGTCTCGAGCTCGCGAAAACGATCCTCGCCTTCGGTCTTAAATATCTCGGTCACCGACTTGCCGCATCGACGCACAACCAAACGATCGGTATCGATGAATCGACGCTTGAACATAGTGCCCACGTTGCGCGCAAGCGTCGACTTGCCCGCGCCCAAAAAGCCGATAAAGAAGATATGGTCACAGCCGTGTTTGATGTGCTGAGACATGGCGAAACCTATTCCTCGCAGGGAAGGTCGCGCAGGGCCCGGCGCTCAAAGATACGGAAGATCTGCGTGTACCACAGGTCCTGGGTTGCCTGCGGCTTGACAAGAATGGTATCGACGCCGGCAAAGTTACCGCTCCATACATCCGTGTACAGCTGATCGCCGATTAGCACGGCCTCGTTAGCCGTGGCCCCCAGGCGCTTAAGGCCCGCCTTCAATGCAAACGGAGCGGGCTTCATGGCGTGGCTGATGGCCTCGAGCCCCAACTCGCGAGCCGATGCCATGACCTGGTCGCGATGCCAGTTGTTGGACACCATGCACAGCTTAAAGCCCTTAGCATGGGCGGCCTCGAGCCAGGCGGAAACTGCAGCGGGTACCTGCTCGGTATCACGCGGCACCAGGGTGTTGTCGCGATCGAGCAGAATGGCGCGCTTGCCGTCGGCCCAGAGGGTATCGAGGTCGATGCGATCGACCGAGGCAACATATCGTTTGGGGCTAAAAATCCTCATGATCAATTCCAAGACTGTTGATGCTCTTCGTAGGTCTTCGAGAAATACTCCTCGTCCTGCGTAATGTAGAAATACAGGTCGTCGGAGTCGGTCGGCTCAAGGGTGGCCTTGAGCGCCTCGAGCGACGGAGAGCAAATGGGCGTGGGCGGGAGGCCCTCGTGCTTATAGGTGTTATAGGGGCTATCACTCTGCAGGTCGTCGGCGGTAACCTCGCCACCGGTGACGTACATCATGGTCGCGTCGCTGTTGAGGTAGCGCAGGCCATCGAGCTTGCCCGCCAGACGGTTATAGAAAACCGATGCCACATGAGCGCGCTGATCGGCGTTGAGGCCCTCGCGCTCGACAATCGAGGCAAGGTTAACGATGTCGTAATCGGACATCTCCACACCATAGCGCTCCTTGATCTTGGCCTCGCAGCTGGCAAAGTCAAGTGACTTGTACTCGGCGTTGAACTGGTCAAGCATGGCGCGAATCACATCATCGGCGCTTGGGTCCTTACCAAGCGAATACGTCTTGGGGAACAGGAAACCCTCGAGCGAATCGTTCGCGGCGTCTTTAAGGAAAGCGTAATCATTCACATAATTGCTCGCCTTAGCCTGGTTAAGGAAGTCCTCCTTAGAAATACCGTCGTACGCCTTGGCCACGCGGTCGGCGACCTGGTCAACCGTCAGGCCCTCTGGGATAGTCAGCGCATCGGAGCCCGCATTAGGGCCTTCCATGAGCTGCTGAACGACCTTGGTCGCGTCCATGAGTGTGGTGAACGAGTAGGTGCCAGGCTTAAGCGACATGTCGGCGTTGAGCTTTTTGACCGCCGCGTAATAATCCTTGGGATCCTCGACGATATGGTTCTCAGAGAGAATCGAAGCGATGCTGTCACCCGAGGCACCATCGGGAATCGTGATAGTAACCTGCTGGCCTGCAACGACTTTTGCATCCTCACCCGCAAAGAAGCCCTTGACGGCCGGCACAACAAAGAAAACGATCGCGACAAGCGCAAGCACGGCGACGACGCCACCGATAATCATAGGCACCGGGGAGCTTTTCTTTTGGGTACCACGGCGGGCGTGCGTGTTATAGCACGAGCGCGTGGCCGGAGCAACGCCGTGCGA
>CAJMRJ010000036.1:0-14022 GCA_905215865.1 uncultured bacterium | reverse complement strand
CCGCGGGTCGAGCGGGGTCATCACGAGGAATACCGTACGCCGCCGACACTTGGCCGTACGCACGAACATCCTCGGCGACCAGACCCACAAGTTCCTGAGCCAGCTCGTCTGCCTGGGCAAACGCGTGCGTCAGATCGTCTGCGCGATCGGCAAGCGCGGGGTTCGTCGCACCATAGCGAGCGACCATCCCGCACAGCGAAGCGCCCAGTGCTCCCACAAACGCGCTCGCGCTACCGCCGCCGGGAACCGGCTCGCGTGCAGCCAACGCCTCGGCAAAACCGCGACAGGTTTTATCCATCATCTCTTGGCTCATCGAAACACCTCTGCCCACCGCGCCGGCCACCACGGACCGTGCGCATAATAAAAAATGGGACAACGACGCCAGGAAGCGGTTGTCCCATTCATCGGTCTTATTCAAGCCCAGTCTAGCCCATAAGACAAAGACTGTCAGGAGCTCTGGCTATCGGTGTTTCCGATTGCCGGCTATAGGCACGGGCGCCTAGTCCACCTGAAACGTCGGCAGCAGCGTGTCGATAATCTTCGACCCCATGTCGCGGTTTGCAGTCGAGTACTCCAAATGCGCCGTGGCAATCGTCGAATCCGTGACGATCGTCTTTTCGTAAATGATCGTATCGTCCTCACACCACGAGACCACGTACCAGTTGTCGCCCTCTGCGGTATAGAGGTCGGCCTTGCCCGAGGTGTCCACGTCGACGAACATCTCGTGTGCAGTTTCGTCGTTAATGTTGACGTAGCCAAACAGGTTGATTACAAAGCCCGTCTCCGGATCCTCATACCTGGCACCACTGCCGCTGGGAGTATCTTCCATCTCAAAGCGATTGGGAATCGACATGCTATAAGGGTGAAGGTCGTTCGTGTACGTATGCACGTCGGTCAGGTAATCGTCCGAATCGCCCGAACCGTAGTATGCCGACTCGTCCTCGGGAACGGCCTCGTCATCGGACGACGAGGGTTCCTTGGTCTTGGACTTGTCGCTCTTCTTCTTGGCAGAAGAATCTTTCTCGTCAGAAGAACCGGTATCGATCACCGAAATCTGCGTGTCAGAGCTCTTGGACCCGTTAAGCATCGTGAGCGCAAACACCGTGCCGCCCCCGAGGAGTACCACGGCGGCACACGCCACCGCGATAA
Organism: uncultured bacterium; assembly: GCA_905215865.1. Classification (GTDB taxonomy): domain Bacteria; phylum Actinomycetota; class Coriobacteriia; order Coriobacteriales; family Coriobacteriaceae; genus Collinsella. Next base: position 12,873 of record CAJMRJ010000036.1, on the reverse strand, counting down.
TGACCGGCGCCTTGCTCTTAGGCTTTTGAGGCGCGGGCGCGACCGGCGGCATCGACTGGGTCAGGCCCGGGGCAGAGGAAGGACCAGCGCCCGTAGGCGTCGGCGCGGAGCCACCCGCCAGCGAGGCCCCGCAATGCGTACAAAACGTCGATCCATCAGGCACTTGCTGTCCGCATTTCTTACAGAACATCGTTCGACCTTTCGTGGTTTAGCTTTTGTCACAGCCAAGTCTATACGCCCCCACCCAGGGCGCTGTTGCGCAACATGAAAAAGCCGATGCCGAGCCGTGCCGTCCCATGCGCCTGCCCCAAACATGGGACACATGGCCCACCTTTCGAGACTCCCGGGCAGCACAAGCTGGGGCATATCTATAAGTAAGGAACCCGTTGGGGCACGGCCACTCAACGGCCGAAAACTAAGAACGGAGGTATCGCCGCACCACACACAACGACATCCGCCACACTTGCGAATAGCAACATACACCAACGGTTCCAACAAACCGCGGCGCCGTGATGTCACCGACAGACAAGGAGGACGCCACCATGAAGAAAAAGGCCCTATCAATCCTTTCCCTTTGCATCGCCCTCTTTGCCGCACTCGCCCTTGTAGGCTGCGGCGGAAGTGCGTCAAGCGGAGGCAGGAGCAGCAGCGCATCCAAGAGCGAGAGCAAGGAAAAGGCCCCCGTCGCCAAGAAGACCGACTTTATCTGGTTTAAGGTCGAGATGCCCGAGAGCGTTGGCGTAAGCGACTCCGCTGGCAAGAATGCCGACAGGGTCCAGCTCACCTTCCCCGAAGACGAGAACGGTTCGGCCGATCGCTTTATCCCCGTTTGGAAAAAAGCGCTGACGGCAGAGGAATCCCACGCCGACCAGGCAGAAAAGAAAGGTGATACGTTCCAGTGGAAGGATGGCGGGTCCGTCGAGTATAACGGCAGGACGTGGCTCGTCGGAACGTACGAGGACAACAGCGGCGTCTCAACCCTCCTCTTTACCGACGTTGAGCCGGGAAGCGTCTACGTCCTCATCTCGAACTTCGATCTGCATAAGAAAGAAGCCGAGGCGCTCCTCAACTCCATCGAGTTTCCCGATGACATGGCGAAGGCAGTTGCCGAGGCACGCGAAGTCGAGATTTCGAGCATCGAGATCAAGCATTAGGGGCTCGCACGCAGCATCGCGTGCGCAGTCATTAAATGATCGGACGCCCGGCCAGGGGAGGATCGGATCGGCCGGCCCTCCCCTCTTTTACGTCCGGGCATATTGCCACTTGTCGGCGCAAATCAGGCCCCCAGAATGGGACACATGGCCCACCTGAACGAGCCGCTCGCGCGTACAGTAAAGGCAGGTAATCCATGGGCGGTTACAGATCGAGGAGGACACGACCATGAAAAAGAAGGCCTTTGCGATTCTCACCCTCTGCATCAGCCTCTTTGCCGCAGTTGCCCTGGTGGGCTGCGGTGGCAGCGGCAGCGCTACCGGAAGTGGCGGTGGCGGCGGAGCAGAAAAACCAGCCGTGGATATGAGGACCGACTTCATTTGGTTTAAGGTCGAAGTCCCCGAGGGCGTCGAAATCACGGACGTCGCAGGCGATACCGCCGACAGGGCCCAGTTTAAGTTCACCGAGAGCGAACACGCCAGCGATCGCTTCATCCCCGTCTTCGATCCTGACAAGAACGCCGATGAACTGTTTGACTACGAGGCAAAGTGGAAGGCCAACTCCGGATGGACCGAGAGCGATCCCGTTAAGTACAACGGCAAGACCTGGCGCAGCGCCTACTTTACGCACTCGGGCGGCGTGACGACCGAGTACTTCACCGACGTTGACGGCGGCAGCGTGTACGTGCGCATCGACAACGTCGAGGAGCATAAGGACGCCGTCGAGACCATGATGGAGTCTCTGGAATTTGCCGACGACATCGCCAAGGCCAAGACCGAGGCCATGGACGTCAAGCTCGACGATATCGAGATCAAGCGCTAAGCGACTGGCGAGCGCAACGGGAAACACGGACGCAGTGCAAACGAGCGACGGTATCCCAGCGCTTCGTACCCAGGGAGGGCCGGTAAACCGACCCTCCCCATTCTTATGCCGGTAGCCGACGAACGCAGGATGCCGGGCTCCAAAACCATCCCAGACGTGATAACAGCACAAATAGACAAGTGCCCCAACACGTCCGCCCGCCGACTTATAGCGCCGCGCAGGCAATTTAAACCGGCGTCTTTAAACATCTGGGCAGTATAGTGACCAAAACAAGTGCATAACCGCACCCTGCGAATGGAGGAGTTATGACCGAACACCACGCCATCAGTCGCCGAGCGTTTACGTTGAGCCTAGGACTTGCGGCATTGTCGCCATTTGCAAGCCTGCCCGAAACCGCGGGATTGGGCCTTCCCGTGCGCGCGGCATTTGCAGACGACGCTGTCACAGCGTCGGTCAGCCTCGACAATTTCGTCATTCGCCTTCGCCCCGCGGGCTATTTTCGCACCGCGAGCGTCAACCAAGACGGCAACGTTCGCGGCAACGTCTGCCACCTGTTTAACGACGGCACGTCCAGCAAGCTCATCCTTGAGAACGTAACGACCAAGAATGACGATACAAACTGGTATGCTATCCGCACCTTGCTCAATTTCGAAGAGCATAAAAAGACGGGCTACAGCATTTGGTCGGTCGACGACGACTCGGACAAAGATGGAAAGGTCATCCACGTATGGGGCGGCGAGTATGACAACAAGCCCAGCCGCGCTTTTGCGTTCGAACGTCAATCAAACGGAACCTATATCATTCGAGACCGCACGGTCGAGAAAGAAACCGAGAAAAAAGACATTAAGTACCTGGCAATAGAATCGGACGGCAAAGACCAGGACAACAATAAGATCTGCCATAAGAGTAAGAGCATTCCGTGGGAGCTAGAACTTGTCGGTTACGACATGGGCAAGATCAATACCACAGTTAGAAGTATCGACTGGACCACGTATAGCAGCCACGTCGACGGACCATGCTGGATGAAATACGTCGACGACAACAAGTACCTCGACGAGCTGAGTATCCCGGGCACGCATGATTCGGGCACCTGCAGCGTGGACAACGACACCGAGCCCCAATCCTCACAAGCAAAGTGCCAGCAGGATTACATCCCGACGCAGTTGCTCGAAGGCATTCGCTATTGTTGATATCCGACTCGGAAGGAACGACGAGAACGGCGACCCCGGTATCGACCATGGAAGATGCTACCTGCTCAAAAAAGACGGGGGCTTTATGCATCTCTCCGATGTCATCGGTTACTTCAAAACATTTTTGAACGAAAACCCGTCAGAAGCGCTCATCATGCTTGCGTCACGAGGCAACGACGAGGCTACCGACGAAAGCGTTACGACGGCTTTCGCCAAGGTTATGCACGATAATCCCGATCTGTTCTACACATCGAGCCGAATCCCCACACTGAACGAGGTGCGCGGAAAGATCGTCCTGCTGCGTCGATTTGTACTCGCCGACAACAGCGTAAGCGGCCACACGTGGGGCCTCGATCTCACCCAATGGGACGACAAAATCAAGGCGCATTCCGGGCAGTCGATGTGCCTCGTCCAAGACGAGCGAGGCTTTGAGACTACGGGCAATGCGGGCGACAAAGAGCCCTATTGCACCAAGGTATACGCCCAGGACCATTTTGAATGCACCGGAACCGACAAGATTAGCTGGGTCGATATGGCGCTGCGAGAGACGACCAATCTCACGCGCAACAAGGTGGACGTCGAGGACAATGATGGCGCCAAGGTGCAAGTCCTGGAACGCTGCTGGTCTATCAACTACACCAGTTGCACGAATTACAAACAAGGAAGCAATCCTTTTACCGCGGCGCGAGTGGTCAACGAGCATCTGTACAAGAGCCAGTACATCAATCCCAGCGGCAGCGATAAAACAAAGTCAGATTGCCTCAAGCACGTTGGTATTATCGCGTCCGACTTTGTCGATTCGGCACTGGCCCGAGCATCTACCAACGCAATTACGACGCGAAGCACAAGCCAACAGTTTCATGCTGCCTCCCGGACCGCATGCACATGACGTATGGAGACTCGCTGAGCGATGCCTCGCTCCAAGATGGCAAGACCGTTGGCGAGGGCCATTTCCGCCTTGTCGACAGCAGCAACGTACTCAACGTGGCCGCTTCTGGCAGCGCGTTTGCCATCGAATACGTGGATGTCGACGCCCTGGGCAACGAGACCGTTACGGAGCTGCGGGGCTCCGTGCCCATCGATATCAATCCACGCGCGCTGACGCCCCATTTTGAGGGACTCGAAGGCCTTAAGGCCGGCGAAGACGTGCGCGCCAAGATTGCGGTATCACTCGAGGGCAAGCTCGAAACCGATGCCTGCACGGCCCAACTCGAGTTTATGCACGATGCAAACGGCGCTCCGGGTACGGCAATGGCCGAGGGTGAGGCATTTGCCGCGGGGACGTATTGGGTGCGTGCGAAAGACCTGTTGGGCGACGCGGCGCAAAACTACACGCTTGCCACCGACGGTGCCGCAAGCTTTACCGTGACGACTTCGGACGGTGCAGGCGGCGCCGGCACCGGCACTGGCGCCAACGTGGGCAGCGCTGATAAGAACGGTAAGGGCAACAAGGGCAAGGGCTCGGGCGGAAAGCTCGCCGACACGGGCGACGGCTCTGGCGTTGCCGCCGGGCTTGCTGCCGCCGCCATAGCTACAACGGTCGCGGGCACGGCAATGCTTGTCAACGACCGCGAAGACAGCGAAGGCGCTAGCGAATAGGCAAGCCGACCGTTTGGACACATCGACTCAATCGGGGGCGCAGGATACCGTTCTGCGCCCCCGACTTTCACAGATAAAGAAGCAGCGTGTCCAGCGCACTCGCAGGTCGAGCGCTCAGCCGCTACGTCGTCCAATGCACAGCCGCAAATTTAGCCCGAACGTCGCTATCGGCTACATCACCGAGTTCAGCACGTTCACGGACTCCTGAGCCTGGGAGTGACTGCTCAGCCTGTAGGAACAGGCGGTCAGCAACCTATTACGGAAGAGCACGCGCTTACCCTTGACCCTGTTGACACCCGTAATGTCCTTGAGGTAGACGATCTTGGTATGGGTACCGAAGAAGTTGTTCTTCACGACCGTCTCGATACGATTGGGATAGATGCTTATTCCTTTGAAAACGCCGGCACCCTTATCGTGAAACAGCAACGTGTTGTTATCCACGCGCGCCCCCCAATGAGGTTCGTTAAAACTGCCTCTATAGCCACTTTTTAGTCACCGCAAACCCTTTTCGCGGTCGCGCGCAGAACACCAAATCGTGTCCGCACGAGCAAATAGACTAATACAACAAGGAATATAAGCCGTTATCCAAGGATAGCGCCGCAAAACAAAGGATTAGCAATAGCTAAGATTTAAGCCTAAAAAACCCTTAGGAAGTGCTAATATATAGTTATTGAAAGAGGCTGAGATGCAGAGACGCGAATTGATCCGTATCCTCGAAGAAGCCGGCTTCATCTCGAAAGGAGGCACTAATCACGAGAAGTTCGTCAAAGGAGATAAACTCGTGCTCGTGAAACGCCACCGAGAGATTGAGGATCAAATTGCCAAAAGAATCCTAAGGCAGGCAGGGCTTCGATAGCTCATCCTCATCGCATTTCGCATCGCTTTTTAGAGGAGGTCTTACATGGTTTACGTATGGGAATTTGAGTTCTTTGATTCGGACGGCATGGTCGATGCCGCGCCATGTGGCTCGCTGGGCGGAGGAGGAACGTTTGGCTCCGACCTAAACGACGCTGTCGAAAGCGCCGCTGATTTTCTCGCATGTATGGTCGACGATCACCTTATGGGCGGCGTCGATCTTCCCGCGCCGGACTTTGGACACCAGCCACAACACGGCGGCAAGATTATCGCCGTAGCCGTCAGCCGCGAGCTCGGCGACATCCCCGCCGTCACCGCAGCGGATGCCGCGCGTATGCTCGGTGTTAGCTCAGCACGGGTATCGCAACTGATAAATGCAGGAATGTTGGATTCTTGGAAGGACGGCACCAAGCGCATGGTATCCAAAACTTCCATCGAGGCACGACTCGCCGACGCACCAAAGGCAGGGCGCCCGAAAGAGGCCCCTATTGCTGTATAAAGCAATAGCGTTGCGGGTTTTTTCATTTGTCAGATTAGCTGACAAGCTCTCCCAATTCGGGACTCACTGCGTCCCGAATTGGGCTGGACACATTGCCGCAGGTAGCCGCGCGTCCTCAATCCAAAGTACAAGAGGTGTTTCTCATGACAGACAGACCGAAAACAACACTGCGCGACTGCATCTATGGGCTTGTCGTCGGCGACGCGCTGGGCGTTCCCTGCGAGTTCAGGCCTCGTGGCACGTTCGAATGCACCGACATGATCGGCTACGGCACGCATGGGCAGCCCGCCGGCACCTGGAGCGACAACACATCTATGACGCTTGCTACCTGCGACTCGATTAGGGAGCTCGGGCATATCGACACCGCAGACATGCGCGACAAGTTCGTAGGCTGGATTGCCCGTGGCGAGTATACGATCGACGGCGTTTTCGATTATGGCGGCACAACCGCCCGCGCCTTGCACACCGGCAAAGGAGGCTCCGGCGAACGCGACAACGGCAACGGTTCGCTCATGCGCATCGCGCCCCTAGCGTTTGTCGACGCGACCGACGAAGAGATCAGCAAGGTCTCCGCGATTACGCACGCCCACAGAACGTCGACCGACGCATGCATCATATTTGTCGAGCTTATGAGGGATGTGATGAACGACGTGCTCCCCTCGTGGGCACTCCATCTGAAAGGCGTGCCTGAGCAGGAAATCAGGTCAGGCGGCTTCGTGCGCGACACGCTTAGGGCCGCCACCTGGTGCTTTGTGAACACCAACAGCTACGAAGAATGCGTACTTGCCGCCGTCAACCTGGGCGACGACACTGACACCACCGCAGCCGTCGCAGGTGCCCTCGCCGGCACGGCATACGGTATCGATGCAATTCCGCAGGAGTGGGTCGATACTCTACGAGGGAAGGATCTGATTGAGAGCTGCCTGTTTTAGGGCGCGTCTTCAACGAAAACAATGTCAGCCAACGCAAATGATTAAGGGGCCGCATAAATGATGATTACAGAATGCGACGTTCGCCTGATGAAGTCCCATTGGCTACCGTCTTAAAGGGTCGGCTGCAAGCCGTCCCACTGTTTATTTAGATCTACCACGACGGACAGCTCGCACTACTGCGTACTGTCCCGTACCGCTCCCCTACTTCCCAAAGATCGCGCCGAACAGGCCCTTGCGCTTGGGCTTCTCCTCTCGGTAGGAACCCTCGGCCACCGCTGCCACCTGGCGCGGTTGCTCGCCGCCTCCGCGACGTACGATCTGGTATAGGAAGGGCGATTTAACGTATTTGACCTCGATAGGCGTGGCGTGCACGGTGCTTTCGCTCGACAGCATCACGTTGGGATTGAGCGGTGCCACCACATGCGTCTCGCGCTTGTCGCTAAACACCACCGCTGCCGCACGACCCGTCTGGCCGTTTACGGCAATGCGCACCTGCTCGCCGTCGCGGCCATCCGACGCCGGGCGATCGATAAAGTAGACCGGCACCATCACCAGGCCGTCCTTATGCTTGCGGGCCTTGCGCGCCCAGGCGCGGATGCTCTTTTTATTGAGCCCCAGCACCGCCTCGGCATCGTTGCCTGCAACGTCGAGCGCCAGCTTATCAATGACCACCTGGTCCTTGGTAGACGCATCGACGGAAACGACGCGGAAGTCGCCTTCCTGCATAGCGGGATCGAACGGTCCCACCTTTCCAAAGTCCCACGGCTCCAAAATGCCCATAAGGCGAACGTCCAGGTAGTTTGCCCGCGGATACGCCCAGTCGAGCACCTCGTAGTACACCAGGGTCTCCTTGCTCAGGCCCTTGCCCGGGAAGGACGCCATCATGTGCAGGTCCGCCAACGCCATGGGGAAATAGAAGAGCATCATGTCGTTTTGGATCGCGTCTTCTACATCGTGCCCGGCAAAGGCATCGGGATACTGACGCACCAGCTGCAGCGCGTTGGCACGTGCCTGCTGTGGCGATATCTCACAGGGGACGCCCTGTTCGGGAACGTATTCGGCACCCACGCCCATGGTCAGGCGCTTGCTAAACGTCCCCGGCTTGAGCAAGTCCGCAACGCCGATCTTATTGCCGCAGGACGGGCACTCAAACACGCGTTGGGTCGACTCGCCCTCAAAGGACGCGCCGCAGAAGGGGCAGGGAATGCTCACGTGCGTCGCCTCTTGGAACTCCTGCGCCGTTCCGCGATCTTCCCACAGCAGATGCTCCAGAACCGACTGATTGCGCCAGTGCGCATTGAAGAAATACCAGTCCGGGTCCTCCGGGCGCTCGAGCTGCGAGACCTGCGTGAGCTTGAGCAACCCGTCAACCACCGTCAGCGGCGTATGACGGATACCTAGGGCGCTCTTGGGCTCCCCGGCGTCCGCTTGCCACGGAATAACCGTTTCGCAATAGGCGCACTCAAAGCTGCGCTTTGCCTGGTGCGAATACATGGGGCCGCCGCAGTTTTGGCATTTAATGGCAAACATCTCGTCCATGGAAACGTCCTCCTTTGCGCAGGGGCTGTCGACATTAAGTATGTCGGGCAGGCAGGCACATGCCCATACCCATGTGGCCCAAAATGGAGCACTCGGTCGGACGGGAAGGCGCAGCGAACTCGAAGGCGCGCGGGCAGTCGTCCCCCTCCGCCTCGCGCCCGTTAGCGCCGGCAGACCATTGCTGCATTTTCTGAGCATCGGCACACGTTGCGTCTGCGCGAGCTACACTATCCCCTTAAACATGATTGTAAGGACGATCGTTATGCTATTTGTAAATCGGCTGGTACATACGCTTGTTCCCGGCAGCGAAAGCGAGCCGGTCGATACCTCCTGCCGCACCAACGCGGGTTTTGCCGCAAGCCTCATCTGCATCGGCCTCAACATCACGCTGTGCCTGGCCAAGGGCATAGCTGGTCTGCTCGCTGGCTCCGTCTCGCTTATCGCCGATGCCTTCAACAACCTCTCCGATGCCTCGAGCAACATCGTGAGCCTGCTCGGATTCCGCCTTGCCAGCCGCCCGGCCGACGAGGGGCACCCCTATGGCCACGGCCGCTACGAGTACCTCGCCGGCTTGTTTGTCGCCGTTCTCGTTTGCGCCGTCGGCATCAACCTGATCCTGGAGTCGGTCACCAAGATCATCAAGCCCTCCCCCACCGCGTATTCGGCGCTCTCGATGGCAGCCCTTGTCCTGTCCATGCTCGTCAAGTTTTGGATGGCGGCGTTCAACCGCACGCTGGGCAACCGCATCGATTCCGAGACGCTTATCGCCACGGCGCAGGATTCCAAAAACGACGTCATTACCTCGGCCTCGGTCCTGGCCGCAGCGCTTATTTCGCAGACGACCGGCTTTGACCTCGATGGCTGGGCGGGCCTGGGCGTGGGCATCTTCATCTGCATCAGCGGCATGGGCCTGGTGCGCGACGCCATCAGCCCGCTGTTGGGGCAAGCGCCCGACCCCAAGCTCGTCCAGGCAATCCGCGACAAGATCATGTCGTATCCGCAGGTCCTAGGCACGCACGACCTGATGGTGCACGACTACGGCCCCGGTCGGCAATTTGCCAGCGCACACGTGGAAATGCCCGGCGAGGGCGATGCGTTTGAGCACCATGAGATTCTGGACACCATCGAGCACGATATCAAGCATCAGATGGGCATCGGTATCACGCTGCACTGCGACCCCATCGCCACCACCGGCGACGACCTGCGTGGCTGGGTCAAGCGCGGCATAGCGCAAATCGATCCCGCGCTCTCCATCCACGACCTGCACGAGCACGACGGGGTCGTTTCGTTTGACCTGGTGCGTCCCGACGGCTTTGACATATCCGACGAGGAGCTGCTGGAGCTCGTCACGCGCATCGTGCACGAGCGCCGGCCCGATGCCTCGTGCGTCGTCACATTTGACTCGGGCTTCAGCTCGCCCGACCGCCCGGCCGAACAGCTGTAATCGACAGCAAAACGGGACGCAGGACCGCCGACCAACGCGCCTACGCGCCCGGTCACGCGATCCTGCGTCCCGTTTTTGTTTGCACTGCTAAGGCTCTAGCCGCTCGACCGCTAGTTCCCCTGTGCGCCCGAAATGCCATTTTGCAGGGCATCCCAGGCGTTCGTTGCCATATCGCCCAGGTTCTGTGCGGTATCGCCGAGGTTCTGAGCCGTGCCGCCCAGCTCTTGGACCTTATCCCCCAGCTCCTGCGCCTTGTTGCTCAGGTCCTCCAGCGTGTTGGAGCTCGAGCTGTCCGCGCCGCCCTGGTCGCCGGACGCATTACCCGACGAGCTGCCCTTGCGCGTGAGCTGAATCTCGAGGTTACCGTTGTCGTTATAGTAGGCAGACGTCACGACCCAATTGGCATCGACAACGGGCGTCGAGCCGTCGTCGGTCAGAATCACGGCGTTCGAAAGATCGGCCCCGCGCGACTTGAGGAGCTTCTTGGCGTTGGACCAGTACTGACCCGGGATATCGCTCAGGTCGACAGTGCCGGACTGGGTAGTCTCGGTCTGCTCGGCTGTGGTATCAGTCGTGGCGCCCCGCTTGTTGAGCATGCCAGACACGATGGCGAACACAACCGACAGGGCAAAGAAGACCGCCAGCACGATGAGGATCTTCTTGATTACGCCCGACGAACGCGAAGGCTTCTTCTCCTCGTCCTCGCCATACTGGGGGATGGACTTGGGATACTCACGATACGGCTCGCGCGCATATCGGTCGCGCGACTCGTAGCGCGGTTGTGCCGTGCGCGGCATATATGTCGTCTGCTGAGGTTGCGGAATGGGATTTTGCAGCAGGTCATCATAAGGGTCTGCCGCCGCGTTGCCGTAGGGGCTCTGCGACGAGGCGCCATACGGGTCCTGCGCTGCGTTTCCGTAATTCACAACGCGCGTGGGATCGGCCGACGCCTGCGTCGTATCGGGGGCAGCGTAGCCGGGATTCGGCACGACGCGGGTCTCATCGGCGCCATTGCCCGTCCGCGGGGAGCCGTAGCCACCCATTACGGTCGTCTTATCCTGGTCCATGCAACGATTCCTTTCCGTCGCCTGTAAGCATCAAGTTATCCATGCATTCTACCCGCGCAAAAGTCTATGATGGGCAAAGCTCGTCGGTATCTACAAGACATGCGCGGCCGACGGTCACAAGCGAATCGAGGATATGTCATGGCAAAAAGCAAGCTCATCAAGGACACAACGCGCGCCGAGCGCGAGGAGATCATTAAGCTGGCACTCGCTGGCTGCGGCAACGGCAGCTGCGACAACTGCGGAAGCTGCAGCTTGGGAGCCGGCGATCCATATGGCACCTACCAGCCCTACATTGACGGCGAGATGGAAATCGCCGATATCAACATGATGGTCGCCGAGCGCAACGCCAAACTCTTCGGCCTCCAGCGCGGGTAACGACCCCTTGGGGACGGAGGAAAAAGTCCCCGGTGGCACTGTGTTTTGCGCCACCGGGGACTGTTCAATTTATCCCTCGCGGTCCACCTTACTCATTGGGTACGTACGTGGCCTTGGCTCGCTCGGGCGTTACATCCTGACCGCAGGAATAGCTCGAGTCGAAGGCGTGCGCAACCAAGTCGTGCGTATCCCATGCCATGCAGTCAAACTCGCCAGTATCGAGGACGATGATATAGCCCTTGCCGTCGTAGTAGAAATGATCCTCGGTGTAGTTATTGTCATCGTCGATGCTGTCTTCGGACACAGAGTCCATATCCGGCTTTGCCGTCTTAATTGCCTGCTTGGCCTCGCTCTTGAGGGTGTCAAACGAGAGCCCATGCTGCGCAAGCGAGTCCTCGAGCGAAACCTGCTCACCCGTCTTGAGGTTGTAGAACGCCGACCTTGTCTTCTGCACCGATCGATACGGAGGCTGATAACTGCTGGTGAACGTACGCACGCAAGCGATATCGCCATCGATCGAGACGATCTCGGCAGTGTACATCATGGTCACGCGGCTGCCCTCGTCGTCCATCGAGGCCTGCTTGCTCGCGTCGAGCGTATCCGCGACGAGCTGGACCATATCCTTGTTGAACTTGGCGACACCCACGCCCTGGCCCTTTACCTGAGGATAGGTCCACGTAGCCGTAATCTGGCACGTGTCATCGGGGGACGGATCCAGCGGGCCTTCGCCAACCGCAGCCGTAAAGTCGACATCCTGCGTGGCAGAAACGGCTTCGTAGCTCACCTGCGCATCGTCAGCGTCCTTCGATTTCAGCTGCTCCAGCGTCGTGGCCACCGTTGCGATGCTTTTTGCTACAACTTCCTCGCTGCTGAACAACTCAGCGTCAAACTCACGCACTTCATTGATGTCTTTCACCTTCGAATCGTCAATCGACGCAGGGCCAACAATGGCGCTAAATGATTTGCCGTCATAGGCGTTGAATTCGCACTCGTAGCCATCATGGGATTGGTTAAGGCTCTGTTAGACCAGGATTGACATGCCGGCCTGCCGGCTATCTCGCCGTCTCCCCGTCGGGCGCCGGCGTCTTGACCCTCATCTCGAACGGCATCCCGCCCTCTCGGACGAGCGCCCTGAGGAACGCGTTGACGGCGGTGGACATGGACAGGCCGAGCTCGTCCAGGATGGCCGTGGCCTCCTTCTTGACCTCCGGGTCGATGCGGATCGTCGTGGCCGGTATGTTCGACGGCATGGCCTCACCCCTCCTCGTGTATCGCGGTGCGACCATTCTACCGCCTCTATGCGGCGGGCGCGGCCCAGTAGTCCATGTAGGGCGGCTCCACGTTGAACATGTCGCGGACGCGGCTCCTGCAGACGCCGTGCGCGAGCTGCCGCGCGACC
>CAJMRJ010000035.1:0-14244 GCA_905215865.1 uncultured bacterium | reverse complement strand
CGGCGGCACCTGGGCCCACACGCTCCCGATGAAGTATTGGGTCGAGACCACCACGGCCGACGTCGACGTCCACTGCGAGATTGCCGCCGAGTTCCTCGCATGCCCGCCCAAGACCTTCAACAAGGACTCGGTCTGCGTCTTCTCCACCCGTACCGGCACCACCCCCGAGATCATCGAGGCCGCCAAGTTCTGCCAGGAGCAGGGCGCCCGCACGCTGATGTATGTCTCCAACGACAACACCCCGGCCACCGAGTACGCCGATTACAAGTTCTTCAGCTTCGCCGAGGACGACGTCCTGTGCGAGGCCATCTACACCTACCAGATCACGCTGGTCGCCCGCTTCCTCAAGAACGCCGGTGCCTTCCCCAAGTACGACACCTTCATGGAGGAGTTCGGAAAGATCGCCCCGTTCCTCATCAAGGCCAAGGACGCTCAGGACGAGCGCTGCGCCGCCATGGCCGAGGACTTCAAGGACACCGACTACCACATGGTGATCGGCTCCGGCATGCTCTGGGGTGAGGCCTACGACTACGCCATGTGCATCCTCGAGGAGATGCAGTGGATCAAGACCAAGTCCATCCACGCCGCCGAGTTCTTCCACGGCACCATCGAGCTGTGCGAGGAGGGCACGAGCCTCATCATGCTCTACGGCGAGGACGACACCCGCAAGCTCATGGACCGCGTGGACAACTTCACTCACATGCTCGCCGACGAGAAGGGCGTCCATGTCCGCGTGAACAAGTTCGACACCGCCGAGGTCGAGCTGCCGTTCAGCGACCCCGAGTTCCGCAAGATCGTCTCCCCGATGGTCACCTACACCATCACCGAGCGTCTGAGCTGCCATCTCGAGCACGTCCGTAACCACCCGCTCACCACGCGTCGTTACTATCACCAGATGAACTACTAATCCTCTCAAATTGCTGCGGTTGTCTGCAGGCGAGCTGCGCAGAATGCCTCGCCTGCAGACCTATTTCTGGGGTTGATCGAAATGGTTGTCCAGTATCTTCTAGTTGCACTGGTCGCATTTATTGCGTCCATGGACGAGCAATTATTTGGCATTACGATGCTTGGTCGTCCGCTGTTTACAAGCCTGTTTGTCGGCTTGATCCTTGGCGATGTCCAGCAGGGCGTTATCGTCGGCGCTGCTTTGGAGTCCATGTTCATGGGCGCCATCATGGTCGGCGCGGCGGTTCCTCCCGAGGTCTATGCCTCCGGCGTGCTTGGCTGCGCGTTTGCCGTCATTACGGGTACGGGCACGGCAACTGCCGTCGCGCTCGCCCTTCCCGTCTCCGTCTTCCTTCAGGTGTGGCGCAACTTCTGCTACGCCGTTCCGGGCGCCTTTGCCTGCAAGAAGATTGAGACCGCTCTGGCAAATCGCGATCTTGCTAAGGCGAATCTGTACCATCTGACCATCGTGCCGCTGTCGATTGGCATTCCGTCTGCACTGCTGGTGTTTTGCTCGCTGTTCTTTGGTGCCGACCTCATCAACAATGCGCTCAACGCGATTCCGCAGTTTGTGATGGACGGCCTCAACGTTGCGTCCGGCGTCATGGTCTGCATCGGCTTCGCTCTTCTTATTAGGACCATGGGCGACAACAAGCTGCTTCCTTGGCTGTTCATCGGCTTCATTATGGTCATCTACCTCAAGATGGACGTGGTCGGCGTCGCCGCAGCTGCCATTTGCGTCGCGCTACTCCTGGCCTTCCGCGAGGGCTCGTCCGGTCCGCAGACGGTTGCTGCAGATGAAGAGGAGGACTTCTAATGGCTACCCAGAACACCGACCTCAAGGAGGCCAAGAAGGACGCGGTTATGACCCCCGATATGTATCGGAGCATGTTCCTTCGCCAGTTTACGAGCCAGTGCTCGCAGTCGTACGACAAGATGATGGCAATGGGCTTCATGTACACCATTCAGAAGCCCCTGCGAAAGATCTATCCCAACGACGACGATTACTATGCGGCGCTCGATCGCCATACCGAGTTCTTTAACATCACGCCTCATGTGCTTCCGTTTGTAGCCGGCCTTACGGTTTCGATGGAGGAGCAGGCGGCTGCCGATAAGAACTTCGACACGTCCTCGATTAACGCCATGAAGGTCGGCCTCATGGGACCGCTTTCCGGCATTGGCGATTCGTTCTACTGGGGTACGTTCCGCGTGGTCGCCGCCGGCATTGGTATTGGTATCGCTTCGACGGGCAACCCGCTCGGCCCCATCGTGTACGCACTCATCTACTCCGTGATTAACTTTGCAACGCGTATCGTCGCAGCCCATCTGGGTTACGACCTGGGAACCAAGTTCCTGCAGCAGTCCGAAGAGAACAACCTTATGTCTCGCATGACGCATGCTGCCGGTGTCCTCGGAATGACCGTTATCGGCGCCATGATCGCGGCACAGGTCTCACTGTCCACTGCTTTGACCTTTGACGTGGGTGGTTCGGAGATTGTCCTGCAGGATCTGTTCGATTCGATCTTCCCCGGTCTGCTGCCCTTGCTGGCAACCTTTGCCTGCGTCGCCCTGTACAAAAAGGGCGTCAAGACCATTTGGATCATCTTGGGCATCTTTGCGATCTGCATCATCGGAACGGGCTTGGGAGTGTTCGCGGCGGCGTAATGTTGACTGCTATGCTCGCGCGTTGGATAACTAACTGACCGTTTGAAAACGGGGTTCGGCGTAAGGCCGGCCCCGTTTTTTTTGTTTGAGGGATTTTCCGGCCGTCCAATAGTCCAGGCCCATGCATCACTCACGTATCTCTTATCTCTCATTCGTCACTAATACGAGAGATAACAGAAAGACGAGAGATAACTGAGCAGCAAAGAGACAAGCAATCATGGTATTGTCTCAATACTGATTGTTCTACCAGCAAAAACATGTTTAAATGAAACAGACGGCAGACATCTTATCTTTCATCTCTCACTTATCTCTAATATGAGAGATAGCAGTAAAATGAGAGATAATTACGAGAGATAACTGAGAGACGAAGGAAATCTATTCGCGGCATTCTCCGCCGGGCCGAGTGAAAGGACATGCAGATGAACGAAAACGAGCTGACCGGTCTGCTCGAGTCTTTAAGGCGCATGGGCTCGGACGATCTTAACGTCGAGGTCAAGGAGAGCGCCACGACGCTTTCCCGCGACGTATGGGAAACGGTTAGCGCATTCGCGAATACCGCTGGCGGAATTATCGTGCTCGGCGTGAGCGAGCGCGCGGGCTTTGTCCCAGTTGCAAACTTTGAGACCGAGAAGGTGCTCAACCAATTCGTAGCGGGCATGGGTGATGCCGGCGGTCGCGGAAAACTGGCCAATCCGCCCAAATACACCATTGAACGCGTGGAGCTCCAGGGCGCCGTGGTTCTGGTCATCACGATTGAGGAGCTCGACCCGTCGAGCAAGCCTTGTTATGTCATAGAGCGGGGCGCTCAAGGCGGCAGCTACAAACGCATCGATGACAAAGATGTTCCGCTCTCGTCGACCGAGGTCCTGTCCTTGTCATCGTATGAACGGACGAGCCCCAGTGATCGCGATGCAGTGCCCGGCGCGGTCGCAGGCGATCTTGACGAGGCCCTGGTCGACCGCACGATAGAGCGTGCCTATTCGTTGACGCCTCGAGCGATGCGCGGTGCGGCGGACAAGAAGACAAAGATGGAGCGTCTGAACCTCCTCGACTCCCAGGGCAATGTTACCAAGGCCGGACTCCTAGCGGCGGGCGTTTACCCTCAGCAGTTCTATCCCAAGCTCTTCATTGACGTGGCTGTCCATGCGGGAACTCAGAAGGGCACTGCGGGGCCACTAAGGTTCATGGACCGCACAATCTGTGAGGGCACGTTGGGCGAGATGATCTCGGATGCTGTCGCGGCCGTCGCCAAGAATTTGCGGCGAACCTCGACCGTCCAAGGCGTCTCGCGTGTCGACTCGCTGGAGATTCCCGAGGAGGTTCTGCGCGAGGCAATCGCCAACGCCGTAATCCATCGAGAATACGGGGATCGGTTCTGTGGACAATCGATTGCCGTCGACGTCTTTGACGATCGTGTCGAGGTGACGAACCCCGGCGGCCTATACGGGGGAAAGACTCGCGAGAACTTGTTTGACGGCAGCTCCCGATGCCGTAACGCGACGCTCGTGAAACTCATGTCGATTGTCCCGCTGCCGGATGGCGCAGGTTCGCCGGCTGAGGGCAATGGCTCGGGCATCCCGATGATGATCGATGCCATGCGCGCGCATGGTCTGGCCGAGCCCCTGTTCTGCCCGGGGTTCGATCGGTTCAAGGTCGTACTTTACCGTTCAAAGATCGAGCCGGTCGATCATGGCGGGGGCTTAATTGTGACGGCACTCAAACATTACGGCGAGCTGGGGACGCGTGAGCTGGCAGAGCGCACGGGGCTCACAATTTCCCAGGTTAGGTCGCGCGTCAACGCGCTCATTGCTCAAGGCGAGCTTGAGCCCACGGCGCCGGCGACGAGCCGCAACCGCAAGTATCGACTGTTGGAGCGCGTGGAATAAATGCGTTAGCGGACGAGGCGACCCAATAATCGACCCTCGATTGGCGCCCACTAAGGTTAAGCGGTTGTTGCCCAGTTGACGGTGATGCTAAAGACTCGGCTTACGCCGGCATGGCCGCGAACCCGTCCATCAAGAACAGCCTAAGAACCAGCTTGATGACATATCCCGGTTTGACTTCAGCCGCGTCAAAGACATGGCGCTCGGCGAGCTCGCTGCAGTATGTATAGATGTCGCGGATAAGGTCCGCGCCCGAAAGCGTAAACATGTAGCCTGCGTCCGAAAGCGCATTGGGCGCGGCGGGCAACTTGGCCATGTGGCAGAACGTTTGCAGGTCGGGCGCCATAACATTCTGGTAGTCGAGGTGGCCGCTGGCATCCTGTGCGGCAAGCTCCAATTGGCGCACAAAATCCAGCGCCGCTGCCAGCACAAAGCTCGGCGTAGGCGCGTTGACGTCCTGAGTGGTCGCCACGAGCCTGCCCGCCGCCTGCGTGACAAGCCAAGCGACCTCGCGCTGGCAACGCACGGCCTTGCGCGTAACCGGCTTGATGGACGAAGAAGAAACGCTCCCCTTAGGCGGATTCGAAGCAGCCATAAGACCCTCCCATGAACAATCCGGCCCAACAGGCCCGGACGAAACACGTGCTACATCAGTATACAGGGGAGTGGGGTGGAAAAATGGAGTCGACAGCGTGACTGCCGGCTCCGGATTGCTTGCCTTAGAGGCCGTACACTTCGACCATAGCTTCGCCAATGCGATGGGGCACGCCGGTGACGAGCGCGTTGCCCATGCAGAAAGCTCGATGGCCGTCGGTCATACCAGTATCCGTCCAGCCCTTGGGGAATCCTTGGAGCTGATCGAGCTCGTCGGGAACGAGGCGGCGGAAACGGCCGTCGGGGCACTCGATAACATGCTTAAATCGGCTGGCGCCCGTGCCGCCTTCGCCCGTGAGGATGGTGCGGCTCGGTTTGTCGGTGGCATCCGGGAAACTCATGGCACCCTCGGAATACGTGTACGTAAAGCCCGTCTTTTTGTTGGTGCGTTCTTCGCGCTTGCTGCCCTTGAGGTAGCGCCAGTCGGGAAGCTTCTCGTCGGAGATGTAGAACTGCTCCGGAACATACTCCTCATTAACAAGTACATCGCCAAGCACACGGCGCTCGCCGTGATAATCCTCAACGAAGTCGCAGGTCAAAACATGGCAGCCCTGCATGACACCGGCATTCTTGAACTGAGATGTCTTTTGACCAACGCCAAAACGAGTCGAGTTCTCGTAAGGATCAGGCAGGACATCGAGCTCGGCCATTTCGTCAGGGTAGATGGCGGGGAAGGCCTTCGCCATGACACCGTTGTGCATGCGGTCAACGAGATCGACCTTGCCGGCGTTCTTCTCGCAGAAGATATAAACGCGCTTGCGGCGCTGGGGAAAACCATATTCCGCGGAGTTGACCACGCGCCATTCGACCGTGTAATCGAGGTCGGCAAGGCAGCTTAGGATGATGGCGAAGTCGCGACCGCGCTGAGACGCGGGCGACTTGAGCAGACGATCGACATTCTCAAAGAGACCGAAGCGCGGCTTCTTCATCTCGAGGAAGTGGTAGATGTCCCACCAAAGGACACCCTTCTTGCCCTCGATGCCATGTGCCTGGTTAAGCGGGCGAGCGACGGAGTAATCTTGGCAAGGGAAGCCGCCGACGACCATCTGGACGTCGGGGATTTCAACCTCTCCGGCTTCAGCCTGTTCCAGGACTTTATTGATATCTTCGTTGACTACGGAATCCTCGCCAAAGCGGTCCATATAGCAGCGTGCCGCGAACTGACGAGCCTTGGTTCCGGGTGGTTCCCACTGATTGGCCCAAATGGTGCGAAAGGGTCCGGCGGGCTTCATGTAGAAATCTGGATAACGAGGGTCAGCGTAGCCTTCGAGGCCCAAACGAAATCCGCCGACGCCAGCAAAAAGCTCGGCGATTTTGACCTCTGACATACTCACTCCCCCAAATCGCTGCAAATGCAAAGATCAAGGGTACAGAAATCGGGTTGCAAATGGAAGATCCCTTAGGGGATCTTCACGGTATAACCCGAATTTACAGTAGCATACGTGTTAGATCATGTCTTATTTCGAGAGGATTTGCCATGTCCAAGAAGCACCTCGATTTCAAGAGCATGCTTGACGATACTGATTTTTCTGACCCCTCAAGCATTGAGCGGTATGCTGCCAATCTCGACGGGATGACGTTTCGCGATATTCTCGAGCTTGGCATTGCGCCGGAGGGGGAGAGTGCGCCCAAGGACTTTGGGTCTAAGAAGTACAAGGGCGGTATGGGAACCCTGATCGAGGAGCGTTACTTTGGCTACAAAGCCAACAGCGACGATCGGCCGGACTTTCCCGAGGCGGGTGTGGAACTCAAGGCAACATGCTTCGACGTGCTCAAGGATGGTCGCAAGTCTGCCGGCGAGCGTCTTGTCTTGACGATGATTCCCTACGACCGTCCCGTTTCGCTCGACTACGACAGCTCGCATCTCAAGACCAAGCTCAGCAATATCCTGCTGATCTACTACGGCCGTGACCGCTCCATCGACAAATACGACCAGCGCATTGAGCGTGCAGTCATGGTTCGTCTGCCCGAAGAGGATATGAAGATCATTCGCGCCGACTACGAGAAGATCATTTCGTACATTCAGGATGGTCGCGCGGACGAGCTGTCGGAGGGCATGACCACCTACTTGGGCGCCTGCACAAGGGGCGCAACCGAAGCGACGATGTGGGTTGACCAGTATTACGAGTACTTCAACACCGATACGGGCGAGATCGAGCACCGTCGCGCGAAGCGTCGTGCCTTCTCACTCAAGCGCTCGTACATGGACTATGTGCTTCATACCTATGTTCTCGGTGCTCCGCGTATTGGCGAGAGTATCGTCCAGGCCGGCGACAAGTCCATTGATTTCGAAAGCTACGTTACTGCGCTTATCGAGCGCCACTATGGTGAAACCGATCGCCAGATTGCAGAGCAGTACGGCCTGGAATACACGGGAAACAAGGCGCAATGGACGACACTCGTTTATCGAATGCTCGGAATTAAAAGCAATGCTGCCGAGGAGTTCGTTAAGGCTGGGATTAACGTCCGCGTTTGTCGCGTTAATAAGAGGGGACACATCGAGCAGGCAATGTCTTTCCCTCCGTTTGAGTTTAAGCAGCTAATCAATGAGGATTGGGAAACGTCATCCTTCCGTGCGCGCCTTGAGACCAACCGTTTCTTCTTTGTCGTGTTCCGTGAGGACCACGAGGGGGAGTGGCGTCTTGACCGCTGCCTATTCTGGGCAATGCCGGCAAACGAAATCGAGGGCCCCGCAAAGGCCTGCTGGGATGAGACTCGCAAGGTAATTCGTGAGGGCGTTAAGCTCAGTCCGTATCGGGACGCGAGTGGAAAGCTCAAGGTGACCAACAATCTGCCCGGTATGGCGGACAACCCGATTGTCCACGTTCGCCCGCATACCTCAAAAGCTGCGTACAGATTCGCCGACGGAACCGAAATCGGCGACATTGCGAGGAACGCCTACGAGTTGCCCGATGGACGTTGGATGACCAGGCAATCGTTCTGGTTTAACAAAGGCTATCTAGAGCACATCCTGGGGTTGTAGCCTTCGAGTCGGCAATTCAACTACCTGTGCATACTCGATTTTCGAGGATATCTGGACTCGATTTTCGAGCCTTGCCCTACAGGTAGATTCCCTCGAACAGGGTCTTGTGGAACCCGGCGTGGTGGTCGCGTGCCCAGGTAAAGAGCGCCTGGTCAAAATTGGTGCGCGTGGCCGGGACGCCAAAGACGCCGGCAACTTCGACGCGCACAAACTCCAGTGCCGGTAGCTTGTTGATGGCAGTGAGGGCAAACGGGGACGAGGGCTCCTCGAACAGATAGCGGCTGCCTTGCAGCGCGTCGCAACTGGTGCACGTGTTGCCGAGCGACGGGGCTTTGGAGGCTCGCGCGCCTACGGGCTTGTAGCCGCAGCGCTTATGAAGGTAGTCGCGGATCTCGCCCGGCACGCAGCCAAGAGTGGACACGATGGCGAGTGCGTTGGCGCTGGCCGTGTCGATGGCAATGTGCCCGGCTTCGTTAGGCGCGTGCGCGATGGCGATGCTCTCGTCGTTATCGGTTCGATAGGGAATGCCGAAGGCCGCGACCGAGGTCTCTTTGTGACACTTCCAGCACTCGCGCTTGCCCAGTACTAGATATATATACGGCGCTGAGGGGTCGGATCGGTCAACACCGGGCAGCCACTCGGCAAAGGGTTCGGGGTTGACGCCGCTGGGTACATACCAGATCTTCTTGGTCCGGTCCCATTTGGCGCCCAGCGCCTTGGCTTCTTCTTTGTGCGAAAAGGGGACATCGAGCTCGGTGCGCATGGCGGCTCCTTGGTGCTGCAGGTGCAAGTGACTCAAGGATACCGCAGGGCACAGACATCGCGGCGTTTTGCTGAGAAGTTGCGGTGCGGACTGATTGGTTATGTCGATGGATAGATCGGCAAGTAGATGGTCGGCTTTTGGCTAGTTGGGCGGTTGGAACTGCCGGCGGATTTGGCGACATAAAACAAAACAGCCCAGAGGACATAGCCTCTGAGCTGCGAACATTTGGTGGGCGTTAGAAGATTTGAACTTCTGACCTCTTCCGTGTCAGGGAAGCGCTCTCCCCCTGAGCTAAACGCCCGATCAAGGGTGCGCAAGCGCGCAAGGGATAATATAACGGAGCCTGAACTCGGTGGCAAGAACATTTTTAAAAATCGCTTACATTGTGGAATTCGGGGGCTTTGTCGCATCCATTTCAAAAGAGCCTGCTGCCGCGATTTGGCTGTCGCATAATGCAAGGCCATTGCGGTATCGAGCTATGGAAAGACGCCTGCGGAATTGTCCTACCGATAAGCGGACAAGCCTCCAGCTGGTGCCTTCGCCGTGGTAAGGTAAGCCGAATTGTTTCCAGGCTGTTTCGGGGGAGTGGAATGAGCAAAGAGTGTGTCGAGCAGGTCGAAGGCGCAGGGGCTTCGGTGCCGATGACCGATATATCGAACATTGATGTGCCCGAGGGCACCGACGAGCTCAGCCGTAGCACCCGCCGCGCCTGGCGCGACCGCCTTAACGATGCGTCGTCGCGCAAGATGATCACGGGCGTCTTGGCTACGCTGGTGGGCGGTTCGTTTTGGGGCTTCTCGGGCACCAGCGCGAGCTTTCTGTTCGATACCTACCACGTCGACACCTTGTGGCTTATGAGCGTGCGTCAGATTCTCGCCGGTCTACTCTTTATGGCCGTGGTTGTTACGCGCGACCGCGAGCGCCTGATTAAGCTCTGGACCACACCCGCCGATCGCAAGCAGCTGCTGCTCTTTACCGCCTTTGGCCTGCTGTTCAACCAGTTTTGCTATCTTTCGGCCGTGCGCCTGACGAACGCCGGAACCGCGACGGTGCTCCAGTGCCTGCAGCTCGTTATCATCATGGGCTACACCTGCGTGATCGATCGCCGCATGCCGCGTACTCGCGAAGTCATCGGCATTGGCCTAGCTCTGGGTGGAACCTTTTTAATCGCCACCGGCGGCGACCCCACCAGCCTGAATATCTCGCCGCTTGGCCTGGCAGCAGGTCTTATGTGTGCGGTCAGCGCCGCGTGTATGGCGGTGATTCCCGCCAAGATCCTGCCCGAATACGGTAGCCCCATCGTCACGGGCTCGGCAATGCTCACGGCGGGCGTGGTCTCGTGCGTCTTCGTGCAGCCCTGGGCGCATATGCCGGCGCTCGACGCTGCCGGCATCGAGGCGCTCGCGGTGTTCGTGGTTATCGGCTCGTTTTTTGCTTACATGCTTTATATGCAGGGCGTTAAGGACATCGGCTCCGTGCGCGCGAGCCTCATCGGAACTGTGGAGCCGGTTTCGGCGACCATCACCAGCGCCGTTATGCTGGGGACGGTGTTTTTGCCGACCGACCTTATCGGCTTTGCCATGATCATCGTGATGATGTTCCTTACGGTGTAGCTAGCGCCGCCGCCAAGACAGAAAAGGTGTTGTGCCGCATTTTCGCCAATTGATGTCCGTGTCTGGAGTTTAGCTGTCGATGCTCAAAATGCCATAAACTAGCAACGTTATGGACTTTTTCATTGCGACTCAATTGCGAGGATTTCTTTATGGCTGGTAATCACTTTAAGGGCAGCGATAGCGGCCGCCCTGCAGTTCCGCCGCGTCCGAACGGGGCTGGTAAGGCCGGCACGCCGGGCGGCGCTGGACAGGGCGGTTCCGGTAAGCGCGTGTCCCCGGGCGAGACGGCGATGTTTACCGCTCTGTACGAGCAGTCTCAAAAGGCAAAAAAGACCGGCCGTGCAAGAGGGAATGTCTTTGCGGGCGGTGCAACCTCCACGTCGCAGCCGAGCGGGGCTCCTTCGGTACCCGCGAACAACGCAGGTGCTGCCAACGCCGCGAATGCCGCCGGGAACGTTAATGCCGACAAGGCCGCCAACAATACTCCCTCTGCCGGTGGCGCGGGGCTTACGGGTAACCTTGGCACGATTTACACCGGCGCCTCCGAGACTGGCACGTTTGCCCGCCTGGATGATAGCGGTGCCGAGTTTGCGGGCTCGGGTTCCAAGTAAGATTATTACGATTTTGGCTTGAACTACGGTAGCGACGCTTCGTCGAGTTCGACCTCTGACGGTCTGGTCCGTCATCGCCATCGCAAGGGCGAGCGCAAAAAGCGTCACACCGGCGCCATTATTGCCGCTGTAGTCGCGGTGCTTCTCGCTGCGCTTGGCGCAAGCGGCTTTATGCTGCTTAACTCGGCAAAGACCGTAAAGAGCGAAGCGAAGGAGGCTGTCGAGATCGTCGGTGGCCTTAAGGACAAGGTCACGTCGGGCGATTTTTCGACGCTGCCTGACGACGCGAAGAAGATCGATGAGCTCTGTAACAGCATGAAGGCGGAGACCTCGAGCCCGCTGTGGGCGGCGGCTTCGTTTATCCCGGTGTATGGCAGCGATATCAATGCGGCCCGCACCATGATTGACGCCCTGTCCGATGTCTCGAGCAATGCGCTGGTTCCCATGGCCGATAACCTCTCGCAGGCTACGCCCGGCAAGCTGTTCCAGGACGGCATGATTAACGTGTCCGCGCTGCAGGCGGTCGCCGATTCGCTTTCCAGCAGCTCGAAGGTGTTCAAGAGCGCCAACGAGAAGGTCCAGGGCATTGGCGATACTCATATTTCCCAGGTGACCGAGCTGGTCGATAAGGCCAAGGACGGCTTTGCCACCCTCAACGGCGCGGTTGACGCGGCGGAGAAGGTCGCCCCCGTCCTTCCCCAGATGCTCGGCGCCAACGGCCAGACGCGCAACTACCTTATGTACGCCATGAACAACGTCGAGATTCGTGCCTGCGGCGGCTTTGGCGGTTCGCAGGGTCTGATTTCGGTCACCGACGGCCAGATGTCGATTGGCGAGTTTGTTCCCTGCATTGCGCGCAGCAAAGACGAGGCGGTTGAGAGCGTCGACGAAGAAGATGAGACGCTGTTTGGTGACCACAGCAACCTATACATCTCGGGCAACACCTATTCGCCCGACTGGCCCCGTAATTCGCAGCGTGTCGCCGCACTGTGGAAGTCTGAATATGGTCAGGACGTCGATGGCGTCATTGGTATCGATCCGGTATTCCTGCAGTATCTGTTGGGCCTCGTGGGTAATGTTTCACTGCCCGACGGTACAGTCGTTGACGGTACTAACGCGGCGAAGGTGCTTATGCATGATGTGTACTGGAACTATCCGGTCGAGGAGTCGGACGGCATCTTTGCATCCGTCGCCAGCGCTGCCTTTGACAAGATCCTTGGCGGTATCGGCGACGTCGATGTCGCGAACCTTGTCAGCGCCGTTGAGCGCGGTGCCGAAGAGGGCCGCCTGATCGCGTGGATGAAAAACGATGACGAGCAGAACGCTATCAAGGAGATGAACATCGACGCCTCACTGCCCGATCCGGATGACCCGAGTGAAGATCCCGTTGCTGGTGTCTACTTTAACAACCTGAGCTTCTCCAAGCTCGACTGGTATCTGAACGCCGATACGCAGATTGGTCAGGGCGTGAAGAACGGCGACGGCGCTTGCTCGTATCGCATCACCGTTACCCTGACGAACATCATGACGCAGGAGGAGGCAGGTAAGCTGCCCGACTACGTAGCGGCCAGTGCGCCTGGGACCTCGCGTGACGATGAGCGCTTGTATGTATCACTGTTTGCGCCGACAGGCGGCAGCATTACCGATCTAACCGTCGAGGGGACTCAGTTTGGACTGTTCGCTGCCACTTGGCACGGAGTTCCCTGCTATTCAGGAACCGTTGACCTGCATGCTGGCGAGACGACGACGATCACGTATACGCTGACCACGTCGGCCGAGGCGGGGGACAAGCCGCTTACGCTGCGTCAGACTCCTACATGCCAGGCGGCTCGCGACAGCGCGTCGGCGTAGGGTTTTTCTGGTAGTGCAGATAATCGAGTACCATTTTGGGGCGGACAGGCAATCTGTCCGCCCCTATTTTGTAAGGAGAGCGCATGAAGTACTTTGGCACCGACGGCTTTCGCGGTGAGGCCAACGTTGGGCTGACGGTAGAGCACGCTTATAAGATTGGCCGTTTTGTGGGCTGGTATTACGGCGCCAACCGCGAGCGCAAGGCACGCGTGATCGTGGGCAAGGACACGCGTCGCTCGAGTTATATGTTTGAGGCGGCGCTGGTGAGCGGCCTGGTCGCGAGCGGTGCGGACGCCTATATGCTGCACGTGATCCCCACGCCGGGCGTAGCGCATCAGACTGTGGAAGGCTGCTTCGATTGCGGCATCATGATCAGCGCGAGCCACAACCCGTTTTGCGATAACGGCATTAAGCTAGTCAACAGCGACGGCTTTAAGATGGACGAGGACGTGCTGGAGCTCATCGAGGACTACATCGATGGCAAGAGCGAAGTTCCGCTGGCCACGGGCAACCACATCGGTGCCACGTTGGACTACATGCAGGGCCGCAACCGCTACATTGCTTCGCTCATTGCAAGTGCGAACTTTTCGCTGCAGGGCGTCAAGATCGGTATCGACTGCGCCAACGGCTCGGCTTCCTCGGCGGCCAAGCCGGTGTTCGATGCGCTGGGTGCCGACGTGCGCGTGATCAATGCCGCGCCCGATGGTTTTAACATCAACGTCGATTGCGGCTCCACGCATATGGAGCGCCTGCAGCGCCATGTGGTGGAGCAGGGCCTGGACGTGGGTTTTGCCTACGATGGCGATGCCGACCGCTGCCTGGCCGTGGATGAGCGCGGTCGCGTGGTAGACGGCGACCAGATCCTGTACGTGTGCGGCGTGTATCTGAACAAACACGGTCGCCTTTCGGGCGGTACCGTGGTGCCGACGATTGCCAGCAACTTTGGCCTGATCAAGTCGTTGGAGCTTGCCGGTCTGAGCGCCGTGACCAGCGGCGTGGGCGACCGTCACGTGTATGCCAAGATGCGCGAGGGCGGCTACAGCCTGGGCGGCGAGCAGACGGGCCATACGATCTTTGGCGATATCGAGCGCACGGGCGACGGCATTATGACCTCGCTGCGCGTGATGGAAGTGATTCGTGCCGAGCGTGAGACGCTCTCGCAGCTCACGGCTCCGTGCAAGCTGCTGCCGCAGGCGCAGGTGGCCGTGCACGTGGCGGACAAGGACGCCGCGCTCGAGAACATGGGCGTGCAGAACGCCATCGCCGAGGCCGAGGC
>CAJMRJ010000034.1:0-14544 GCA_905215865.1 uncultured bacterium | reverse complement strand
CTCCTGCCGTCGATCCGCTCGATCCTACGGGCGCGACCGGCCAGTTTATGCCCGATCCCTCGGACACCGGTTTCTTTACGCTGTCCGAGTCCGAGATGGTCCAGCAGGACCGCAAACAGGCCAAGGTTCGTCGTCGCCACCGCCACACGGGTCTTAAGATCTTCCTGGTGCTGCTTCTGCTCATCGTGATCGCTGCCGGCGGTCTTGGCTATGCTTATACGCGCGGCATGGGCTACCCCTCGCAGGAGTCCGTCATCACCGACCTGTTCCAGGCTGCCGGTGACGGCGATACCGCCAAGGCCGAGTCCTGCCTGGCCTCGAGCCTGTCCGAGGACGCCAAGGCGATGATCATCTCCTCGATCCCGCAGGGCGCCACCGTCTCCATCGAGGGCATGGATCAGTCCATGACCGAGACCACCGCCAAGGTGAAGGCTTCGCTGTCCAAGGGCGGCGAGCAGGAGTACACCGTTAAATTCGTGCGCTCCGACAACCATATCGGCTGGGCCGTTTCCTCCTTCGATATCGATTTCTCGGCCGCTGACAACCAGTAGTGACCTTATGGGATTTGGCTCTGCCCGGCGCTTCACCGCAAGTGAGGTGCCGGGCTTGCGCTAGTATGATGGGCTAGTAGTTTTCCAGCAATCATCCAACACATCAGGAGTTGCGTTGTTTTCTTTGATGGATATGTTCTTCGGTAGCTATGCGGGCGATCTAGCCATCGACCTCGGCACCGCCAATACGCTCGTCTCCGTGCGCGGCAAGGGCATCGTCATCCGCGAGCCCTCCGTTGTCGCTATCGACAAGAACGACGAGCGCATCCTGGCAGTCGGCATCGAGGCCAAGCGCATGCTCGGCCGTACGCCCGGCAACATCGTGGCCGTTCGTCCCCTTAAGGACGGCGTCATCGCTGACTTCGATGTCACCGAGGCCATGCTTCGCTATTTTATCGACAAGGCTTCCGGGAAGCGCTATCCGTGGACTCCGCGTCCGCGCGTTGTCGTTTGCGTTCCCTCCGGCGTCACGTCGGTCGAGAAGCGCGCCGTCTTTGAGGCCACGATCCAGGCCGGCGCTCGCCAGGCCTACCTGATCGAGGAGCCCATGGCGGCCGCCATCGGCGCCGACCTGCCCGTCGAGGAGCCTACGGGCTCCATGGTCATCGATATCGGCGGCGGCACCACCGAGGTCGCCGTTATCGCTATGGGCGGTATTGTCGTGTCGCAGTCCATCCGCATTGCCGGCGACGAGTTCGACCAGGCTATCCTCACCCATGTTCGCGATGCCTACAACCTGGCTATCGGCGAGCGCACGGCCGAGGACATCAAGATTAAGGTCGGCTCCGCCGTGCCGCTCAAGGATGAGCTTGACGTCGAGGTCAACGGTCGCGACGTTATCACGGGCCTGCCCAAGACCGTGCGCATCGAGAGCGAGGAGATTCGTCGCGCGCTCAACAAGCCGCTCGACGAGATGGCCAAGGCCGTTAAGGACGCTCTGGACGCCACGCCGCCCGATCTTGCCTCGGACCTTATGTACTACGGCATTCTTCTGACCGGCGGCGGTGCGCTGCTGCGCGGCCTCGACGTGCGCCTGCGCGACGAGACCGGTGTTTCGGTCAACGTCAGCCCCACGGCGCTCGATAACGTCGTAAACGGCTGCGCCCGCGTGCTCGAGGCCAACGCCTTTGACGGTGGCTTCGTCCAAACCAATGCTTAATTTCCAAAAGGTGGATTCCATTTGGCACGATTTTCGGGTTTCTCTCCAAATCTGAATACCAAGCGACAATCAACGGGTATGCGCCCGTTGATTGTTTTCAGCCTGATTTCGGTGTTGCTGCTCACGTTTTATATCCGTGAGGGCGAGGCCGGGCCGATTCATGCTGTGCGCTCGGGTGTAACGACGATTACCTCGCCGGTGCGCTTTTTGAGCTCGGCCGTGGCGGCTCCCTTCAACGCGATCGGCAACGTGTTTTCCAACCTCACGGCTTCGCAGGAGTCGCTCGCTGACCTCAAGAAGCAAAACGAGGTGCTGACCTCTAAGGTCGCAGAGCTTTCCGAGGCTCGAAAGACTGCCGAGCGCCTGGAGGGCCTAGTTGGGCTGCAATCGACCTACAACCTTAAGTCGACCGCTGCTCGTATTGTCGGTGCGTCGGGCGATGCCTGGACCTCGACCGTTACCATCGACAAGGGATCTGCCGACGGCCTTACCATCAACATGCCCGTGACGAGTTCTGCCGGTGTTATCGGCCAGATTATCGAGGTATCGGCCAAGACCTCTACCGTACGGCTGATTGGCGACGAGAACTCGGGCGTGTCGGCTATGGTGCAGGATACGCGCGCCCAGGGCATGCTGCAGGGTCAGGCTGACGGTACGCTTCGTCTTGAGTACGTGAGCGTCGACTCCGACGTCAAAGTGGGCGACATCATCGTGACTTCTGGCATTGGCGGCGTGTTCCCCAAGGGCCTGCCGCTCGGCACCGTTTCCTCGGTGGAGAAGTCGGCCAATGATGTGTATTACACCATCGTCGTACGCGCCCAGACCACGGCAGAGAATAACGAGGAGGTGCTCGTCATTACCTCGCTGACCGACGAACAGTCGGCCTCGGACGAGGACGTGAGCACCGCTAATAGCACGCCGCAGGGAACGTCGCGCGATGCTGCGACCAAGACGAAGAACGATGGCTCGGATGACAGTTCCGACACGTCCGAGACGACCGATTCCGGCTCGAGTGAATAGGGGGCATGCCCATGGATCTACACGAGCAGGGGGCGAGCTCCCGCACGTTTGTAATCGCCGCGATTGTGTGCGTGCTGCTGCAGGCGGGCCTGGCGCCGCAGATCTCCATTGCGGGCGGTCGCGTCAACTTTATGATTATCCTGGTGTGCCTGAGCGTGTTCTCGGGCGATCCCACGCGGGCTGTCGTCTGCGGTTTTTGCAGCGGCCTGTTCTATGATCTTTCCGCTGCCGTTCCGGTGGGCGTTATGTCGCTGCTGCTGACGGTGGGCAGTTTTGCCCTGGTGCATAGCGCGGCCGGTCAGACAGGCGGCTCCCCGAGCGCACGCGGTATTACCGTGGGCGCCTTCGCGCTTGCCATCAACGTGGTCTACAGCATCATCTTGCTGTTTATGGGTTTGGAGACGAGCTTTGTGGTGGCTGTTTTTGGCCACGCCCTGCCGTCTTCGATCCTGACGGGTCTGGTTGCCATCCCGTTCTTGATGTCCGGTGTCGTGCCGCAGTCCGGTTACGGATTCTCCGCACGCGGTGGTCATCAGACGGGCATGCGCTTTAAGCCCAAGACCCGCAAACTCAAATAGGGGAGGCCCGTAGATGTCTTCCCAGATGACGGTTATTATCGCCGGTATCGTGCTGGTCGTGGCCATTGTGGTCGCGCTGGTCATCATGCGACGCGGCGATTCCCGTTTTACCTACGATACACAGCATGGAACGGCCCCGCGCGCCACCGAGGGCGAGGGTAATACTGCCGCGACCGCCTTCAAGGGTCGCTTCTCCATCCTCACCGCCGGCGTGGGAGCGATGTTCGCCGCGCTCGCCGTCAAGCTGTGGGGTATGCAGATGGTCTCGTCGGACTACTACGACAAGCAGGCCAAGAGCAACCAGACGCGTACCGTCACCACGCCGGCTGTGCGCGGTCGTATTCTCGACCGCAACGGCATAGCGCTGGTGCAAAACCGTCCGTCACTTGCCGTTGTCGCCTATCGCGACCTGGCCGATGACACCGTGCTGGTGCGCCATCTTGCCAACGTGCTCGGTATGCCCTACGTCGCGGTGCTGCGCAATATCCAGGACAATTCCGAGGGCGCTCAGAGCCTGCACACCATCGCGACGGACGTGCGCCGCTCCACGGTTGCCTATATCAAGGAGCATGCCGGCGAGTTCCCGGGTGTGAAGATTGCCGAGCGCACCGAGCGCCAGTACCCGTACGGCGAGACGGCCTGTCACATTTTGGGCTATACCGGCACCATTACCTCCGAGCAGCTCGAGGCGCAGAACAAGAAGGCTTCGGGCGATAACGATAGCGCCGCCGGTCAGATTACGTACCAGTCGGGCGATATCGTGGGTCAGGCGGGCGTCGAGAGCTACTACGAGAACTTGCTGCAGGGTATTCGCGGCGAGCAGACGGTGAAGGTCGATGCCTCGGGCAACGTGACCGGTCAGGCCGGCGCCGTGCCCGCCAAGGCCGGCTCCGACATTAAGCTCACGCTTGACCTCAAGATTCAGCAAGCCTGCGAGACGGCGCTTGCAAGTGCCATTGAGCTCGCTAAGACCACAGGCCACAGCGACGCCGGCAACGGTGCCGTGGTGTGCCTCGACCCCAATAACGGCGAGATTCTGGGCATGGCCAGCGAGCCCAAGTTCGATCCTTCGGTGTTTATCGGCGGCGTCTCCAACGACGTGTGGACCGAGCTCAACGATGACGAGGGTTCGCATCCGCTGCTCAACCGTGCCATTAGCGGCCAGTACATGTCCGCCTCGACCATCAAACCCCTCTCGGCGTTGGCTGGCCTTGAGTTTGGCACGTACACTTCGAGTCAAACGACCAACTGCACGGGATATTGGACCGGCTTGGGCAAATCTTGGGGAAAATACTGCTGGCTGCACTCCGGCCACGGCACGATGACGCTGCAGTCCGGTATCGCCAATTCCTGCGACCCCGTGTTCTACGATATGGGCAAGGCGTTTTTCTACAATGACCAGCACCCCGAGGGCCTGCAGGAGGTCTTTCGTCGCTGGGGCTTGGGCAAGACCTGCGGTATCGATCTGCCGAGTGAGGGTGCCGGCCGCATTCCCGATGCCGAGTGGAAAGAGTCGTACTTTACCGATGCCTCTGCCGAAGACCGCAAATGGAACGCTGGCGATATGACGAACATCGCCATCGGGCAGGGCGACATTTTGGTGACGCCGCTGCAGATGGCCTGCGCCTACATGGGCCTTGCCAACGGCGGCAAGCAGTATGTGCCGCATGTGTTTTTGTCGGCGGTGTCGCGCGATGGCGACGGCGACGCCTACAAGTACAACGGCAAAGGCAAAAAGAAACGCCTTCAGGCCAAGATCAACAGCGGTTCGGATTTGGCTCTTGTTCGCAATGGCATGCACGACGTGATTTACTCCGCGTCGACTTCGACCGCCGCGCACTTTAACTCCCTGACCCCCACGGTCTACGGCAAGTCCGGCACGGGCGAGAAGAGCGGCGAGGACGATTACGCGTGGTTTTGCGCCTACGCGCCGGCCGATGACCCCAAGTACGTGATTGTCACCGTCTTGGAACAGGGTGGTGGCGGCTCCGATACCGCGTTGCACGTCGTGCGCGATGTCCTCGGTGCGATTTATGACGAGCCCGACACGTCGACGGCCACGGGCGATTCCTCGGTTCGATAGGAGGTTGCGATGGACTTTTCGCCGGCGGACCTGTTCCGCTCAACCAAAACCGGCTCTCGCAGCAGCCTGGACCGCGTCAACAAGCAGCTCTCGGCCTCGCGCGGCACGTTCCGCCAGAAGGTACACATCGGTGTGCTGCTGGCTACCGTCGCGCTCGTTGCCTATGGCGCCATCATCATTTGGTCGGCCTCGCAGTTTAAGGCCGATGCCTCGTTCTCGCGCCACCTGCTGGGCATTGGCATTGGTGCGGTGCTGGCGGTGCTCGTCTGGCGTACCGACCTGCGTGGCATTTCCAATTTCTCGACGGCGCTGCTCGTCATTGACCTTATTGTGATCTTCTCGCCCAAGATTCCGGGTCTGTCCTATACGGGCGGTCTGGGCATGACGGGCTGGATCAAGATCCCCGGTATCGGCCTGACCTTCCAGCCCGTTGAGCTCGCCAAGCTCATCACCATTTTCTTTATGGCCACGCTTGGCTCGCAATACAACGGCCGCATCGATACCGTTCGCGACTACGTCAAGCTCTGCGGTATGCTGTCCGTCCCGTTTTTGGCCGTCGTCGCCATGGGCGACTTGGGCTCGGGCCTGGTCGTGCTGGTCTCGGGTGCCATCGTCATCTGCATGAGCGGCGCACGCCGCGAATGGGTGCTGTCGACCTTGGCCCTTCTGGTTGGTTTGATTGCGCTCATCTTGGCGCTCGACTCGGTCTTTGATTCGCTCCTTGGCCACGACGTGCTTATCAAGCAGTATCAGATGAACCGTCTGACAGTCTTCATCAACCCCGACAAAGCCGATTCGGATGATGCCTACAACCTGCAGCAGTCGCTCATTGCCGTCGGCTCGGGTGGCTTCTTTGGTAAGGGCCTGGGCCACGCGACGCAGTCGGCCGGCGGCTTTCTGCCCGAGTTCCACACCGACTTCGTCTTCGCCTTCCTGTCCGAGACGTTCGGCTTCTGCGGCTCCTTTTTGCTCCTGTGCCTCTACGTGCTGCTGATCTTCTCGACGATCCGCGTTGCCTTTAAGTGCGAGTCACTGTTCTTGCGCCTATCGTGCGTGGGTATCGTCGGCATGTGGGCGTTCCAGACCTTCGAGAACATCGGCATGTGCATTGGCATGATGCCGATTACCGGTATTCCGCTGCCGTTTATTAGTTTTGGTTCGTCGTCGATGATGATTCAGTTGCTGACGGTGGGTATCGTACAATCCATATGGCGGCATCGTTCGGGCGCCGCGTAACCGCTGGAGGGGTTTGCCATGAAGATTCCCGTAGATAAGTTGACCAGCGCTTTTAAGATGGGCGCGTCTGTTAAGAAGGATTCCGATACACCGGTGCGTGTCTCGGTTTACCTTGATTCGACTGCGTCTCGCTTTTTGGTCGAGACGGTGCGCGATGCCTTTGTGCCGCAGACGACTTCGGGCATTGTGCGTGTTGATCGTCTGGGGGAGGACCGTATCGTTCCCAAGGCCGATACCGACGTGGTGCTGGTCCTCTCGTGCGGATCCGACAGCCTGGAGAGTGCTGTGCAGGAGCTCGTGATTGCCGGCGCGCCCGTATGCGTGCTTGCCGAGTCCGCCGTCGAGGTGCCGTTCGTTGAGGAATCCACGCCCATGCTCGGCGTGGTGGCGGCTACCGATAAGACCTATCTGCTCGAGACGCTTGCCCGCTGGATTCTCGACCGTACGGACAAGGAGACGGCTTTTGCCGCCAACTTTGCCTTTATGCGCATCGCGGCGGCAAATCGCATCATTACCTCGTGCGCGCTCACCAACATGGCG
The DNA here is from genome assembly GCA_905215865.1 of uncultured bacterium. Lineage (GTDB taxonomy): Bacteria > Actinomycetota > Coriobacteriia > Coriobacteriales > Coriobacteriaceae > Collinsella. The sequence goes on along the minus strand of CAJMRJ010000034.1, from coordinate 7,377 downwards.
ACGGGCGCCCTGGTGTTTTTGCCGGGTGCCGACTATCCCGTGATGGCGCTGGCGCAGGTGGGCATGCTCTTTGAGCTGGCGGCCATCTTTGGGCGCGGCATAAAGCCCGAGCGCGGCTATGAGGTCGCGGGCGTGCTCGCCGGCGGTCTGGTGATTCGCGCCGTCACCCGCGCATTGGTGAAGCAGACGCCGCACATCGGCTTTGCCGTTAAGGCGCTTACCGCCGCCGCGGGTACCTATGGCATGGGCCGCGCGCTCGTGTCGCTCTACGAGCGCGATGTGGACTACAGCCGCGCCAACGAGGTCGCTGCTGCCACGTTCTCGCGCGTTCGCGACCTGGTTACCACGGTCGCCGGCGCTACCCGTCCTATGGCGTCCTACCAAGACGCATCCGATCTCGCTGCTTAGGGGTTTTCTGTTGCGCGTTGCATACCAAGACTGTTTTCATCTGATCGAGCCGCTGCTCGCCAAGGTCGAAAAGCCGAGTCGCTATATCGACCACGAGTGGGGCACGCTCTCAAAGGCCGATGCCGACTATCGCTGCTGCATGATCTATCCGGACGTGTATGAGGTCGGTCTGCCCAATCAGGGCATCGCCATTCTCTACAACATCCTTAATCAGGCCGAGGGCATCTCCTGCGAGCGCGGTTATGTGCCGTGGCCCGATATGGGCGATGCCATGCGCGAGGCGGGGATTCCGCTGCTGTCGCTCGAGGGCGCAGCGCCCGTGGCCTCGTTCGACATCGTCGGCATGCACGTGCCGCACGAGATGGCTGTGACGAACTTTCTCGAAGCGCTCGATCTCGCCGGCATTCCGCTGCTGGCTGCCGACCGTACCGAGGACGATCCCATCATCATTGCCGGTGGTCCCTCGGTGTATAACCCCGAGCCGTACGCGGCATTTTTCGATGCCATCCTTATTGGCGAGGGCGAGGAGTCGCTGCTCGAGATCTGCCAGCTGCATCGCCGCTTGCGCGACGAGGGCGTCTCGCGCGCTCAGATTGTCGAGCAGCTCGCGACGGTCGCCGGTACCTATGTGCCGTCCCTGTATGAGGTACGCCATGACGGGCCCTGCTCGCCGCATGGCTACACCGTGCCGCGCGAGGGCAAGGACGTCCCGCCGGTAGTCTACAAGCGCGTCGTCGAGGACTTTGGTGCCACCAATCCGCTTTCTCAGTCGTGCGTGCCGTATGCGCAGCTCGTCCACGATCGCCTGTCTATCGAGATCCTGCGTGGCTGCGCCCGCGGCTGCCGTTTTTGCCAGGCCGGCATGACATATCGTCCGGTACGCGAGCGCTCGGCCGACCAGATTGTGTCATCGGTGATCCAGGGCTTGGAAAAGACTGGCTATGACGAGGTGTCTCTTACCTCGCTTTCGACGACCGACCACTCCTGCATCCGCGACGTGCTCGGTAGGCTCAACCGTCGCCTGGAGGACACGGGCATTCGCGTGTCCATTCCGTCGCAGCGCTTGGACTCGTTTGGCGTTGATATGGCCGAGTCGGTCGCCGGCGAAAAGAAGGGCGGCCTGACATTCGCGCCCGAGGCGGGCAGCCAGCGTATGCGCGACATCATCAACAAAAACGTGACCGAGGAGGACTTGGATCGCGCGGCCAAGGCAGCCTTCGAGGCCGGCTGGAACCGCATGAAGCTCTACTTCATGATGGGCCTTCCCGGCGAGCGCGACGAGGACATCGTGGCTATCGCCAACCTGGCCGATCACGTGCTGGAGCTCGGCCGCTCCGTGGTGCCCAAGGCGCGCCGCGGGTCTATCTCGGTGTCTATCTCTGTTTCGGTCTTTATCCCCAAGGCGGCAACACCTTTCCAGTGGTGCCCGCAGCTCGATTACGACGACGTCAAGCGCCGCCAAAAGCTGCTCATCACGAGCGTGCGCAACCGCGCCGTACGCGTGCATTACCACGATGCCGAGACCTCGCTTGTCGAGGCTGCGCTCTCCCGTGCCGGTCGCGATATGACGCCGGTCATCATCGACGCCTGGCGTGCGGGCTCGCGCTTCGACGCCTGGGTGGAGCACTTCTCGCTCGACAACTGGAAGGAGGCCGCTGCCAAAAACGGCATCGACCTCAACGAGCTGGTGCACCTGCCCTACGAGCTGGACTGGCGCCTGCCCTGGGAGCACGTGAGCCCCGGCTGCTCGCGCGGCTTCCTCGAGCGCGAATACCGCCGTTCGCTCGAGGGCGTCACGACGCCCGATTGCACCCGCACGTCGTGCACCGGCTGCGGAATCTGTCCCACGCTCCACGCCAAGAACGTATTGATGGGTGATCGCGCATGAGTGAGCGCTTGACCGACAATCCCACGCTCTTTAGGCTGCGCGTTCGCTACGGCAAGCGTGATCGCCTTAAGTATTTGGGCCATCTGGAACTAATCCATACCATTGAGCGCATCGTGCGCCGTGCGGGCCTGCCCTATGCCGTGACGCAGGGTTTCTCGCCGCATATGCGCGTGGGCTTTTCGTCGGCGCTGCCCGTGGGCACGTCGTCGACCTGCGAGTGGTATGACCTGTTTATGACCGAGTTCGTCGCGCTTGACGAGGCCTTTGAGCGCCTGGCCGCGGCGTCCCCGGCAGATTTGGCACCCATCGAGGCCGCCTACATCGACGTGCGCACGCCGGCGCTGACGGCTCAACTTACGCGTCTGTCGTACCGCATCGACTTGCACCTGGACCCCGAGGCCCCCGTGAGCGCCGACGAGGTGCGCGCTGCGATCGACACGCTGCGCGTGGGTCATGGCATTGACTATGCGCGCGGCAAAAAGAGCAAGCGTCTTGATCTGGACCATACGCTCGTTGGCTATGAGCTCGCGGCGGGGGAGCGTGAGGACCATCTGGTGCTCATGCTCGACACCCATGCCGACAACGAGGGCTCCATGCGTCCGGAGATTTTGCTTTCTGCTGCTGATGTTTTGTTGCAGGGCTTGACCCCGGGCGTCGATGCACCTATTGTTTCCACCGGTATGCAAGACCTCGTGACCATCTGCTCCTACGATGTCGAGCGTCAGAATCAAGCATGCGAGGACGACGAGGGCCGACTCGTCAGCCCCATACCTGTGCGAACTTGTGGATTTGCTCCACATACTCGTTGACGGGGGTATTATCGCCTGCTACTATATTCGGCTGTTGCAATAACTGATGCATGAAGGGCAAGTAAACATGTACGCAATCGTTAACACGGGCGGCAAGCAGTACAAGGTCGCCACCGACGATGTCATCACCGTCGAGAAGATCGAGGGCAATGAGGGCGACAAGGTCACACTGCCGGTCATCTTCCTCAACGATGGAAAGAAGATCGTCACCGATCCCGACAAGCTGGCCAAGGCCAAGGTTACCGCTCAGATCGTTGAGCAGTTCAAGGGCGAGAAGCAGCTGGTCTTCAAGTTCCACAAGCGTAAGCGCTATCGTCGTCTGAAGGGTCACCGTCAGCAGCTCACCAAGCTGAAGATCGTTAAGGTCCAGGCTACGTCCCGCGCCAAGAAGGCTGTCAAGGCAGAGGCCGAGGCTGTTGCCGAGGCTCCCGTCGCCGAGTAGATTACACTCGTAACGAAAGAGTAGGTATACACAATGGCACACAAAAAAGGACTCGGTTCCTCCCGTAATGGCCGTGACTCCCGCGGTCAGCGCCTTGGCACGAAGCGCTTCGCCGGCCAGACGGTAACCACGGGCACGATTCTCGTCCGTCAGCACGGTACGCACATCCACCCGGGTGAGAACGTTGGCCGTGGCAAGGACGACACGCTGTTCGCGCTGGTCGACGGTACCGTTGAGTTCCACAAGGGTATCAAGCACAGGGTCAGCGTACGCCCGCTCGCGAACGCGTAATTCACCCTTCATAGAGCACATATGTGGGAGGCACTTGAGTTTTAGGATTCAAGGGTCTCCCTCTTTTTGTAGGAGGCGATTCTGTTGTCACAGTTCACCGATATCAGCCGCATTAACGTGTGCGGCGGCGACGGCGGTGCCGGATGCATGTCGTTTAGGCGCGAGGCCTTTGTCCCCAAGGGCGGCCCCGATGGTGGCGACGGCGGTCGTGGCGGCAATGTCGTCATCCAGGCCGATGCTCAGCTGTCTTCGCTGATCGATTACCGCTTTAAGCATCACTTTCGTGCGGAGCGCGGCACGCACGGTCAGGGCGCCCGCCGCAACGGCAAGAGCGGCGAGGACCTGATCCTTAAGGTTCCCATGGGTACCGTGGTGCGCGAGCTCGACCCCGAGACGCAGACCCCGATGTTCGAGATTGCCGACTTGGTGCACGATGGCGAGCGCGTTGTCGTGGCCCCTGGTGGCGCCGGTGGTCTGGGCAATACGCACTTTGTGACATCGGTGCGCCGTGCTCCCGCGTTCGCCCAGTTGGGCGAGCCGGCTGAGGAGCACTGGATTGAGCTCGAGATGAAGCTCATGGCCGATGCCGCGCTCGTTGGCTTCCCCTCGGTGGGCAAATCCTCGCTTATCGCGCGCATGAGTGCCGCCCGACCCAAGATCGCCGACTATCCGTTTACCACGCTCGTGCCCAACCTGGGTATGGTGCGTGCCGGCGAGTACTCCTATGTCGTTGCCGACGTCCCCGGTCTTATCGAGGGTGCGAGCGAGGGCCGTGGCCTGGGCCATCAGTTCCTGCGCCACATCGAGCGCACGGCACTTATCATGCATGTTGTCGATATGACGGGCGGTTTTGAGGATCGCGATCCGATCGAGGACTATCGCATCATCAACCGCGAGCTCGAGCAGTATGGCGCCGAGCTTTCGGAGCGCCCTCAGATCGTCGTCGCCAACAAGTGCGATGCGCCGGGCACGGCTGACAAGATTGCCGACCTCAAACGCGCTGCGCTCGACGATGGACATATGTTCTTTGCCGTGTCTGCTGTGACGGGCGCCGGCCTCAACACGCTGATGCTTGCCGTGGGCGAACAGGTGGCCAAGCTGCGCGCCGAGTTGGCTGTCTCCGATGAGCCGGTCGATCTGCGCGATGATGAGTGGGAGCGCCGTCGCCTGCAGCGTGAGAAGCGTTTCCGCATTGTTCAGGAAGAGCCCCATGCCTTCCGCGTGGTCGGTCGCGCCATCGAGCGTATGGTCATCCAGACCGACTGGGAAAACGAGGAGGCCGTCATCTACCTGCAGCATAAGTTTGCGCGCATGGGTGTTGACGACGCGCTCGAGAAGGCCGGCTGCCGTGCGGGCGACGAGGTCCGCATTTGCCAGCGCGCCTTTGACTTTGAGGGCGCCGAGGACTTCTCGGAGTACGAGGAGGAGCTTGAGGGCGAAGGCGTTGAGGTTATTGACGTAGCGGCCGAGGGTGCGGATGTGGTTGATGCCACCGAGGGCTCCGAAGACACTACCGAAGTCGACGTTGTTGAGATCCCGGAGGGCGAGTAGGCCATGTCGCTGCGCGGTGGAGTCGGATTGCCTGAGCTGCCTATCAAGGATGGGCAGGAGTTTAGGCTCGGCATTATGGGTGGCACCTTCGACCCGATTCATTACGGGCACTTGGTTACCGCCGAGCAGGCACGCGAGTCGCTCGACTTGGACGCCGTGCTCTTTATGCCGGCCGGCTCTCCCGCCTTTAAGCTCGACAAACCGGTGACGCCTGCCGAGGACCGTTATGCCATGACGGTCCTCGCCACCGCTGCGAATCCGGCTTTTTTGGCGAGCCGTTTCGAGATCGACCGTCCGGGCGTGACCTATACGGCCGATACGCTGCATGCCCTTCGCGATTTTTACCCGCCTCAGGTAAAGCTCTACTTTATTACGGGCGCCGACGCGATTATCGATATTGTGACCTGGCATGATGCCGGCCGAATCGCCGAGCTTGCCACGTTTATTGCGGCGACGCGACCGGGCTTTGATATCGATACGGCGCGTGCCCGAATCAAAGAGTCGGGCCTGCCGTTTGATGTGCGCTATATCCAGATTCCGGCGCTGGCGATTAGCTCGACCAACATTCGTAAGCGAGTTGCCCGTGGCATGAGCGTGCGCTATCTTACGAGCGAGTCCGTGCTCGGCTATATTCGCAAACGCGGGCTGTATACCGATCTGGGTCAAGAAGATTTTGAGTGATGGGGGTCTACGTTGTCGGTAGAGGATCAGTTTGAGGGCGATGAGCGCGCGCTGCTCAAGCGCATTCAAGAGCTGCTCGATGTGCGTATGAAGGATAAGCGCAAGCGCTACATGCATTCGCTGGGTGTTGCCGAGACCGCGCTTCATCTGGCCGAGGTGTATGGCGTCGACCGCTTTGATGCCGCTGCCGCCGGCCTGATCCATGACTGGGACAAGGTGCTCTCTGACGACGAGCTCGTGGCCCGCGCGTTGCACTACGGCATCAAGGTTGCCGGCTCTCCCTCGGCCGCGACACCGTTGCTGCATGGCCCGGTTGCCGCCTATGAGCTTCCGCAGCTTTTTCCCGAGCTGTCGCCGGCGGTCTTTCAGGCTGTCGACCGTCACACCGTGGGCGCCTGCGACATGACGCCGCTCGATATGGTGGTCTTTGTTGCCGATGCCATCGAACCCAACCGCCATGGTGATTATGCCCACGCGCTGCGCAAGATGGTGGGGGAGTCGACGCTTGACGAGTTGTTCTTCTCCTGTTTTGCGCAGGGTCTGGTCTACGTGATCCAGACCGGGCGTTATCTTTATCCCACGGCTATTACGATTTACAACCATTACGCCCAGCTGCGCTAGCTCGGGTGCGTCTAGAAAGAGGTATTCCATGGCCGACGAGACCATGACCGACGAGCAGATTCTTGAAGGTGTGGAGCACAAGAGCTTCGTCGCCACGTCCGACCGTACCGCTGCCTCGCTGTCCGCGAGCGGTGTCGCCGCCGAGGATGTCGCCCGCGCCGCCGCGCAGGCCGCCTACGACAAGAAGGGCGAGGACGTGCAGGTGCTCGATCTGACCGAGCTCTCCGACGTGTGCGACTACTTTGTGCTCGCCACCGGTACCAATAACCGTCAGGTCGATTCGATTGTCGACGAGATCGAGGAGAAGGTCGCCGAGGCTTGCGGTGAGCACCCGTTCTCCATCGAGGGCCGCGAGCAGAAGACCTGGATGCTTATGGACTACGGCTCGGTCGGGCTCCACGCCCTCACCCCCGAGGCACGTGACTTCTACCGCCTCGAGAAGCTCTGGGGCGACGCTCCCCAGCTTCCCCTCAACCTCCTTTAGGATCTTATTTAGGCTGGGGCTTCTCAAGGGCTACCCTCTACCGTTCGCCGGGCAGTTGCGCTACCTGCAGCTGCCCGGCTTTCTTTTTGCCCAAAATGCAAATCATTGGGAGGAGAAGCGGGATTGGCGGCCGAAGGATAGGGCGGTGTCGCCGAATTTGTCTCGGACGGCGTCGATGGCGACGGAGAGGTCGCGGCGGGCG
>CAJMRJ010000033.1:0-15562 GCA_905215865.1 uncultured bacterium | reverse complement strand
TGGGTCTCATCATCATCGACGAGGAACACGAGACCAGCTACAAGCAGGGTTCTAGCCCGCGCTACCATGCGCGCGAGGTAGCGGCCGAGATGGCGCGTCGCTATCGCTGCCCGCTCGGGTTGGGCTCGGCCACGCCTTCTGCCGAGGCCCTCGACCGCTGCCGCCGCGGTACGTTCAATGGTGCCACGTGGACGCGCGTCGACATGCCCGAACGTCCGGGGCACGCGGTCCTGCCTACGGTGCGTATTGCCGACCTGCGTCGCGAGTTCTCGCACGGTAGCCGCTCAATGTTCTCTAAACCGCTCATGGAAGGCCTCGAGCGCGTGGTCGAGCGCCGCGAGAAGGCCGTGCTGCTGCACAACCGCCGCGGTTTTGCACCGTTTTTGATGTGCCGCGAGTGCGGTTGCGTCCCCACTTGCAACCACTGCTCCACGGCGCTTACGTACCACGAGCGCACCCATACACTGCAGTGCCACACCTGTGGTTCGTCTTGGCGCGTGCAACCGTATCCTGCGCCCACGAGTCGCTGTCCCAAGTGCGGCAGCCGCTACCTGGCAAAAATGGGCCTGGGCACGCAACAGATCGAGGATGCGCTGCATCAGATGCTGCCCGAGGACGTCGCCATTATTCGCATGGACGCCGATTCCACGCGCGGCAAGGACGCGCACAAAAAGCTGCTCGAGCAGTTCGATGCGGCCGATTGCGCGGTGCTGCTGGGTACCCAGATGATTGCCAAGGGTCTCGATTTTCCCGAGGTCACGCTCGTGGGCGTGGTCAATGCCGACTTTGCCCTCAAGCTTCCCGATTTTCGCGCGGGGGAGCGTGCCTATGACCTGCTCGAGCAGGTAGCGGGCCGTGCCGGTCGCGGCGATCGCCCCGGCGAGGTCATCATCCAGACCTATCTGCCCGAGGACCCGGTCATCCGAGCCGTCGCCGAGCACGATCGCTCGATCTTTACCGATTACGACCTGGACCAGCGCCGCGACGCACTGTATCCGCCGTTCGTGCGCCTGGTCAACATTTTGGTGTGGTCGGCAAGCCGCGACGATGCGCAGGATTATATCGGGCGCATCGCAAAGCTCCTCAAGCGCCGCTGGCACGCCGCAGCTCCCGACTTTTTGCGGGCGGGAAGCGCCGTGCCGCAGGTGCTGGGCCCGGCTTCGTGTGTAATCGAGAGAGCCAAGGACTGTTACCGCTTCCATCTGCTTGTGAAGTCGCCGGTAGGGTACCATGTCTCTGATGATATCGACGCCTGCCTCAAAGAGGTGGGCTCCGTGCGCGGCGTGAGCGTGAGCGTTGACGTCGATGCCTATGATTTGATGTAACAAACCGAAAGGATGGCAATGGAAGCCAACGGAATCGTACTGTCGCCCGACCCTCGTTTGCGTCAGGAGTGCGCCGTCATCGAGGAGATCACCCCGGCGATCGAGGCACTTGCCGAGAAGATGAAGAAGATGATGTTCGACAACGGCGGCTGCGGCCTGGCTGCTCCGCAGATCGGCGAGCTCATCCAACTCGTCACCATCGATTGCGATTACAGCGACAAGAACGACTACGACCCCTACGTGCTCATCAACCCTGTCATTGTTGAACAGAGCGACCATCTGGTGCCGTTTAGCGAGGGCTGCCTGTCCATCCCCGGCATTAGCTGCGAGATAGAGCGTCCTGACCATGTCGTTGTCGAGGCGTATGACCTGGACGCTAACCTGATTCGCTACGAGGCCTCGGGCGACCTGTTCTGCGTGTGCCTGCAGCATGAGATCGATCACCTGCACGGCAACACCATGTTCGAGCGCCTTAAGCCCATGCAGAGGCTCAAGGCCGTCAAGGAGTACCAGGACGCCCTGGCCCGCGGCGCTCGACCGGGCGAGACGGAGTAGGTTCCACCGTCCCCGGTGCTGAGCGCCCACATATCATCCCGTGCTCAAACATTCTCGCTTTGCTGCGAAACTGCGCGCGGGACGATATGTGGGCGCTCAGCACCGGGGACTGCGTTGTTCTGGCTCGGTTCGCCCCGGTGCCGTCGGGCCAGGTAGGGGCGTCTTCGCTGATAGTCTTTGTTGAGAGGGAGCTGCTTTTATTGCGGCTCTTTCTTTGGTTTTGGGTATATTTGTTCTTGTTGAAATGTTATTGCGGATGGGCTGGGTACTTGGCTTTCCGCTGTAATTTGTAGCCGTCTCGGCTTTGGTTGAGGGGAGACGTTCTTTATGCGTATTGTGTTTATGGGTACGCCTGATTTTGCTGTGCCTTCGTTGACTTCGCTCGTCGAATCCGGGAATGAGATTGCGCTTGTTGTCACTCGCCCCGATGCTGTTCGCGGGCGTGGTAAAAAGTTGGAGCCGTCTCCTGTTAAGGCCAAGGCGCTTGAGCTTGGTCTGCCTGTTGTTGAGGCTAATCGTATGACGCCTGAGGTTGTTGAGGCGCTTCAGGCTGCAGATGCCGATATTTTCTGTGTGGCTGCCTATGGCTGCATTTTGCCCGATGAGGTGCTGCAAATGGCGCCGCTTGATATTGTGAATGTTCATGCTTCGCTGCTGCCTCGTTGGCGTGGCGCTGCTCCCATTCAGCGTGCCATTCTTGCTGGTGATGAGGTTGCCGGCGTTTCCATTATGCGCATCGGGCATGGCGTGGATACGGGCGCTTATTGTGCGCAGGCCTCTACGTCGGTTGCCGGTAAGCATGCCGAGGCGCTCACGATGGAGCTTGGTGAGCTTGGCGGTAGGTTGCTTGCCGATACGCTTCCCTCGCTTGCCGATGGCTCGGCTGTTTGGACCGAGCAGGATGAGTCCCTCGTCACGCATGCTGCCAAGATTTCCAAGCAGGAGATGCGTTTGGATCCGCAGATGGCGGCGCTCGATTGCGTGCGCCATGTGCTTGCCTCGTCCGACACCGCGCCTGCCCGTTGCGTGATTGCCGGTAAGTCGGTTCGCGTGCTCGATGCTGCGCCGGCCGATATGTCGCTTGGCGAGGGCGCTGTTGCCGTCAAGAGCAAGCGTGTTTATTTGGGCCTTCCCGATGGCGCGGTTGAACTGCTCGAGGTTAAGCCTGATGGCAAGCGTGCCATGGCTGCTTCTGCCTGGGCTGCCGGCCTGCAGGGTGTCGACCTTACGTGGGGTGTACTGTCATGAGCAAGTTGTCTCCCGCGCGCAAGCTTGCGCTCGATGTGTTGATGGAGGCCGATCGCCGCGGTATGTACGCACGCGACGTGTTGTCTTCCCGCGCTTCCGCCAAGGCGATTGACCAGCGCGATTCCGCTTTTGCCGCTCGTTTGGCGCTCGGTGTTGCCGCCACGCAGGGCATTTTGGATGAGTTGCTCGATCAGTTTTTGGATAAGCCCAAAAAGGTCGCGCCGCGCGTTCGCATGGCGCTTCGCATCTCGGCCTTCGAGATGCTCTACCTGCATACGCCGGGCCGCGTTGCCGTAAGTCAGGGTGTTGAGCTGGTGCGCAGCGGTGCTAAGTCTGCCGCGGGCCTGGCTAACGCGGTGCTGCACAAGGTTGCGGACAACTTTGAGGACTTTGCCACGGCATCCGACGTGGATGAGTCCGAGCGCCGTTTGGTTCGCCTTTCGCGTTTGATGGGTCTCCCTCGCTGGCTGTGCGCTCGTATCATGGCCTCGTTCGATACGCCCGAGGGTGCGCTCAACTTTGCCGGCAATCTGGCTCCTGCGCCGCTTGCTCTGCACGAGAATGCGTTTGCGACCAAGGCCGACCCGTATGTCTCGCAGCTCGTTGCGCCTGTCTTTCCGGGCTGCCATGCTCCGGTCGATGCTCAGGTTACGGTTGCGTCCGGCGTGTTTGAGCGTGCTGCCGCGGTTGCCTCGGACCTTAACGCCCAGCTTATCGCTACTGCCGCGACACGTCCCGGTCGTTGCCTGGAGATTGGCGCCGGTCGCGGCACCAAGACCTATGTGATGATGTGCCAGGCCAAGCGTGCCGGGTATGAGCATCAGCATACCGCGCTCGATCTGCACGATCGCAAGTGTGATCAGAATCTCGCGCGCCTGCATAAGGCAGGTATCTCAGGTGTTCGTACGGTGTCGGGCGATGCCTGCGAGCTCAATGAGGTGCTCACGTCCTTTGACGCGATGCTTGGCGAGCCCGCCCTGTTCGACACCGTGTTTATTGATGCGCCGTGCTCTGGCACCGGCACCATGCGCCGTCACCCCGAGATACCGTGGCGTCTGACCGAGAACGACGTTACGACTGAGCTGCCCAAGCTACAGCTGACGATGCTCAAGGAGGCAGCTGCGCGCGTGGCTGCCGGCGGTGAGCTTATCTATGCCACCTGCTCGGTTTTTGATGAGGAGAACACGGAGGTCGTGGATGCCTTCCTGGCTTCTCCCGAGGGCGCCGGCTTTACCGTGGCGCCGCTCTCCGAAGCCCAGATTCTGCAGCTTCCCGAGTTCGACCAGGCCAAGAAGCTCGTAACCGTACGCCAGAACGATCGAGGCCTCTTCCAAAGCGTGCCGGTAAACGCCGACTCCTACGACGGCCACTTCTGCGCCCGCCTGATCCACAAGTAACTACTAAGTTGCGGTGAAATAGGGATTGAATAGCGGCATCTACCCGCCAAATAGTCCTTATTTCACCGCAACTCAGGATGTCCTGCGAGCGGAGATCGCAATAGCGGTAAAGAGTGGGAAAATAGCCCCGTTTCATGCTTGCTGTTATCAAAAGTAGGGCGGATTACGGGGCTAGATTGGTGATGCCTGACCACAGCAAAAATGGCCTAAATAAAATCGCAGGTAGATGGCTTGTTGAAATTTGCAAATTACCGGAATGGATAGAGGTTGTCAATTCAGCCCCGTAATCCGACAGAGTTTTGAAATGTTGCAAACTTAGCATCAGCTCGATATCCGATCTAAAGAAAAGTTGCGGTGAAATAGTTCCTGTTTGGCCGTTGGATGGGCTGATTCAGGAACTAGGCGCGGTCCAAGAAATCGTCCGCACCCCCGGCTGATTCAGGAACTATTTCACCGCAACTCATAACGAAACCTGGGTGTCGGGACCGCTTGTCTCTAGTGGTTGTGCGGGCAGTTGGCGCAGCAGCCGCTGGTGGCGTTGGTGCTGGAACCACCGCTGCGCTGGTCGGTGTTGTAGAAGCCGCTTCCCTCAAACTTGATGCCGCTGGCCGAGAACGTCTTGGCCGCCGGAGCGCCGCAGCTCGGGCACACGACCTCGGGGGTCTCGGACATGGGATGCTCAACCTCAAACACGTTGCCGCAGCTCGAGCACTTGTAATCGTAGCGCGCCATAATACTTCCTTTTCAGCACAAAGCGGGCAGATCTCTCTGCCCGCATAAATTCAAACAGCTGTAACTGTACCCTATATCGGGGGTTTTATCACGCTTCGCCCCAGAATCTATGGGTGTTGCGCAGGAGCTGTGCAGTTTTGCCCTCGGCGGCTGCAACGTCAGCCTCATCGGCCTGCCACGTCCAGTTGCCCGTGGCGACACCCGGCACGTTCATGCGCGCATCATCGCCCAGCCCCAGGATATCCTGCAGCGGCATCATCACCAGGGGAGCTTCGCTCGCGAGCGCGTCGCCCATCAGCTTGGCCGCCACCTCAACGCCGCTCGGCTCGTCGCCGCCCGCAAAGGAGCGCGTGCACCAACCGGCGAGCGTCGACGTGTCGTGCGTCGAGGTGTACAGAATCTTGCCCGGCGTGGGATACACGCCGTTGCGGACGTCGTAATCGCTAAACTCCAACACGTCCATACCGGGGAAGCCGCAGGTCGAAGCCATGGCGCGAACTCCGGGCGTCAGGTAGCCTAGGTCCTCGGCGATAAAGTTGAGCGGACCCAGCTCGTCATAGGCGGTCTGGAACAGATCCTTGCCCGGACCCGCCAGCCAGCGGCCGTCAGCGCAGGCTTTGCCTGCGGGAATGCTAAAGTAGCTGTGGAATCCCAGGAAGTGGTCCAGTCGCACGCGGTCGTAGAGCGAGAACGCGCGACGCAGACGGTCCATCCACCAGCGGTAGCCGTTCTCCTTCATGTGATCCCAACGGAAGGTGGGGTTGCCCCATACCTGGCCCTCGGGCGCAAAATTGTCGGGCGGCGCGCCGGAAATCTCAATCGCCTTGCCGGTATCGGACAGCCAGAAGTTCTCGGGCTCGCTCCACGCATCGGCCGAATCGTCCGAGACATACATCGGGATATCGCCGATGACCTCGATACCTTTCTTGTGCGCATAGTTCATGAGCTCGCACCAGGCCAGGTCAAAGCGGTACTGCATGTACGCCTGCAGCTCTGCCTCGTCGTGGAAACACTTGTCGTCAATCAGATGCTCGTTGTAGCGGGCGACATCCGCCGGCCAATCGTGGCGCGACTCGCCCTCAAAGTGCTTCTTGACGGCCATGTAGACGCAGTACTTCTCGAGCCAATCGGCGTTGCGATGCTTAAACGCCGTGTAGAGCGGATCGGCATCCTCGCCGCCGCGAATCTTCCAAGTCTCAAAGTCGGCCGCCAGCTCCTCTTGGCTTTCGGGCAGCAGGTCGATATTGCCCGCAAAGGCCGAAGGCCCAGCGTAAGGGGAGCGGAAGAAGTCCGTCGGGTTGACAGGCAGGACCTGCCAGTAGCGCATGCCCATAGCGGCCAGATGGTCGATAAAGCGACGCGTGGGCGCACCAATCGTACCGGGCTTGCCGTCGTCGGTGGGCACCGACGTGATGTGGCACACGACGCCCGCGCCATGATCGAGCGGCTCCTGCAGGCGCTGCTCGGCATGGTGATAGATGATCGACGAGCCCAACGGATACAGATCGAGCGTGACCGTACCGTTGTGGATCTCGCACTCGTGTCCGCTGATCACATCGCTCGCGCATTCGTCGAGCGCCGGAATCGTCACGCGGTGCGAATTGCGCAGGCTGCGGTTGATGATAACCGTCGCGCACTCGCCATTTTTGCCTGTGCGGTTGTATGCCAGCACCTCGTCGTTGAGCGCGAAGGCCTTGATCTCGCCGTCGATCATAAATGGCAGTGCGCGGCGTACGGCGGAGGCGTTCTTGACAATAGCCAGCGTGTCGAAGTCGTGCAGTTGGTCCTTGGTCGGCAGGGTGCGGCGGTTGCCCGGATCGGTAAGGCCCTCCAGGCCGTACTCGTCGCCGTAGTAGATCGAAGGCACGCCGGGGAAGGTCATCTGCATGAGTGTGGCGAGCCAAAAGCGGCTCTTGGCCAGCCCCATCGCGTTCTCGTCCAGGCGCCATTTGCTGCGCTCGCACTCGGGTAGCTGCGACTCGTCGGGGCCGCCGCCGAGTACTGAGATGATACGCGGACGGTCATGGCTCGAAAGCAGATTGAGCGCGCAGGACAATGCCTCGCTCGGGTAGTTTTCGCGCAGGGTCTCGATATCCTCGGCTGCCTGGTAGGCGTTCTTGTAGCCCATCAAAAAGCCGATGACCATGTCGCGGAAGGGGTAATCCATAGCAGAGTCCAGCTCGGAGCCCTGCAGGTAGCGGCGCAGATGGCCGTAGCTAATCTTGTTGGAGGCGTCTTCCCAGACTTCGCCGAGCAACAGTGCGTCAGGCTTTTCGGCAAGTACGGCCTTCTTGATCTCGGCCAGGAAGTCGTCGGAAAGCTCGTCGGCGACGTCCAGGCGCCAACCATGGGCACCGGCGCGCAGCCATTTGCGGATCACGCCGTCCTTGCCCAGGAGCCTCTCGCGTACCAGCTCGGACTTCTCGTTGATGGCCGGCATGTTGCCCACGCCCCACCAGCAGTCGTACGAGCCGTCCTCGTGGAAGGTAAACGCATCGCGCCACGGCGAATCCTCGCTCTGCCAGGCACCCACGCCGGGATAGTTGCCGTAGCGGTTAAAGTAGATCGAGTCATCGCCCGTGTGGTTGAAGACGCCGTCCAGGATGATGGAGATGCCCAACTTCTCGGCTGCCTGGCAAAGCTCGGTAAAGTCCTGCTCGGTGCCCAGGATCGGGTCGATCTTGGTGTAGTCGGCCGTGTCGTAGCGGTGGTTGCTCGCGGCTTCAAAGATGGGGTTGAGATAGATGGTCGTAAAGCCCAGCTCGGCGATGCGGGGCAGGTCTTCCTGGATGCCCTTGAGCGAGCCGCCGTAGAAGTCCCAGGTCTTGATGGAGCCGTCTTCGGCGCGGTCGTACACGGGCGGCTCGTTCCAATCCTCTACCATCCGGCGCTGAATGCCCTTGCGCGGTTTTTCGAGTTGAGCCATTGTGCGCTCGCGCCAATGCTCGTCACGGGCGTAGCGGTCGGGGAAGATCTGGTACACCATGCCGCGCTCGTACCAAGTGGGGCGGTTCTCGCGGTGCTTATAGACAGTAATCTGGAAGGATGGCACCTCGGCGTAGTCGTAGGTTACGCCCTCGCCGCCGGTGCGGCCTTGCGGCGCGCCCAGGCGAACCTCGGGCTGGCCCTCGATATTGCAGATAAAGCTGTACCACACAAGACACGGTTCATCGCATTTGAGCTCACCGGTAAAAATGCCATCGCCCTCGTGTTCCATCGGGATCAGGGTCTCGCCGACCTCATCGACCCAGGTACGCAGGGTGAGTGTTGCCTGGTTGGGATCGGCATCCTCCAAAATCACCGAGAGTGCAACGGAAGTTCCAGTGGTCACAGCGCCAAACGGAGTGCGAAACTGCGGTAGGCGGCTGTTGTGAATCAATCTCATAGTACGGTCCAGTTCTATACAGTCATGGCCAGCAGGCCATGGGCTTAACGCACAATATTTAAGTATATCGTTGTACTTTAGTTGTATAAACTACAGCCGCTCACTATCGGCGAACGGTTGTCCTAGAAAATCGTTTTACCTCATCTATAAAACAAGGGGTGTCGCACTGAACGACACCCCTTGTTTATTGAGGATTAGATTGTGGATCGTCCGGACTAGCGGCGCTTGCGGGTGGCCGTTGCCTTGCGGACGGACGTCTTCTTGGACGGGGCCTTTACCTCAGCCTTGGGCTCCTCTTTGGCAGCAGCGGGTTTAGTCTCTGCCTTGGAAGTTGCGGCCTTTGCCGTGGTCTTCTTGGCTGTCGTCGTGCGCTTTCGCGTGGTGGTCTTGGCGGCGGGCTTGGCCTCGACGGTTGCCTCCGTCTTGGACTCGGCAGACGTCTCCTCGACCTTGGCGGCCGGCTTTGCGGCTGCCTTGGTCGTGGCGGTCTTCGTGGTCGTCGACTTCGTTGCTGTGGACTTCTTGGCTGCCGTTGCCTTCTTGGCGGTCGTACTCTTGGTTGCGGTCGTTTTCTTGACAGCGGTCTTGGCCGGAGCCTTGGCGGTCGGCTGGGCTCCGGCGGACTCGGTCTTTACCTCGGGAGCGGTCTCGGCCTCGGCAGCCTTCTTGGCAGCTGAGGTGGTGCGCTTACGCGTGGTCGTTGTCTTGGCAGCAGTCGTCTTTGCTGCAGCGGTCTTGGTGGCAGCGGCCTTGGTCGTCGTAGCCTTCTTGGCCGTCGTCTTGCGCGTCGTGGTCTTCTTTGCGGCAGGCTTCGCACCCGGCTTAGCCTCAGCCTCGGGAGTTGCCTCAACCGGCTTTTCCTCAGCCTTGGGCTCCTCAGCAGCAGCGGGCGCCTCAGCAACCGGCTCAGCCTTGGGCTCGGCCGCAGTCTCCTCGGCCACAACCACGGGCTCGTCGGCAATCGCCACCGGCCTCTCGATCTCCGGATGCATAAAGAAGTACAGGTCCAGATACTTGTCGGCCGAGCGCGTCCAGCTAAAGTCCTGGCTCATAGCCTGCGTGACCAGCTGGTTCCAGGCATCGCGGTTGTCCCAGAACAGGCGTGCCGCGCGGAACACGGCGTCGCCCATCTCGTCGCCGTTAAAGTTACTAAACGAGAAGCCCGTGCCCTCGCCGGTAAACTCGTTATACGGGATCACCGTGTCCTTCAGACCACCGGTCTCGCGCACGATGGGCAGGGTGCCGTAGCGCATGGCGATGATCTGCGACAGGCCGCAGGGCTCAAACTTCGAAGGCATCAGGAACATATCGGCGGCGGCATACATACGCTGCGACAGCGCAGGATCGAACTCGATGCGCGCGGCCATGGTGCCGGGGTACTTGTCCTGGAAGTAGCGCAGGCCATCCTCGTAGTCGCGGTCGCCGGTGCCCAGCACGGCCACCTGCACGCCGCCGGCAAGAATGCGGTCGAGCGCGTACATGACCAGGTCCATGCCCTTCTGGCGCGTCAGGCGCGTGACCATCACCATGAGCGGACGGTCGTCGCGAACCTCGAGCCCCAGCTCTTCCTGCAGCTTGGCCTTGCACACGGCCTTGCCGGAACGGTCCTCAACCGTGTAGTTGGCGGCAATGCGCTTGTCGGTCGCCGGGTCAAAGCCCGCCACGTCAATACCGTTCAAAATGCCCTGCAGCGCATAGGAGCGCTCGCGCAGCACACCGTCCAGGCCCTCGCCAAACTCAGGCGTCTGGATCTCGTTGGCATAGGTGGGGCTCACCGTGGTGATGGCATCGGCATACCGCAGGGCGCCCAGCATATAGTTGATGCTGCAGGCGTCGCAACGCAGCTGAGAGGCGGCCGCCGGAATGTGCGCCACGCCCAGGATGTCCTCCATCACGGTGTCGCTAAATTGGCCCTGGAACGCCACGTTGTGGATCGAGAACACGGTCTTGACGCGGTCGTACAGCGGCAGGCCCTGGTAGAACTCGCGCAGGAACACGGGCGCCAGTGCCGTCTGCCAGTCGTTGCAGTGCAGGATGTCGCACTCAAAACCGGCCGGCAGGTGCTGCAGGCTCTCGGTGATGGCCTTGGAGAAGAACGCAAAGCGCTCGCCGTCATCAAAGAAGCCGTACGGATAGTCGCGCGCAAAGTAGCGCTCGTTGTCGATGAACATATAGGTGACGCCGTCGCGCTCGAGCTTCTCGAGCCCGCAGTACTCGTTGCGCCAGCCCAGGCTCACGTAAAAGTCGGAGAAGTGCTCCATCTGCGCCTTGTACTCGTCCTTGATGGTGGCGTACTTGGGCACCATCACGATGACTTCGGCGCCGGCGCGCACAAGCGCCGCAGGCAGCGAGCCCGCCACGTCGCCCAGGCCACCGGTCTTTACAAACGGTGCGCACTCGGCCGAGGCAAACACGATCTGCATCTTTTTGCTGGAATCTGCCATATTGTCTCCCTGTTGCAATTCGAGAATAGCCGCCTGGCACAAACCGGGCGGCTATTCTACATGTTACGAGCGATGTTGCGGTGCCTACGTTAATGCACGATGGTGGTATCGGGAGTTAACGGGGCCTTTCCCAGCACCAGGATGTTCTCGGGCGTGCCGCGGAGCTCGGTGTTGGTGGGAACCACGTTGTTTTTGTCCAGGATGGCATTCTCAACGCGGGCGCCGCTCTTGATAATGCAGCTCTGGTTGATGATCGAGTTGGTCACCGAAGCGCCTTCCTCGACCACAACGCCGCGCGACAGGATCGAGTTGCGCACGGTGCCCTTGATGATGCAGCCGGCCGAGATGATCGAGTTGCACGCGTGGCTGCCGGTCGCATAGCGCGAAGGCGGCACGTCGTGAGCCTTGGTCAGGATCGGGCGCTCGGGATCGAAGAGCTGATCGGCCACGGTCTGGTCGAGCAGGTCCATGCTGCGGCGGTACAGCGACTTCTCGCTAAACACGCCCACGACCTCGCCCTTGTACTCGTAGCTGCACACGTCGATGTTGCCAAAGTCGCCCTGGAGTGCCTCGAGCAGATCCAGATAGTCGGCGGCCTGGTAATGGTCGATGATCTCGAGCAGCGTCTCGCGGTTGACGATGCAGCAGTCCATGGAGGCGTTGTCGCCGTATACGACGCCGGCGCTCACGCCCGTCAGGCGGCCGTTCTCGTTAATCTCGAGCTTGGTCTCGTCATCAACATTGCGCGTGGCCTTGCAGTACACCACGGTCATTTGGGCACCGGAGTTCTCGTGCGCGTCGATGATGGTGTTGAGATCCATGTTAAAGATGATGTTGGTGCCCATCATCACGACATAGGGCTTGTCCGAGCGCTGGAACAGCGTCTTGTTGGAGATGATGTCGCGCAGCAGGAAGCGCATGCCGCCCTTGGTAGTGCCATACGCGTTGCCGGGCACCATGAACAGGCCGCCCTTCTTGCGGTCCAGGCCCCAGTCCTTGCCCGAGCCCACATGGTCGATCAGCGAGCGGTAGTTGCCCGGCATGACGACGCCGACGGTCTTAATGCCGGCATTCATCATGTTGGACAGCGGGAAGTCGATCAGGCGGTAGCGGCCCAAAAACGGAACGGACGCGATGGGGCGGTCTTTCAGCAGCACGCTGCCGTAGGTCGAAGAGTAGTTAGCGGTGATATAACCGATGGCCTTGCGATTGATCATCGGATCATTCCCCCTTCCCGATAACGACGTCATTTCCAACGACGGCCGTATCCTTGGTGGTATCGACAGAGCCGAGCTTCACGCCCTCTTCGACCGTGGAGTTCTCGCCCAAAATAGCGCGGCAGATGTGCGCGCCGCTCTTAACGTGCGCACCCGGCAGCAGCACGGAGTCCTCGACCACAGCGCGCTCCTCGATGATGACATCGGTCGAAAGGATCGAGTGGCGAGCGGTGCCGTAGATCTTGCAGCCGTTGGAGACCAGGCAGTCGTCCAGGCGGCCGTCCGGACCAATGTAGTGCGGCGGACGCGTGGTGATGTTGGACATGATGGGGAAGTGCTTGTCAAACAGATCGAACTCGGGGTTGTTGCCCAGCAGATCCATCGAGGTCTCGTGGAAGCTGGCGATGGTGCCGACGTCCTTCCAAAAACCGTGGAACTCGTAGCTGTACAGGCGCTTGTTCTCGCCGAGCAGCTTGGGGATGATGTCCTTGCCAAAGTCGTGACTCGAGCGCTGGTCCAGAGCGTCCGCCTCGAGCGCCTCGATCAGGACGTCAGCCGAGAAGATGTAGATGCCCATGGACGCGAGGTTCGAATCGGGCTTCTCGGGCTTCTCGGTAAACTTGGTGATGCGGCCGTCCTCGGGGTCGGTGGTCAGGATGCCAAAGCGGCTGGCCTCCTCCCACGGCACGGGCATAACGCTCACCGTGAGGTCGGCGTTGTTCTCAATGTGCGTCTTGAGCATCTTGCGGTAGTCCATGCGATACAGGTGATCGCCCGAAAGAATCAGGACGTACTTGGGGTCGTTGGCCTTGATGTAGTCGAGGTTCTGCGTAATGGCGTCGGCCGTGCCCGCATACCAGGCGCCACCGGTCTGCGTCTCGTACGGCGGCAGGATTGACACGCCGCCGTCACGGCTGTCCAGGTCCCACGCCTCGCCGGAGCCCACGTAGGCATGCAGCAGGTAGGGACGGTACTGCGTCAGAACGCCCACGGTGTCGATGCCCGAGTTGGAGCAGTTGGACAGCGAAAAGTCGATAATGCGGAACTTGCCGCCAAAGCTAACCGCCGGCTTAGCGATCTTTTGGGTGAGTGCCCCCAATCGGCTGCCCTGTCCTCCTGCGAGGAGCATCGCGATGCATTCTTTCTTACTCATCGATTTCTCCTTCTGTCATCGATGTACTTAAACCCATTAGCGACGGGCGCGGCGCTCGGTCGCGCCCGTCGAGTAATGCCGTGCTGGCATAAGGGAGCTCGCGCGCCTTTACGCGTGCCAGATCTCGTCGCGGTACTCGCGAATGGTGCGGTCGCTCGAGAACCAGCCGGAGGAGGCAGTGTTGAGCAGCGCCTTGCGGTTCCAAGTCTCCTGGTCGCCGTAGCTGCCGGTGAGCTTCTCCCACGCATCCACATAGCTGCGGAAGTCTGCCATGACCAGGTCGGGGTCGTTGTTGTTCATGAGCTCGTTGTAGATGCTCTCGAAGTTGCCCGAAAGGCCCGCAAAGGTGTTGTCCTTGAGCTCGTCCATCACGCGGCCCAGACGCTCGCGGTCGCCGTTGAGGGTATCCCATGCAAAGTAGCTGTTGGATGCCCAGAGCTGCTCGACCTCGGGGGCGGTCAGGCCAAAGATGGCCTCGTTCTCGCGGCCGGCCAGGTCGGCGATCTCGATGTTGGCGCCGTCGAGGGTGCCCAGCGTAATGGCGCCGTTCATCATGAGCTTCATGTTGGACGTGCCCGACGCCTCCTTGCCGGCCGTGGAGATCTGCTCCGAGATCTCGGCGGCGGGGTAGATGAGCTGGGCGTTGCTCACGCGGAAGTTGGGGATAAAGCAGACCTTCATGACCTCGTTGACGCGGGCATCGTTGTTGATGACGTCGGCCACGGAGTTAATGAGGCGGATGGTTTCCTTGGCAAAGGTGTAGCTCGAGGCAGCCTTGCCGCTAAAGATGAAGGTCGTCGGCGTCACGTGGAAGTTGGGATCGGCGATGCGACGGTTGTAGATGTCCATCACCTTCATGATGTTCATGAGCTGGCGCTTGTAGGCATGGAAGCGCTTGACCTGAACATCGAAGACGGTGTTGGGGTCGATGACCAGACCGGTCTCGGCCTTAACGTAGGCGGCCAGGCGCTCCTTGTTGGCACGCTTGGAGGCACCCACGGCCTTCAGGAACTCGGTGTCGTCCTTAAACTCCTTGAGCTTTTCCAGCTCAAAGGCGTCCTTGAGCCAGCCATCGCCAATAGCATCGGTGACGAGCTTGGCGTAGGTGGGGTTGGCCTCGGCAAAGAAGCGACGGTGCGAGATGCCGTTGGTCTTGTTATTGAACTTCTCGGGCGTCAGGGCATAGAAGTCCTTGAGCACGATGTTCTTGATGATGTCGGAGTGAATCTTTGCCACGCCGTTGACGCTGTGACTGCAGATTACGGACAGGTTGGCCATGCGAATCTCGCCGTCCCACAGAATGGCGGTCTGGCGCAGACGCTCCTGCCAGCCCTCCTGCGTGGTGTCGAACGACTCGTGCCAACGACGGCTGATCTCGTCGATGATCTGGTACACGCGGGGGAGGAGCTTGGAGAACGTGCCGATGGGCCATTTCTCCAGAGCCTCGGGCAGGATGGTGTGGTTGGTGTAGCTCACGACCTGCGTCACGATGTTCCAGGCGTCGTCCCACTCGAGGTTCTCCTCGTCCACGAGCACGCGCATGAGCTCGGGGCCGCACATGGCGGGGTGCGTGTCGTTGGTGTGGATGGCCACAAACTGCGGCAGCAGCTCCCAGTTCTCGCCGTGCTCCTTCTCAAAGGTGTCGAGCAGGCTGTAGATGCCGGCCGAGACAAACAGGTACTCCTGCTTTAGGCGCAGCAGACGGCCGTGCTCGCCGGCGTCGTTGGGGTAGAGGACGGCGCTGATGGCCTCGGCCTCGGCACGCTCGGCATCGGCCAGGGCGTAGTCGCCGCGGTTGAAGGCCTCAAGGTCAAAGTGCTCCTCGACCGGCTCGGCGGCCCAGACGCGCAGCTTGTTGACGGTCTCGCCGGCATAGCCCACGACGGGGATGTCGTAGGGGACAGCCAGGATGTCCTGCGTGTCCACCGTGCGGTAGAACGTGCGGCCGTTCTCCTCAAAGCCCTCAACATGACCACCAAACTTAATGGTCACGGCCTTGTCCTGACGACGGACCTCCCAGGGATAGCCGTGGGTGAGCCACTCGTCGGTGGCCTCGACCTGGCTGCCGTTGACGATCTCCTGCTTAAACAGGCCGTAGCGGTAGGG
>CAJMRJ010000032.1:0-15786 GCA_905215865.1 uncultured bacterium | reverse complement strand
AACTGGCCCTCTCGGGGGCAGGGACGTTCGGCCGTGCGCGGGCGCCCGGTCGGCGGCCCGTTCTGGGCGCGCCTCAATCGTAGCCCGAGACGGTCCCGGGCTGACAATTTCGACTGTAATGGACGTTCTTAAATGACTAGTCGTTGGGGACAGTCTTTAACGTTTGGCAAGAAAGACTGTCCCAATCTGCCGGCACTTGGGGACGTTCCTAAAAGGCCGGCACATAAGGAACGTCCCCAAGTGCCAAGGGTGTCCCGCTTGACTAGTCATTTAAAAACGTCCCCAATGACTAGTTGGATGGGGTCGGGATTGGAGCTGGGGAGATAGCGGATTTCTAGTTCTATGCCGAGCTTTTGCAGCTCTTTGAAGGCGGCGACGTCTGTGTCGTCTACGGCAACTGTGGGCGTCGCGGGACGCTTGCCCTCCCCCGCCCGCATATGGCCAATGCTGATCTTGGTGATCGGCACACCACCCTTAACCAGTGCGAACGCATCGGCGGGTGAGGCCACCATGATGAGAATCCATTGACGCGGTGTCGCGGTGCGAATGATGTCGATGGTCCTTTGCACCGAGAAGAACCGTGTCCAGATGCCATCGGGCGTCGCCACCCTCATAGGGGCCCATTGGCGCGAATCCGCCGCGATCTCATCGTTGACGATTAGGACAAGGTTGGAACCAGTCGCCTCGTTCCACAGCTCAACGTCTTGCCCGTAAATAAACCGGTCATCGATGCGTGTGAGAAGAATCTTGGGTTGAGCCATCGCCACCCCATTCTGTTTGAGACCCGTAAGAGCAAGACATCACGTCTCCAATATTAGTGCATTTAAAGTGAGAAAAGCCGTCAGAACACTTGCGCGAATGTGCGATGTCCCGTATCATAGACAGCCGTTGACGCCTCAGTTGCGTCACCACATGGCCGCCAGCGTAGCTCAGTTGGTAGAGCACCGCTCTCGTAAAGCGGGGGTCACCGGTTCGAGCCCGGTCGCTGGCTCCATTGCACAAGATAGCCGCCTTCGGGCGGCTTTTTTGTTGCCGATTTTGAGTGCGTGCGTGCCAATCCACGTATCGTAACGGCCTCAACTCCCCTACTCAAAAACAGAAAGCCCCGCCAACCGCAATCCCCAAAGGAACCGCGATCAGCGGGGCCCAAGCGCGTTCCTCCAAGGGATAACGCTCGCAAAACGAACAGCTCAGCCGAGCGGCTCGTTACTCCTCCCAGTAAGCATCTGCAAGCAGCTTAAAGCAGATCTTCTTGACCGGCTGTGCGCCATCGCCCGGGAACTCGAGCGTGGGCATGTGAGGCTCGCCGGCAACAAACAGCGCAAACTTGTCGTCAGCAAGATCGCCGGCGATCGAGGCGTCGGAATCGACCAGATCGTAGTCGTCCTTCTCGTCAAACTCCTGAACCAGCGTCAGGCTGCCCGTGGCAACCTTAAAGGCCTCGCGACCCTCGACGTCGATCTGCAGGTCGTGATAGCGCTGATGCGTCTCATAGTGAGCCTCGGCTTCGGGACGCGTCGTGGGAGCCATGACGTTCGCAAAGACCTTGTCGCCCAGAATCGGATGGCTGCCGACCTCGAGCTTCGCCGGATCGTTTTCCTCGAGCCAATCGATCAGCACGTCGAGGCCCTTGAGCATTCCACGGTACTCCTCGATATCGCCCAATGCACCGTAAATCATCTAAATCCCCTCTCGGATCGTTTCTTTGGCGGCTACTCGGCAAACGCATTACCGACGCTGTTGCCACCCACATGCGTCTCGACCAGGGTAAGGTCGGGATTGAACACGACAGTGTCGGCGTCGCGCCCCGGCATAATGCTACTGCACTTGTCGTCGACATGAGCTAGCAACCGATGCCGGGGCCGCAGCACAAGCTCCTACAGCTCGGTCACGACAACGCCGTTGTAAACCTCGTCCCAACGATCCATAACCAAGTGGCCAGTCATGGGATCCATGGCATTGAGCTTGCCGCAGGTGTTGGCGGTACGCAGCACCGTCTCGTCGTCGGCGCCGGCAGCAATCGCATGTGCGAAGCCGGCAATGGTCGAATCGCCAGAGCCCGTAGCGTTAACGGCGGGGATATCGGGGGTCTTGGCGCGGAACGCACGGCCGTTATGGAAACCAACGGAGCCGGCAGCGCCCATGGATACGACGACCCAGGGGATATCGGAGAAGCGGGCGTCAGAGGCGAGCGCGGAACGGAGCTCGTCCACATCGTCGGTGGTAAAGCTCGTGCCCAGAAGGCCGTTAATTTCGGTCAGGTTAGGCTTAACCAGCTCAGGCTTGACCTCGGACTTGAGCGCAGCCTCGAGCGAAGCGCCCGAGGTATCGAGCAGCACCTTGGCGCCGGCGTTCTCTGCAATGCCCGTGATCTTGGCGTAGTAGTCCGCCTCGACGCCGCGGGGCAGCGAACCCGAGATGGTAACGACATCGGCCTTGCTCGCAAGCTCGGCGAACTTGGCGGTAAAGGCATCGAGCTCCTCGGGGGCAATCGTCGGGCCGCTCTCGAGCAACTCGGTCTGGTTGCCAGCATGAAGGATATTGAGACAGATGCGGGTCTCGCCCTTGATGGGCACAAAATCATTCTTAATGCCGTTGGCATCCATGAGCTCGGCCATATAGGCGCCCATATGACCACCAAGCAAGCCGGTTGCCACGACATCGTCGCCCAGCTGGCCCAGGACGCGGGCCACGTTGAGGCCCTTACCGCCGGCGGTCTTTTCGGGCGTCACGCGGTTGACGTCGTCGATAATGAGCTCATCGAGCTGATAGCGCGTATCGACGGACGGGTTCATCGTAACGGTGAGGATCATTTTTAGCTCCTTATCTCGCAGGCTCCTTATGCCTTGCAAAACGAATTGGCTACATGCGACTACAGAATCTCAATCGTGAACGAGCGCACGATGGTTTCTTTGGGCTTGGCGATAAGGCAGCCGCGCTTGTGCTCAAGCACGTCATCCTCATCGGAGCAGGTCGAAAGGCCGCCCCAGGGTTCAACCGCCACAAAATCACCCTCGGGCTTGCTCCACACAATGAGGTACGGGAAGCCCTCAAAGCTCAGGCGAACGCCCTTGTCCTCGCCCTTTTTGGAAAGCGTGACCTGTCGGCTCTCGAGCACGTCAAAGATGGTCTCCGCAAAATCGAAGAGCTCATGTGACAGAGGCAGCGTCTTTCCCACCATGGGGTTCTTGGAGCGGTTGGTCACGTCAATCAAGCCAGTCGAGGGGACGGCAGTGCAAAGCTCAGCAGCTTCGTCCTTCTCAAAGCGCAGCTCGTAGTCCGTATAGGCCTCGCCCTCATCGAGCGGGCACCTAAAGCCGGGGTGTCCACCGATAAAGAAAGGCATGTCCTCGGTGCCCTCGTTGGTAACCTCATAGGAGACGCGCACGGCGGCGTCCTCGAGCGTATAGCGGGCGACAAGCTTAAACGGATACGGATAATCGCTCAGCAGCGCGGCGTTATCCTCCGAAGCCAGGCACATCGCCAGCTCGTTCTCGCTCTGGCTCAGCAGCTTCCACTCCTGTTTGCGCGCAAACCCATGGCGGGCGAGCTTCACATGATGTCCGGCAAACGTCATGGCGCTGTTATCGCGCAAACCTCCGCAAATCGGGAAGCAAATCGGTGCCTGGCCGGACCACACGGCGGGATCGCCCTGCCACAAGTACTCGCGACCTCCAGCCTCAATCGAGGTAAACGAACCACCGGCCGTGGAGACCTTGATAGAAATCGAATCGTTGGAGAGAGCGTATTCCATTGTCCATCCTTTCGAACAACTGCTTTTTGCTCGCAAGAACCCGTCTCGGCCCTGACCAAAGGACAAACCCGCACGTTCATCGATGCGTCCGGTTTCCCAGCCATGCAACGGGGTACCATACAGACATTGATGCAATTACAGCTGAAAGGCCTTCTTATGCGAACCATCATCCTTTATGCCTCACGCCACCACGGCAATACGAAAAAGCTCGTGGACGCCATCGTCGAGGCGCACCCCGAAATCGATACCCTCGACGTGAAGTCACTCGGGAAAAACGAGTACCCCGACCTGCACGAATATCATCTGATCGGCGTCGCCACGGGCATCTATTACTCCGAGATCGACAAAGATATGGCACGCGTGCTCACGAACGTGCTGCAGCCGCAGGACAAGGTGTTTGGCCTTATGACCTACGGTGGCAAAAACAAGTGGTACGGCAAGGATATCGATGGCATCTGCCGCATGAGGCAGGCCATCTTTATGGGTGTCTACGGCTGCCCCGGCTTTGATACGTGGGGGCCGTTCAAACTCACCGGCGGTGTCCAAAAGGGACACCCGACCGCTGAGGAAATTAAGGGCGCCGTCGACTTCTTCGACAAAATCGAAAATGAGTACGGCGATATCATCGTCGAAGAGTATGCCAAGCGCGAGAAGCGTCTAGCATACGAAAAGGAGCATCCTGCAGGAGGCCTGGTGGCCGGCGTCAAGCGCACGGCAAAGAAGATCGCTAACAAGCTGTAACTGTAAAGGTGCTTTTGAGCGTTTAACCCATACGGCGGGTCCGAGCAGATTCGGGCCCGCCGTCTTTTTCTATCGTTACTCGGTAAAGGCGTTGCCGACGCTCTGGCCGCCAACATACGTCTCGACGAGGGTGAGCTCATGGTCGAACACGACAAAGTCGGCGTCGCGACCCGGCATGATGCTGCCGCACTTATCCTCGATGTGCGCGGAGCGAGCCGGCACCTCAGTTGCCATGCGAATGGCGATATCGGCGCTGGCGATGCCCCAGTCGACGATGTTCTTGACGCCCTGGGCAAGCGTGAGCACCGAGCCGGCAATGCTCTTGCCGTCGGCGAGCCAGCACAGGTTGTCCTTCATGATGACGTCCATGCCACCACTGGTGTAGCTGCCCTCGGGCATGCCGCCGCAACCCAGGCAGTCGGTGATGAGCACCGTGTGCTGCCAGCCCTTTGCCTGCAGCAGCGCCTTGATGGCGGCAGGGTTTACGTGCTTGCCGTCGCAGATGATCTCGGCGTAGGTCTCGGGCGTGGACATGGCAGCGCCCACGACACCGGGCTCACGGTGATGCAGCCCGCGCTGGCCGTTATAGGTATGCGTAAAACAGCTGGCACCGGCGTTGATGGCAGCGATGCACTCATCGTAGGTGGCGTCGGAGTGACCGATGCTGGTCACCACACCTTTGGCGTTCAGAGCAGCCGCATAAGCAGCGGCACCGTCGCGCTCGGCCGCCATGGCGCTCTTAACGATGCGACCGCCCGCAGCCTCCTGCCACTGATCGAAGACCTCCTCGGAAGGATCGATCAGGTAGGCGGGGTTCTGCGCGCCCACGTGCTTCATGGTAAAGAAGGGGCCCTCCAGATAGATGCCCTGAATGCGAGCACCGCAGAAGTCGGGACCGCGACCCTCGTCAGCCTGGGCGATGGCGGCGCAGGCATCCTTGATCTGCTCGACGCCATCGGTGAACGTCGTGGGCAGCCAGCTGGTGGTACCGCGACGGGCGAGCTCGGTCGAGCTGATATCAATGCCCTCGGGATCGTTATCGGTAGTCGAGTGGTTATAGAAGCCATGGATGTGGGTATCGACCATACCCGGTGCGATCCACGATCCCGTGTAGTCCTTAATCTCGCAAGAGGGCTCGTCGGCCTGCCAGGCGCCAAAAACGCCATCCTCGACCATAAGATAGCCGCCCAGTTGCGGGCCTGCCGGCAAGAAGAACTTGTCAGCCTTAATTGCGTACGTGCTCATATGCACTCCTTGCTTCTAAAGCAGTTGACTGTGGTAATGCTTATACCCGGTCCATGTAAAAACAAAAAGCGCCCGCCCGCCGTTATGAGCGGACGGGCGCCCTTACAGGGGGACGCGATTAAGCGGTGAAGGGGTGAATCGTCACGCCCTTAACCACGCGGTTGACCGTGCCGGTGGGGCTCGGCGTATCGGGCGTGTTGCCCACGCGCACGGAGTTGAGCAGGCTGATAGCCTGGGCAAACATCACGAACGGCAGGGCAAGGTAGCCCTCGGGAAGCGCCTCGTAGCCCTTAAAGGTGAAGGACTCGCCCTCGTAGACGGTAGCGCCATCCTGCTGAACGGCAACGGTGTGCTGAGCGATCTTGTCGCCACCGATCTCGTTGAGGATGTCGATGTCGTACTGACGGGTGTAGGCGTCGTTGTTGACGAACACGAAGACGAGCGTCTTATCGTCGACGAAGGACTTAGGTCCGTGACGATAGCCCATGGAGGTGTCGTAGGAAGTAGCGACCAGACCGTGAGCGAGCTCGAGGATCTTGAGCTGGCTCTCCTGGGCAAGGCCACCGAAGGAGCCAGAACCCAAGTAGGTCACGCGGTTGAAGTCGCCAGCCAGGTAATCTGCGATCTCAGGCTCACGGGAGATGACCTCCTCGCCCATCTTGGCAATCGTCTCGACCCACTCGGCCTTCTGCTCGTCAGAGGCAGTGTCGAAAATAAGGGTGGAGAGCAGGGTCATGCAGGAATAAGAACCGGTCATGGCGAAGCCCTTGTCGTTGGCGCGCGGAATGAGCAGCGTCAGCGCGTTGGGATCATCGGCAGACTCGACGGCGAGCTTGCCCTCGGGAGCGCAGGTGATGTTGAGGAACTTGACGTTGTGGACGAGCTCCTTGGCAACGGCAACGGCGGCAAGGCTCTCGGGGCTGTTGCCAGAGCGGGCAAAGGAAACCACGAGCGTGGGATCCTCGGCGCGCAGGAAGTCGCGCGGGGCGCTCACGATGTCGGTCGTGGCGATGGGCTTAAAGTCGTAGAGATCAGTGTTGCCAGCGTGACGCAGGTACGGGGCGCAGGTATCGCCAACGTAGTCGGACGTACCGGCACCGGTGAAGACAACGGACAGACGACCCTCGCCCATAGCGCGAGCCTCGGCCAGGAAGGCCTCGATGGCCTCCTTGTTCTCGCGATAGATGTTGAGCGTATCACGCCAAAGCTCGGGCTGCTGAGCAATCTCGGCCGTGGTGATCTGGGCGCCGAGCTCGGTGAGCTCCTCGACACTCTTCTCGAACATTTCTAATACCTCTCTCTAGAAGTAATCCTCTGACGTGCAATTATACACTTCGGTTGGTTATCTGGTAGTAACCAGTTAAATGCAAAGAATCACCATATGGAAACAATGCGAGCACTAGTTGCTGCGCTGGTGGTAAACCTTGTATTTAAACTGATCGGCACGAGCAACCGAGAGTGTGTACTCCACTACCTCGTTTGACTCGTTATACGTAGTCCTGACCAAATCGAGCACAGGCGAGCCCTCGACAATTCCCAAAAGGTGGGCATCGGTGGGACGGGCTATGCTCGCATAGAACTCCTCTTCGGCCACGCGAATCTTTTGCTGAAAGTCCTGCTCAATCACATCGTAAAGCGGCTTACGCTCCAGCAGCGGTCGCTTTAGGGACAGAAATTGACGAACCGGGAGATAGCTGCGTTCGACCATCATGGGCATGTTGTCGGCAGAACGAAGGCGCTTGAGCTTAAAAATGCGATCACCGATGCGCAATCCCATATGCTCGGCCAGATTCTTATCGGCCTCCATCTCGCAAAACTCGAGAATCGTGGTCTCGGGTTCTCGACCCATCGCGCGCATCTGCTCGGTAAAGCTGTAGGACTGCATAAGATTGGTTGCTTTTGCCGAACGGTCGGTCACAAAGGTACCGCGACCGTGCTGCCGAACCACCAGTCCTAAACGCTCCAGTTCCTGCAGAGCCAGGCGTACCGTAGTGCGCGAGAGACCATAGCGCTCCGAAAGTTCGCGCTCGGAAGGAATCATGTCACCGGCGCGATATTCATGGTCAATCTTTTCGGTCAGAATATCGACCAGCTGATCGTACAGCGGTTGCTTACGCGCTCCGATCGCCATTCTATCCTCCCTTTTGCTCGAATTCGGCTAACTACCTAGGGTGTTATGCATTATCTGTCTGCCACACCCGAATCATTAAGAAAACAAAAGCCGCGCGCTCTTTCGAGCACGCGGCTTTTAACATACACATGGCTTAAGGGGTCGGGGTGTGAGCCGCGTAGGGACACACCCCTCAAGCTAGAGCCTTACCAGATGCTCGGCCAGAGACCAAGCGGGCCAGCGCCCAGGATGCCAAGGACGAAGAGCAGGAGAATGCCCTTGGTCGGGGTCCAGCTGTGCTTAGCGAACATGTAGTAAAGCAGCAGCGTAAGCATAAGCGGGACGAGCTTCGGGACGATGGTGTTGAGGGTGTCGGCAACAGAGAAGTTGACCGGATCCTCGGTAACGGTGCCGTAGGTAACGGACTCCATGCCGTTGCCCAGATCGGTGACGCCGCACTCGACAGCGTTGCCGTCGGCATCGGAAGCGGTGAGGGCGTTGCCGTCCTCATCGGTCATGGCGATGGTACCGGCCTCAGCGGTCTCGGTATCGATACCCTCCATACCGGTGAAGTTCTCGGCCTCCTTCTCGGAGACGATCACGGTAGTAGCGGAGAGGCCACGGGTGGTGCCGTTGGGGATCTGGAGGTTGATCTGGGTGCCACCCATGGTGACGACCAGGCAACCGACGACGAAGACGCCCATGATGGAAGCGGCACGCGTGAAGGCCTGCATGTTGGCGGTCAGAGCGTCAATAGCGCTGGTGCCAAGCTTGTAGGACCAGTTCATGAGCCAGAAGCGCAGAGCGAACTGGACGACGTTGAAGATCACCAGGAAGATGATCGGTGCAGCGGCGTTGCCGTTGATGGCCATGTTGGAGGTGATGCCGGCCGTGATAGGCACGAGCGTCAGCCAGAACAGGGCGTCACCAATACCACCGAGCGGGCCCATTGCGGCGACGCGGACGGCGCGGATCGTGGGGATGTCAACCTTGTTCTGCTCGAGCGAAAGCACGATGCCCATAACAAAGGTGACGAGGAACGGGTGGGTGTTGAAGAACTCCAGGTTGTGGCTCATGGAAGCCGCGAGGTCGTTCTTGTTGGTGTGGATCTTCTCCAGACCGGGGATGATGGAGTAAAGCCAGCCAGCGGCCTGCATGCGCTCGTAGTTGAACGATGCCTGCAGGAAGCAGGAGCGCCAAGCCATCTTGTTGAGGGTCTTCTGGTCGAGCTGCGGAGCAGGAGTGAGATCCTCGTAGTGCTCCGGGATCACATACTCATTAGATGCCATCTTCGAAGTCACCTCCGTCAGAAACAGCTGCACCCTTCAGCTCGGTCTGCTGCTGGAAGTCCCAGAAAGCGATGCCGAAGCCGATGAGAGCGAGGATGAGCAGAGCAGGGGTTGCCAGCGAATCGTTGGCAACGGTGATGAGCGCGAGGCCAAAGCCCATGAGGAAGAAGCCCCACATATCGCGGTTCATCATAACCTTGAGCAGGACGGCGAAGCCGACGAAGCGCATCATGCCGCCTGCAGCGGACAGACCGGTCTGCAGCCAAGTCGGGATGGCAGAAGCGATGGTCTGACCGATGGTAGCGCCAGCGATGAAGAACAGGGTGACGACGACAGCGAAGATCAGGCCGAGCAGAGCCATGGCGAAGTAGTTCAGGCGCTCGATGCCCTTGGTGTCCGCGTTGTGAGCCATGTTATCGGCCGTGGACATAAGCGGGGACATAAGCGTGAAGACCAGGGTAACGCCAAGCTGGCCAAGCAGAGCGAACGGAATGGCGAGGCCGACTGCCGCGTTGGGCTCGAGGCCCGTGGCGATAGCGAGAATGGCTGCCATGATGCCGCCGATGACGGCGTTAGGCGGCTGAGCGCCTCCGATCGGCATGTTGCCGATCGTCATGAGCTGATAGGTACCACCCACGAGAAGACCGGTGTTGAGGTCGCCAAGGATAAGACCGATGACGGCGCCGGTGACGATGGGCTGATAGAGAGACTCGAGGAAGTCAAACTGGTCGATTGCCGCGATGAACGTGACGACGAAGACCAGAGCGATCTGGATGATCGAGTATTCCATCTTGCTCCTCCTTTCAAAATGTATGTACGCACTTTGGATTTCACGTACAGAACGTCAGGGTTTCACTCCTGACAACGTGGATCACGAGGATTACGAGAAGAGCTTGCTCGTGTCCTCAACAGGCGTGCTCGGAACGCGCCTGATCTCCAACTCCACCCCCAATTCCTGCAGCTCTTTAAACGCAGCGACATCCTCGTCGTTAACTGCGACGGAGGTGGCGACTTGGCGCTTTCCTTCCGACATGTGCATGTTGCCGATGTTTACCTTCTTTATAGGCACACCGCCCTTGACGAGCGTAAGCACGTCTTCCGGTGTTTCGGCCACGATGAAGATCTTCTGGCGCGGGCTCGCCTTGCCAATGACGTCGATGGTCTTCTGCAGAGAGAAGAAACGCGTAGCGACGCCGGCGGGAGCGGCCATCTTCATGAGGTTCTGGCGCATGGTGTTGGACGCCACGTCGTCGTTGGCGACGAGGATGAGGTTGGAGCCCAGGGTGGAGTTCCACTGGGTGGCAACCTGACCATGAACCAGTCGGTTATCGATGCGGGTAAGAAGAATGTTGGGTTCTGCCATGTTGATCAGCTTCCTTTCGTTATTTGCTGACGACAGTTACTTGATCTCCTGAATCGCGTAACGCGAAACATCTACGACGGCTCCGGATCGGACTTTGATCTGGACCTTCTCGCCTTCGATGCCTTTGACGGTTCCGTAGATACCGCCGGCGAAAAGAACCTCTTGACCCGGCTTGAGCTCGGTGTGCAGCTCCTTGAAGTACTTCTGCTTCTTCTTCATGTTGATTTGCGACCAGATGGTGTAAATCAAGCCCATGATGACAAGCAGGCCTAAAAGGGCGACCGAGGAGCTCAGGACGTTGGCTCCGAAATCGGCCATTAGATGCCGTCCTCGTCGCCGAAGATATCCTCTTCCTCGGAGCCGGCAACGGATGCGACCGTCTGGGCGGTGACGCCCGTCTGGCCAACGGTCACGGCCTGCTCGCCAAGCTCGGCGAGCGTGGCATTGCCGCGGAGGAACAGAAGCTCAATAACCATGGGAAGGTTGGTGCCAGTCAGAACCTCGACGTTGTCGACATCCTGGGCAATCATCATCGACTGGTTGAACGGGGTGCCGCCAAGCAGGTCGGTAAAGACGAGCACGCCATCGCACTCCTCGCGCATGGCGGTAATAGCGGCGCGGAGATCCTCACCGTAGGAAGCAGCCTGGTCGCCCTCAAAAGGAACGACGGTAAAAGCGGGCTGGTCGCCGGCAACCATAGCGATAGCGCTAGCTAGGCCGGGTGCGAACTGTCCATGACCGGTAAGAATAAAGCCAACCATTCAAATTTCCCTTCCGAAGGTGTGTACAATCTGAGTCCGATGATTTTCGGAAGCCAGCGGGCGCTCGCCCTTAAAGCTTCTTAGAAAGCGTTCTTTGAAGACCAGTGGTTTCTAAACTGGTAGTAACCACGCGACGTGTTGTTGTCACTATATCACCCCAGAAGAGGTCGCTTTCGTTGATTCATACGGTAAAACGTTTTTGCACCGCTCACGGTGATATTTCGACCGTTTACCGGTCGTTAACACTTCTACCTGCGGTTTTGAAACCGTTTCGAAATGCTTTGGCAAAAGATCGGAACTTTTCCTGTCCCTAAACAACGCAGGGCGGCTAAAAATAGCGTGTAGAAAAATTGCAGGTCATTGTGAAGATATGTGAATTGGTCTTTTTGACTTAATACCAGTTAGAACCAGTTTTGAGATTATCGGTGAACGGTAGTTTTCGACCGTTCACCGGTTACTTGCAATCGTTTGCAGTTGTTTTCCCAGATGAATTAAGAAAACGCGATGGAGCGTTTGCGTAATCACGGGGAGTTTGGGCATTTGTCCTCATCCTCCGCGCGTCAAACTCCGGCACCCAAAATGAGCCATAGCTCTCGCTATTCGTCTCACAAACATTACTTACTCTAATCTGTAATTGTTTATCGTTTATCATTAAATATGTTATAAGATACAAGCATCATCCAAGACATTGGTTGGAGGAGCTATGATCCGCTGGAACGTATCCAAATCGAATGAAGCCATCGACCGTGAACAGGCAATAGCCGATCTGAGGAAGCTCACTCGCATCTGCAAATGGGCCACAATCTGCATTACCACCGCGCTCGCTCTGGGACTCCTCGCAGTCATTGCGATTGACCTTCTACTCATATTGCCTGGACTCTCCCAAGGGTCGTGCCTCCAATCCGTAGAACTTCAAGCCGGCGAAGGACCGTGCCTTGCTATCGTCGGTACCGATGCGCAGGCCCCACTTATGCTCGTCGCACACGATGGTCACACTGCCATAGGAAGCCTCTTGATGACATGCCTCGCGCTTACCATCGCGCTAAGCGTGCGCAGGCTTTTCTTCAACATTGAAAAGGAAGGTAGGCCCTTTGACCTTGAATGTAACCAGACACTTCGTCGAGTAGGACATTTATTCCTTATCGGCGGCGTTGCCGTGAGACTTCTTGGTGCCGTAATCACGGGAACGATACTCTCAGGATTTGGTGGCAGCTTTACGGATGCGTTCGCCGGCCAGTTATTCGAGCCCTCCATGCTCTTTGCAGGCCTGATTATTTGCCTGATTGCCAGCATCTTCCGCTACGGGTATATCCTGCAAAAACAAGATGACGAGTTGCTCTAGGGGGAATCCATGATTATTCTGCGGCTTGACCGCATGCTTGCCGAACGCAAGATCTCATCCAAAGAGCTTGCGGAACGCGTGGGCATCTCCCAGGTCAATATGTCGCGCATCAAGACGGGCAAGGTTTCTGCCGTGCGCTTTTCAACTCTTGATGCGATATGCCGGGCACTCGACTGCCAACCGGGCGATGTGCTGGAATATATGCCTGACGATGAAGCCGATAACCTTTTTGGACTTAAAGATTCATAGGCATAATTTAGCCACCAGCGCCTAAACGCAAATAGCCCGCTAGAACAACATCCGTTCTAGCGGGCTATTCAGATATTTCGGCTACGCGCTCGGTGGCTCAGACAAATCTTTACGCAAACAGGCCGTAGATGCTGATGTTGGCCTTGGCGTAGAGGCCGTTGGCGTACTCGGTCCACTTGGAGCTGGCGCTCGAAGCCTGCGAAGAGTACTGCTGGTAAGCGGTGTAATAGGCGGTCATGGCCTGCTTATAGGTAGCGCTATCGACTGTAAAGGCATCGTCAGCGAAGGCCTTGGCATAGGTGCTGTCGGCATCCTTCCAGGTGCCCTTCTCGCTATCCCACTCGTCACCGGCAAGGTTGATGATGTAGTCGGCGTAATCCTTGCTCGCGGTCTCCTCGTTGCCGTCAGCAGGCTCGGTCGGGGCGGTCGGCATGCTTGCGGAGCTATCGCCCACCTTCTTCTTGTAGAGCTTCTGCAGCGTCGCAGACTGGCGGACGATCTGCTTGGCCTGGTCCTTGGACACGCCGTACTGCGTGGCCATGGTCTTGTAGTCGGAGGTGCCGATGGAATCCTCGGCGTACTGCTTCATCTCCTTGGAAGAGACGGTAATGCCCTCGTCCTCGGCAGCGTCCAGCAGAATCTGGTTGCGCACGTAGGACAGGATGACGTCGGCAGACGGAGCGGTATAGTTGCCGTCGTCGTCCTTGACGGTGTCGAGGCTGTACTGGCTCTCGATGGCCTCGCGCGCGGTGATGTCACTCTTCTTGCCGTTGTAGCTGTAGCTTGCCACGGTCGAATCGAGCTGGTCCTCGGTCAGGGTCGCCGAGCCGACGCCCTTGCCGCCAAAACCGCCATTGCCAATAAAGAAGCCAATCGCGGCAGCAATCACGACTGCAACCACAAAGGCGGCAATCATCGTCTTCTTGTGCTTGCAAATGTGGTCATCCACGTCGGAGTCGTCGTCCTCGTCCCGCTCCTCGGGCATCAGATTCTCGTCAGCGGCATCCGCGGCAATCTGAGCCTCCAGACGGGCGTCATCCTCCTCGGCCGTCGTACCGGCAGCAATGTGCTCGGCAGACGTACCGGTGACCAGGTCGATCTTCTCGTCCTCGTCACCGTCGGGGCCT
Organism: uncultured bacterium; assembly: GCA_905215865.1. Taxonomy (GTDB): domain Bacteria; phylum Actinomycetota; class Coriobacteriia; order Coriobacteriales; family Coriobacteriaceae; genus Collinsella. The sequence continues at coordinate 1,805 of CAJMRJ010000032.1, read as the reverse complement.
TCGCCGCGCTCGATGATCTGAATGCCGTCGATCTCGTCCTTCTCGTCCTTCTTTTGAATCAGACCCATATCGGTTACTCCTTGTTAGGAAACATAGTCTTCAATAGAATACGCCCGACAGAGTGCCGGGCGTATTGATTCTTAGGTTATACGCAAACACTTAAGTACTATTTAGGCGTTTGCAGCGTGCATACCTTAGGCCAGGTGCGCGATAACGGCATCGGCAAAGGCCTGCGTGCCCACGGCGCCCTCGACGGAGCCGGTCTGGGCACGACGCACGTCACCGGTAACCTGCTCGCCCTCGTCGAGCGTGGCAGAGACGGCGGCGCGAATGCGATTGGCAGCGTCGTTCTCGCCCAGGTGATCGAGCATCATCGCAGCAGAGAGGATCTCGGCCGTGGGGTTGGCGATATCCTGGCCAGCGATATCGGGCGCGGAGCCGTGCGTTGCCTCGAAGATGGCGCAGTCAGCACCGATGTTGGAGCCGGGGGCCATGCCTAAGCCGCCTACCAGGCCGGCGCACAGGTCGCTCACGATGTCGCCGTACAGGTTGGGCAGCACCAGGACATCGAAGTCGTTGGGGTTCTGGACCAGGCCCATGCAGGTGGCGTCGACAATTTTGTCGTTGAACTCGATATCGGGATAGTTGGCGGCCACCTCGCGCGCCACGCGCAGGAACAGGCCGTCGGTCGCCTTCATAATGTTGGCCTTGTGCACGGCCGTCACCTTTTTGCGGCCGCAGCGGCGGGCATACTCAAAGGCATACTCCACAATGCGGCGGCTCTTGGCGATGGAGATCGGCTTGATCGAGATAGCGGAATCGGCAGCGAAGGTCTTCTGGCCCGAGCGCTCGACAAGCTGCGAGAGCTCCTCGACCTCGGCAGCGCCCTCATCGAACTCGATGCCGGCGTAGAGGTCCTCGGTATTCTCGCGCACGATGACCAGGTCGACGTCGCGGAAGCGCGATCCGTCGCCCGGCTGCGACAGGCAGGGGCGCACGCAGGCGTACAGGTCAAAGTACTTGCGCAGGGCTACGTTGACGCTACGGAAACCCGTGCCGACCGGCGTGGTGATGGGGCCCTTGATGGCAACCTTGGTCTCGGCGACCGCATCGAGCGCGTGCTGGGGCAGTGGCGTGCCAAACTCGTCCATGACGCCGGCACCGGCCTCCTGGACATTCCAATTGATCTGGACACCGGCGGCCTCGACCACGCGGCGCATGGCCTGCGTAATCTCGGGACCGATACCGTCACCGGGAATCAGGACTACATCGTGCGCCATAATCTGTTACTCCTCGTCTTCGGCGTCGTCAGATTTTTTAACGCTAGCACGCTTCTTCTTTTTGGAGAGATCAAGGTCAAAGCGTTTAACAAGCATTTCGCAAATCTCGCTCGAACGGGCTTTGAGATAGCTGCCCTTGCCGTTCTCGGCATCGAACTTAAGGCGCAGCGCGAGCTTCTCGGCGACCTCGGCGTCGATCTCGCCCTGGCCAAACTCGTACAGGCAACCGAGCATGTCGCGATACTCGAGGTCGCCGTGGTAGCACTGAATGGCCTCGTCCAGGATGGGCCAAGCCTCGCGCGAACGCTCGACGCTCGTGGCGCCCCACACGCACAGCAGGCGGAAGGCGGCATAGCGCAGCGTGGAGGAAATCTCGTCGAACAGTGCGGTCTCGGCGCCCTCAAAGGCATCGCCCAGCTGCTCGGGGCAGGTGGTGGCGAGCGTCGTCAGGGCATCGAGGGCCTCCCAGCGTGTCTGAGCCTCGGGACGGTCGAGCGCCTCGATCAGTGCGGGCACGCAGGGCAC
>CAJMRJ010000031.1:0-16254 GCA_905215865.1 uncultured bacterium | reverse complement strand
TTCGCTGGTGGCCTGCCGTTCATTTGGGTCATCATGCGGCGGAAATCGTCGGCGGACAACGTGTTTTTGATTGCAATGCCCGATTCCTCGCCGGGTGTCGCCTCATGTGCGACGGGCATGTGCGTGGCGGTCGGGGTGCGCGCGGGGGCTGGCTCTGTCGCCGGTGCGACCGAAGCGGTCGGCTGCGGTGCCATGGTTTCACGGGAAACATCGTCGCGTCGAGGCTCGGGCACCGGCGTTGCCGCTACCGGGTGAGTGACCGGGGCCGTATTTGCCGAGGCGCCTTGCGGTGCCACGATGTTGAGCGCGATCGGTGCAAAGGCGATCTCTTCTAGGTACGCCTCGATGGTCGGCTGATGCTTTTTGAGCTGAGCGATGGCAAAGCGCGAAGGGGCCTCAATCGTCAGAGTGTCCTCGGTTAAACTCACGGCGCGCGATTGTCCCAGCATATTGATGAGGCGTGCATCTTGGCCGTCGCGCTGACAAAAGGCGATGGCATCTCCCAGGATGATGCTTGCTTCCTCGTCCACTGTTTCTCCCGTTCCTTAACTTTGGGCTCGCACGCGAGCGCTGCCTATTTCGGTCAGATGATATTTCTGGCCATGTTTGATTATCAAGCCGGCCTGTGCCAAGTCGTTGAGCGTTCGCGACCACGTGGGCGCTGAGTTTCCAAACGCTCGTGCCAGGTCGGTTGCGCCACACTCCTGGTTTTGAGCCAGATAGCCCAGTGCCGCTTCGCCGCGCTCGCTCACAAATACGTTTTGCTGCGGCTGTGCATATTGATTCGCCGCATTAGGATACATCATTTGAGCTGCTGGTTGTTGAGAACTCTGCATGGGCAGCGGCTGCTGTTGAAAACTTTGCGGCCACTGTTGGTAAGGCTGCGGAGGCATCTGCTGGGCCCATGGGTTGTACTGCGTCTGGGGCATCTGTTGGTACGGCTGCTGGTATCCCAGTGGGTATTGCTGGGGGTATGCCTGCGCATATCCCGTTTGCGGCGCGTATTGAGCCGGATACCCTTGTAGGTTCGGTTGATAGGACATCTGCTGTGCGGCCGATGCGCCCGCCATCTGCTGCAAGGTTCCCACGTCCTGGCCCATCGCTGGCTTTGCATCGGGTATGTTCTGGGGAATCGCGCCCGAGGGTGCCTGGAGCTCTTGCAGGGGGGCCATGCCAGGCAGCTGCATGGGGGCCATTTGCTGTTGCACCTGTTGCATCGCTGCGGGTTGCTGCGTGAAGGCGCCCGGCATAGGATATGCCTGCTGCTCTGTTTCGGGCCGCACGGCTGCCCCGCGCCCGCCAGCACGTTCGATTTCCTGCACGCGCTTGGGGTTCAGGCTCACCGTCACGACGGTGCCGTTGCCCATGTTGTCCTCGATGGAGACGGCGCCGCCGGCGTTTTCCAAGTACTCCTGTACCATGGGAAACCCGGCTCCGGTACCGCGGATATACCGTTTCATCTTGCTGTTTGCGCTGGTTACGCCAAAATCGAAGGCACGCTCTTTGTCGTCGATGCCCGGACCCTGATCGGCAAAGCGGATGGTATCGCCACCGTCGAGAATCGAGATGATGGGCTCTGCAAAATGCGCGTGGATAAAGTTTTCGACAATCTCGCGGATAACCATCAGCGAGATGCGTCCCCCCTGCTCTTTCATGCACTGGTAGACAGTGTTGGTTGTCTCTTCCAAGTAGGTACGGACGTCTTGCGGTTCGATGACGATGACACGCGGTGTCGACAGCATGTCATCGTAGACCGCGATGCGCGCTGCATACATGGCCTTTGGTGCTTGTGCGGTGGCCTGCTCACCCTCGTTGCGTTCCTCGCGCACGCCGGTGATGTGCTCGTTGTCGGGTGCCGGATCACCGGAATCGACCATGGTGTAGAAGTCGTCAGACATGCCGCTCGCAATCTTTCAAAAGGTTTTGAACAAATAGTAGCTCACCGCGCAATGTTTCTCATCTTTCGACAAGTTTTCAAAACCTGTTGAAAACTTTGGAAAACGGACGAAAAGTTCTCAACATTTCCAACATGACCTGTTGAAAACTCGATGAAATTTCGTGAAAAGTTGCCTGCTGCCTCAAGTGCCGGTTCTGCTTATGGGGGAACCGTGTACGCTTTGCAACCTTTTACCTTTGATTTCTTGACATTTGAACATTGATTTCCCTACAATCTTCAAGCTCACGTGTCTATATCTGCGTCCGCGCCCCCGCGGACACTCGAAATGCAGCAGGAGGAACTTAAGATGAAGCGTACGTATCAGCCTAATAAGCGTAAGCGTGCCAAGACCCATGGCTTCCGTGCCCGTATGGCCACTAAGGGTGGTCGTGCCGTGCTCGCCCGTCGTCGCGCCAAGGGCCGCAAGCGTCTCACTGTCTAGCAGCGATACACACATCTCGCATGAAGACTATTAAGTCTCGGCAAGATTTCGAGCATGTGTTCAGTCAGGGGCGTCGTTTCAATCACCCTCTGATTCGAATGACCATATGTGAATCGGTTGGCGAAGGCGACTCCGGAAGGGTCGCCTTCGTTGGTGCTAAACGACTCGGTTGTGCTGTCGTGCGCAACCGATCTAAGCGTGTGATGCGCGAGGCCGCCCGCAGCTGTGGATTTCCCGTTGCGGGTTATGACATCATCTTGTTCGCGACTCCCAAGACGAGGGTTTCCTCGCCGCAGGAGATGGACAAGGCATTGCGTTCGCTTATGAAACGCGCCGGCGTTGCCGGGGAGGAGCGATGAGCAATCACGTTTTGCGACGTGTTGCCATCGCTCCTATTCGCATATATCAACAGGTTATTTCGCCCTTATTGCCTGACGCCTGCATTTATTACCCAACGTGCTCGCAATACGCTATCCAGGCGATTGAGAAGTACGGTGTTTTGAGAGGCTGCTGGCTTGCCGTGAGGCGCATCGCTCGCTGCAATCCCCTGCACGTCGGCGGTTATGACCCTGTGCCTTAGCGGGCACTCGCTATCGGAGGAAAACTTACATGTGGGATTGGATCGTTAACATCCTTTTTGAGCTGCTCAAGCTCATCCAGACCTTTGCGGTCGACTGGGGCCTGTCCATCATCATCCTGGTGGTCATCATCCGTCTGCTGCTGACGCCGCTTATGCTCAAGTCGACCAAGTCGACGGCTCGCATGCAGGTGCTGCAGCCTAAGATGCTCGAGATCCAGGAGCGCTATGCCGACGATCCCCAGCGCCAGGCCGAGGAGATGCAGAAGTTCTACAGCGAGAACAAGTTCAACCCCATGGCTGGTTGTCTGCCGCTGTTGATCCAGATGCCTGTCCTGTTCGCCCTATTTACGCTCCTGCGTAACCTGCCGAACTACTTTAGCGACGGCACGTTCTCGTTCTTCAACATCCTGCCTGACCTTACCACCACGCCGAGCGCTTCCTTTGCCGATGGCTTTATGGTTGCGCTGCCTGCGCTGGTTTGCCTGATTCTGTTCGCTGTCTTGACCCTGATTCCGCAGCTGTATATGTCTCGCAATCAGACTGGTCAGCAGGCCCAGAGTATGCGCATGATGGCCGTCGTCATGACCGTCATGATGCTTTGGATGGGCTGGAGCCTGCCCGTCGGCGTTCTGCTTTACTACGATGTGTCTTCTGCCTGGCAGGTTATCCAGCAGATCTTTGTGACGCAGAAGGTTATCGACAAGGCCAAGGCCGATGAGGAGGAGCGCCTCAAGAACGCTCCGCTGCAGGTCGAGGTTACCCGTCGCGAGAAGAAGCCGCGTCCGCACAAGAAGAAGTAGTCGGGATATCAATCTTATTTAGGTACCTAACTTTTGGAGTACGTTATGTCTGAAGAGATCATCGAGGATATGCTTGAGGAGGTTGCCCCGCAGATTGCGGGCGATTATCCCGAGATTGCACAGCGCTACAAGGCCGGTGAAGAGCTGACCGATGAGGAGCTCGACACCATTGCCGATGTTGCGATTTCCATTCTGCGTTCCATCCTTTCGCACTTCGATGCCGCCAACTCTCCTATTGATGAGTACGAGGGCGACGAGGGCGAGCTGATTTTGGATGTTACGGCTCCCGATCTTGCTGTTCTCATTGGCCGTCATGGTCGTACCCTTGATGCCCTTCAGGTTATGTTCTCTTTGCTGGTGAGCCGCAAGCTTGGCTTTAGGTATCCGGTTGTGGTTGACGTTGAGGGCTACAAGAGCCGTCGTCAGGACAAGGTTGCCTCTATGGCTCAGTCTGCCGCCGAGCGTGCCATTCGTACTCATAAGAGTGTTTCGCTTCCGCCCATGAATGCCTATGAGCGCCGACTGGTTCATATTGCGCTTCGTGGCAATGATGCCGTCGATACCCATTCTGAGGGTTCTGACCCTGATCGCCATGTGGTGATTGTTGCTCGATAATCTACTCGAGCTTATGCTAAGGGGGCGTGGTTTCCACGTCCCCTTTTTTTGTCAAAAGTTCTCGATACACTGATTTTTGTCAGAAAGGAGCTTCTGTTGTTTGTACTTACAGATCAGCAGGCTGACGAGATGCTGAGTCGTCTAACTTCCTATTGTAAAGAGTATTCCCTGAGTGTAACTGATACTGAGCTGAGGAAATGTATTCAGCATTTGGATTTGGTTCTTGAAACAAATAAGACAACCAACCTCACCCGTATTCTTAACGTAGAAGACGCTGCGGTACTTCATATCCTCGACTCACTTGTTTTGCTCCCTTATGTCAATAAGGCTCCTGAGGGAGCTTTGCTTGATATGGGAACAGGTGCTGGCTTCCCTGGTATTCCATTAACAATCACCACGCTTCGTAAGGCTACTTATATTGACTCTGTTGGCAAGAAGGTTGACGCTGTTAATTCTTTTGTTCATGCTCTTGGATTGAAATATGGTCATGCAGTCCATGATCGACTTGAAGAATATGCCCGGAGCCATAAGAAGCAGTTCTCTGTCGTAACCGCCCGCGCACTGGCCCCTCTACCGATTCTTGTTGAGTATGCGGCTCCGTACCTCAAGGACGGTGGGCTATTTGTTATCACGAAGGGCAATCCATCGGATGATGAGCTTGCTTCTGGCATGTCAGCAGCTAAGATCTGCGGATTCACTTTGCTTCTTAATGACGCAATCGATTTGCCTGAGGGCTTGGGCCACAGGGAATTCATTGTTCTTAAGAAGAGTCATCCAGCGTCCGTTTCATTGCCTCGTGCAAATGGAATGGCAAAGAAGAATCCGCTTGCCTAGATGTTTCACGTGAAACATAATGGATACTAACAACTTGTGGTGTTTCACGTGAAACATGGCGGTTGATATGGAATCGGAATGTTTCACGTGAAACATCCTCCGTTTGACAGCTTTAAAATACACCAGGAGGGACCGTGGGATTTCGCGACGTTAAGCGTTCGAAGAGCGCAAAAGACACGCGTATCATTGCAATCATCAATCAAAAAGGCGGCGTCGGTAAGTCGACGACGGCTGTAAACCTTGCAGCAGCACTGGGTGAGCAGGGTCGCAAGACGTTGATTGTCGATTTTGATCCGCAGGGAAACAGCACCAGCGGATTTGGAATTGAAAAAGAAGACCTTGATCAATGCATCTATGATGCATTGTTGAATGATGTGCCGGCAGAATCGCTTGTTCTTGATACAAATTGCAAAAAGGTATTCGTTATTCCGGCTACAATTCAGCTCGCGGGCGCCGAAATTGAGCTCGTAAGCGCAATTGCACGTGAAACCCGCCTCAAAGATTTGCTTGAGCCGATTCAGGATGAGTTCGATTTTATATTCATCGACTGTCCTCCTTCGCTCGGCCTGCTTACCATCAATGCTTTGACCGCAGCAGATAGCGTTTTGATTCCGATCCAGTGCGAGTATTACGCACTCGAGGGCGTTACGAAGCTGCTTGAGTCAATGAAGATGGTCAAATCACGTCTGAATAAGGGCTTAGACACCTATGGCGTGCTTATGACCATGTATGACTCGCGTACTTCTCTGTCGAATCAGGTTGTTGAGGAGGTTCAATCGTACTTTGGTGATAAGGCGTTTAAGACGTTGATCCCTCGTACGGTTAAAATCTCCGAAGCTCCGTCTTTTGGAGAACCGGTAATTACCTATGCACCTCAAAATAAGGGTGCAAAAGCGTATATGAACCTTGCAAAAGAGGTGATCAAGCGTGCCTAGCGCAAAGAAACGTGGTGGATTGGGACGTGGACTCAATGCTTTGGTCTCAGAAGCCGAGTATGAGACCGGCGGTTCGGCTGCATCGACTTCAAATGCTGCATCTGAAACAAAACTGCCTATTGAGGATATCGTTCCCAACCCTAATCAGCCGCGAATTCACTTTAACGAAACTGAACTTCGCGAGTTGAGCGAGTCAATCCAAGAACATGGCGTTTTACAGCCGCTGTTGGTTCGCAAGCATGGAAATGGCTATGAGATCATCGCTGGTGAGCGTCGTTACCAGGCGTCAAAGCTTGCTGGTCTTGAGGAACTGCCTGTCATCATTAAGGAAGTTAATGATGAGGAAATGCTCGCTCTTGCTCTTATCGAAAATCTTCAGCGTTCTGATTTGAATCCCGTTGAAGAGGCGAAGGGTTATCGTCAGCTCATTGATGCCAGCGGCATGACGCAGGAGGCGTTATCAAAGGCTGTCAGTAAGTCTCGTTCCGCAATTACAAATTCACTTCGTTTGCTAGATCTTCCTGAAGTCGTACAGCAGATGATTTTCGAGGGCAAGCTTACTGCGGGCCATGCTAGAGCGATTCTTGCAGTTCCCTATGAGGATGCAAGGATTCGACTTGCTGAGAAGGTTGTTGCAGAAGGTCTTTCCGTTAGAGCGACAGAAAATCTTGCTCCGTTGTTTTCTGCCGGAGAGACGCCAAGGACTCCGAGGCCAGCAACACCTCAGTCATTTAAAAAGGCCGCTCGGGTCCTTCGTCAAGTTTTCAACACGAATGTACGCGTGAAGAGCTCGCGCGGCAAGAACAAAATTGAAATCGAGTTCAAAGACGAAGAGGAGCTCTCCCGTATCCTTGGCGAAATGATTCAATTTGGGCAGGAGGATCAGGATGAAGAATAAGGTTCTCGCAGCCGTTGCGTTGGCAACCACCGTCGTCGCTGGCGCTTTTGCGGGCTATAAGCTTGCGACAGATGATGAACTCCGTGGTCGACTGCTGCGCGGAGCTCAGGATATCGTCGATACATCTAAGAAAAAAATGGATGTGATGACTGAAGATGTCGCTATGCGTACTGCTCAGGTGACTAAGAATCCCAAGATTAACCAAGACTGGGTTAACCATCAGTGGGAAAATGTTGGTTATTAGGTACCTAACAATTACTTGCCTGTTTTGAAGGGGTCCTTGTCTGATTCATGAGACAAGGACCCTTTATTTTGGCCATAAAACTAAGTTTACGTAAATCAAGTCCTCTAGGATGAAAACAAATGAAACAGCCCAGGTTGCATTATTTGCAACCTGGGCTGTCGGATGTTTCACATGAAACGTTATGGGGTGCAGACTCCCCTATGCGTTCTTCTGGACCTTGAAGCGTTGCTTCAGCTGACCGCAGGCGGCATCAATATCATTGCCGCGAGAATTGCGGATCGTGGTCTCGATGCCACGGGACTCAAGGCGGCGCTGAAGATCCTCAACCTTATGAATCGGAGACGGCTTGAGCGGGCTGCCCTCGATGTCGTTAAGCTGAATTAGGTTAACGTGGCACAGGGTTCCCTCGCAGAAGTCGCAGAGCGCCTGCATTTCGGGATTCGTATCGTTGACGCCTTCGATCATGGCGTACTCATAGGTCGGGCGGCGTCCAGTCTTCTCAGTGTAGAGCTGCAGCGCCTCATGAAGGCGCAGAAGCGTGTACTTCTTGACGCCAGGCATAATCTTGTTGCGCGTGGACTGGATGGCGGAGTGCAACGACACAGCGAGCGTAAACTGCTCGGGAATGTCGGCAAACTTGCGAATGCCAGGAATAACACCGCTGGTAGAGACAGTAAGGTGACGGGCTCCAATACCGATACCGTCGGGATCGTTAAGGATTCGCAGTGCCTTGAGAACCTCGTCGTAGTTGGCAAACGGCTCGCCTTGGCCCATGAAGACAACGCTCGTGGCACGCTCGCCAAAGTCGTTGGATACATGAAGCACCTGGTCGACGATCTCTTGAGCGCTCAGAGAGCGCTTGAGGCCGTTGAGACCAGTAGCGCAAAAGGCGCAGCCCATGCCACAGCCAGCCTGAGTAGAAACACAGACGGAGAGTTTATTGCGGCGAGGCATGCCAACGGTCTCGACGGAAATGCCGTCGTGGTACTCGAGCAGATACTTGCGTGAGCCGTCCTTGGAAACCTGTTTGGTAAGCTCCGTCGGCGTGTCGAAGGCAAATGCCTCTTTAAGCTGCTCTCGGAAGGCCTTGGGAAGGTTAGTCATATCATCAAACGAACAAACGTTCTTCTCAAAGACCCATTCGATGAGTTGCTTGGCGCGGAAAGCGGGCTGGCCGAGTTCTGCCACGAGCTCGCGAATATCGTTTTGGCTCAAGTCGCGAATGTCCTGAGATTTAGTCCTGGGATTCATGGAAGCCTTTCGATTTTGGGGAAACGTAGAGGGTATCGCTACAATATGGTATCAGCTGCAGAAATTATAGAGGAGGAGTCTGCCCATGCCGGGTAAAAGCCTAGAGAACATGCACGTAGCGGTCTTGGCGGGCGGTCATTCCGCGGAGCGCGAGATCTCGCTCAATTCGGGAAAGAACGTCGTGGTGGCCCTGAAGGAGGCCGGCTACACTTCGGTGGAGCTGCTCGACACGGCTGCCGATGATTTTATGGTAACCATGGCGACCGGTGGCTTTGACGTGGCGTTTATCGCCATGCACGGTGCCGGCGGCGAGGATGGTGCCATGCAGGGTGCCATGGAGACCCTGGGTATCCCCTACACGGCTTCGGGCGTGCTTGCCAGCGCTTGCGGTGCCGACAAGGAGGTCTCTAAGCTCCTGTACGCCAGGGCGGGCATTCCCATTGCCCCCGGCCTTGCGCTCGAGGCGGGCGATGAAGTCGACATCGATCATATCGTCGAGGTTTGTGGCGAGCGCTGCTTTGTGAAGCCGGCCGTAAACGGTTCCAGCTATGGCATTTCCCTGGTCCATGAACCCTCCGAGCTGCCCGCGGCAATCGACAAGGCGTTTGAGTACGGCGACAAAGTGCTGGTCGAGAAGTGCATCGAGGGTACCGAGATCACCGTCGGCGTATACGGCGAAGATGACGTGCGCGCTCTGCCGATTGTCGAGATTCGTAAGCCCGAGGACTGCGAGTTCTATGATCTGGACGTGAAGTATGTCGACCCTACGGACATCCATCGCATTCCGGCGCAGATTTCACCCGAGAACTACGCTCGTGCCCAGGAGCTCGCCTGCGCTGCCCATAAGGCCCTCGGTTGCCTGGGTATCTCGCGCAGCGACTTTATCGTGAGCGAGGACGGCCCCGTTATCCTCGAGACCAATACCATTCCTGGCATGACCGACACGTCGCTGTATCCGGATGAGATCCGCCACACCGACGACATGACGTTCCCGCAGGTCTGTGACAGTCTGATTCGTATGGGGCTTCGTCGAGCGGGCGTTGCATGCTAATCGAGGACGCGGTTTCATCAGGAACGCCGCAGTTTGTCATCGACTCCTATGCCACGCTTGCCGAGCGCGCCAAAACCCAATCGTTTGGTCTCATCGAGGAAGATGTTATCGTCCTCGATACCGAGACCACGGGTCTTTCGGTGCAGGACAACGAGCTTATCGAGATATCGGCGGCCCGCCTTTCGGGCCGCGAGGTTGTCGATCGGTTCGATACCTTCGTGCATCCCAAGCAGCTGATTCCCGCCGAGATTACCGAACTCACGAGCATTACAAACGCCGATGTGGTGGATGCCCCATCGGCCGTCGAGGCCGTGGCCGCTCTCGCCGATTTTGTCGGCGGCTGCCCGGTGATTGCGCATAACGCCACCTTCGACCGTTCGTTTATCGAGTCGGTCAAGGGCGGTGTCAACGTCAGCGACATCTGGATCGATTCGCTGGCACTGTCGCGCATCGCGCTTCCGCGCCTGGCCTCGCACAAGCTGTCTTTCATGGCCGACCTGTTTGGCTGCGATTCGGTGTCGCACCGCGCCAACGCCGATGTCGACGCCCTGTGTGGTGTGTGGCGCGTCTTGCTCGTGGCGCTCACTGACTTGCCTCAGGGCTTAATGGCGCGCCTGGCCGACATGCATCCCGACGTGCCCTGGTCCTATCGTCCCATCTTCTCGTTCTTGGCGGGGCAGAACCCCGGTTCCATCTTCTCTCTCAGCGCCGCCCGCGCCGACGTACTCAAGGCCGATCGGGCCGATGATCGCGTTGATGCGGACGAGCTGCCGGTCCTTAGGATGCCGAGCCGCGAGGAAATCGAGGCGGACTATGCGCCGGGCGGCCTGGTTAATCGCATGTACCCCACGTACGAGCCGCGCGATGAGCAGATCGCAATGGCGCTCGAGGTCCGTGACGCACTCGTTACGGGAACGCATCGCGTGATTGAGGCGGGCACGGGCGTCGGCAAATCGATGGCTTACCTGGTGCCTTTTGCCGAGGCCGCGCGCCGCAACAACATCACGGTTGGTATCGCGACTAAATCGAATAATCTTGCCGACCAGCTCATGTATCATGAGCTGCCCAAACTTGCCGAGCAGCTGGACGGAGGTCTGTCGTTTTGCGCCCTCAAGGGCTATGACCACTATCCATGCTTGCGCAAGCTTGAGCGCATGAGCCGCGGCCAAGTCGAAATTACGACCAAGCGTGATCCTGCTGACACGCTTACGGCAGTCGCGGTCATCATGGCGTACGTGTGTCAGTCGGCCGATGGCGACCTCGACTCGCTCGGTATTCGCTGGCGCAGCGTCAACCGTCCCGACTTTACGACGGCGTCGCGCGAGTGCGCCCGTCGTCTATGCCCGTTTTTCCCCGATAAATGCCTGGTCCACGGCGCCCGCCGTCGCGCGGCGCATGCCGATGTGGTGGTCACCAACCATTCCCTGCTGTTCCGCAATGTTGCGGCCGAGGGCAGAATCTTGCCTCCGATTCGCCATTGGGTAATCGATGAGGCCCACTCCATCGAGCGCGAGGCGCGTCGTCAATGGGCGCGCGTGGTGTCGGCGGATGAATCGCGCGTTCTGTTTGAGCGCCTGGGTGGCTCGAGCACCGGTGCCCTGAGCCAGGTTTCCCGCGATTTGGCAACCTCGGAGGGCTCTACGCTCTACTTGGGTCTAACCGCCAAGGCGACGTCGACGGTTGCGCGCGCGAGCATGGCAATCGCCGACGTGTTTGACGGCGTTCGCGAGCTCGCCCGCCGTGCCCGTGGGGGCTATGACAATGCGAACCTATGGATTGGCCCCGAGCTGCGCGAATCTGACGACTGGCATGATTTCTTACAGTCGGCCTACACTGCCATCGACGCATTGGAACAAGCGGACAAGAGCGTCGACGCGCTGGTACAAGCCGTCGCCGCCGACAAGCCCGAGGTTGTTGTCGACCTGGGTGATATCTCGCGCCGCCTACATGAGCTGGCCGAGAACCTCAAACTCATCATTGACGGTACCGACGAACACTACGTGTACTCGTTGCAGGTCAATCGCAGGCTGCGTGCCGGCGGCGAGTCGATGACCGCGGAGCGCATCGATATTGGCGAGGCTTTGGCAACCGAGTGGCTGCCCGAGGTCCACACGGCTATCTTCGCATCGGCGACCATGACGGTTTCCAAGAGCTTTGAGCACTTTAACCACGCCGTCGGCCTCGATCGCATCGGTGCCTCGACATCATCGTCGCTGCACTTGGACTCGAGCTACGACTTCGATTCGAACATGGCCGTGGTCGTGGCTGGGGATATTCCCGATCCGCGCGACCGCGAAGGCTATCTTTCGGCGCTCGAACGCGTGCTGGTCGACGCTCATCTTGCCATGGGCGGCTCGGTGCTCACGCTGTTCACCAACAGGCGTGACATGGAGGAGCTGTACGCTCGCGTCGAGCCCAAGATGGCTCGTGCAGGTTTGGAACTCAACTGCCAGCAGCGCAACTCGTCTCCTCGCCGTCTGCGCGATCGCTTTATCAACGAACCGACCTCGTCGCTCTTTGCGCTTAAGGCCTTTTGGGAAGGGTTTGACGCCAGCGGCGAGACGCTGCGCTGCGTCATCATCCCCAAGCTGCCGTTCTCGAGCCCCACAGACCCGCTCTCATGCGAGCGCAATCTGCGCGAAGACCGCGCTTGGGCGCGCTATTCGCTGCCCGAGGCCGTGCTCGAGGTCAAGCAGGCAGCCGGTCGCCTCATTCGCTCGTCGACCGATTGTGGCGTACTCATCTTGGCCGACCCGCGCCTGGTGACGAAGGGCTACGGCAAGAAATTCTTAACGTCGCTGCCCACCAGTTCATACCAGCGTATCGAGTCAGCCCAGATCGGCCACTACCTGCAGCTATGGCGACAGGCGCACGACCGACGACATTAGAGCGGACAGACGAGCGTCTCCGCATAGTCGCACAGACGATCTGACAGGGCGGGGTCATCCAAGATGCGGATGGGCCCCCCGCTGCGATTACCTGGCTTAACAGCCAGCGCTCGGAGCCGTAGCGCACATTCACTGTTGAGCAGTCCGCCCCATTGGGTTCAATTGACATAATGCCGGGCCAGTCTAGGCGCTCTGCCATGTCGAGTGACATAAGAAGCTTCGCGCTCCGCTCCGCCTGGGCGAGGGAGTCGTGGAGGGTCGCGGGCTCCGGTGCGTGGCGCACGACGGAGTCGTCGGTCAAGACCAGGCCCTCGATTTTATCCATACGATAGGTACGCTGCTCGTCGACCGCGACATCCCAGGCAATCAGATACGTTTGGTCGCCGTTTGTTGTGATGCGCAGGGGGTCGACCAAACGCTCACGCGCTTGTGTGTCATCCATCGAGCGATACGAGATGCGGCAGCGAACGCCGTCCCGAATGGCGCAGCTCAGCTGCTGCCAGTGCGATCCGTGGGCGACGGTGTCAAAGACGCGCTGGTTGTAGCCGAGCTCTTTGGGAAGAAGGGCGCGCCGTATTCGAGCCGCCGCTTGGGGTTCGATCCCCAATGATTCAAGTTCATGGTTGAGCACAGCGCCTTCGGCGGCACTCAGACGCAGCGGTAGCACGCGCCCCGCATCACCGGTGAGGACCACGCACTCGCCGCGGCGTTCGCAGATAATACGTGCGCCCGATTCTCGGTCCGCAAGTGTCGAGACGATCTCGAGAATCTCGTCGAGCGATGCCCCCGTGATATCAAAGCGGCTGCAAAGCTCGTCTCGTGTCATGCCATTCTCGCCGGCGGCGTAGAGGGCCTCCATGATGTCGATGGCGCGCGAGAGTCTTTGCTCGCTGGTGAGTTTACGCACGGGCATGCTCGTGCACCGTCCTTTCGATGAGGTGATTCCACGCCTGCTTGAGAGCATCGGGGGCGACGGGCCTCATGCCATCCATAGCATGGGCCATGCAAAACGAGGCTGCGGCTTCAAAGTCGCGCACGTCAACGGTCCAGGTCCACTCTGCTTCGGTGCGCGTGAGTTCGCCTCGTCCGCGTGTGAGACCTCTGATCATATCGGCCTGCGCTTCACGCGCGAACGAGAACGCAGCCGCAACGGGTGGGTGGTCGGCAAAATCGAACTCAAAGAATAAGTAATCGTTGAGGTTGAAATCCGCAGGGATGGCGTAGGCCTTCGAAGGTCTCCAGGCGCGAATGATGCGGTCGCAGCGGAATGTCCTGATATTGTCGGTGGCATTGTCGAGGCCGCAGAAGTATGCCGTACCCTCGCGCTCGAACATGCCGTAGACGCAAACGGTCCGCTCGCGTTGTTCACCGCGTCCGTTTTGGTACAAAAAGCGCAGCGCACAGCGCTCGGCAAAGGCACTCCATACCGCATCGACGGCGGGAGAGCGGCGGATCGGTGTTTCTCCTGTCGTCGACACGCCGGTGAGGTAGGCAATCTTGGAACGAATGTCGGCAAGCGGCGCGGCAAAGGCGGATGAGCCTGCCGCGAGTGTCTGATCGATGGCATTGAGCAGGATGTCGGCATCGTCTACGGTGATGAGACCGCCCGCGGCAAACGTGTGCTCGCGGTCGATCGTCCACGCGCTCTCCTCGGTTTCCTGCGCTCCGGCAGCACGAACCTCCCTGATAACGATGCCGCGTTCGAGCAGCTTGTCGCGATCGCGGCGGAACTTGCGCTTGTCTGAGTCGATATTGCCCGAGCCGTATCCCAAATCGGAATCCAGGACGATTTGCTCGGTCGTCAGCGGTTCGGGAGAACTGTTGAGTACAAAGAAAAGGTTGAGGATGCGCTGAGCCGTTTTATCGAAACCGGGCTCGGCTGCCCCCTTTTTAATTGTCGCGGTCGCGTCGCTTGCCGTCATAGAATCCTCGCATGAGAAGGTCGTTTGATGCCATGATTTTAGTCCGATATGGAGATTAGGCTATATCCTTGTCCGCTCGCGGCGTTAAGATGGCCCGAATTCGGTCGTTTGCGCTCGCTCGGGGTATACTTTCGACTATATACGGTTCTAATGTGCATGCATTGGGCCTATTTGTCGGATTATGGATGTGGAGCGCACATGGCGAACACCCAGAACTATATTAACCACCTGCTGCAGAACACCGGCATTACGCCGGCGTGCAGTGAAGAAGAGCGCCTGGCTGCCGAGGATATCGCTCAGATTTTCCGCAACCACGGCTTTGACCCCGAGGTGCAGGAATTTAATGCTCCCGCGCCCAGCAGGTTGGCGTTTGCTGTTACCGGTATTCTGGCGTTTGCCGGCGCCCTGCTGATGGGTGTCGGCGGCGGTATCGGCTTGGTCGGCACCTTGCTGGCCATTGTCGGTGCCGTGCTCTACGTGCTCGAGCGCACGGGGCATCTCGTGGTTTCGCGCCTGGGAAAGACCGGTGTGAGCCAAAATGTCATCGCCTATCACAAGGCCTCGGGCCCGCTTGCGTCTCCGCGCAACCGTCCGGTCGTCGTGGTGGCGCACTATGATTCCCCCCGTGCCGAGCTCCTTGCTCGCGAGCCCTATGCTCCGTATCGCGCGCTCATCGCCAAGCTCCTGCCTGTCGCCACGATCGCGCCCGCGGCTGTCGCCATCCTGCGTATCCTGCCGCTTCCCGGCGTGCTCAAGGTGCTGCTGTGGGTTGTCGCGATTCTGGCCTCCCTTGTGGCACTGGCCAACGCCGCCAATATCATCTCCAACCGTTTTGTGCTCCCCTACACGTCTGGCGCGGTGTGCAACAAGTCCTCTGTTGCCGCCATGCTCGGTGTCATGGACAACGTTGCCCCCTATCAGGGCGAAAACGAGTTCCCCGACGACATTCCATTCGATACCTATTTTGGCGAGCAGAAGCGTCGCGCCGAGGAAATGGCGCGCGCGGCGGCCGAGTATGCCGCGGCCCAGCAGCAAAACGACTACGGCAACACCATTGAATATGAGGAACCTTCCTGCGACGAGGACGAGTTTGGCCAGCCGGTGGCGCCTGTCGACGCACCCGAGCAGGACGAGGCTTTTGATGGACAGATCGATGGTTTTGAGGGTGCTTCTGCCGACGAGACGCTGATCGGCGTTATCGCGCCCGAGGCTCAAGACCAGACTGCCCAGGCCGAAGTGTCCACCGAGGAAAAGTCCACCGCCGAGCCGGCGGAGGAGTCCGCGGTGGTCGAAGTCTCCGAGCCCAAGCCCAAGCTCTATCGCAATGCCGCCGGCAATATCCGCTTTGGTTCGGATGCCATCCGTGCGCTCGGCATGTTTCCCGAGTCCTGCACGCTCGATTACGAAGAGGGCGAGGAGCCGACGTTTGAGCCGGAGCCTGCTCCCGTTGCACAGGAGCCTGCGCCCGCGGCCAATACGGCTGGGGCTCCCGCCGAGCCGGTCGCTGCCCCTGTTGCTGCCGCGGAGTCTGACGCAAAGCCCGCGCTCGATTCTGCAGCCGGTCTGGATATTCTGGCGCCTGCCGCTCCGGCACAGGTTGAAGCCGAGACCGCCGACGAAGACTATGACGAGTATCCGCAGTGCGTGTCCTATGAGAGTGACACCGATTTCTCGGCCGAGCTTCCCTCGACAACACCCCATGCCGATATCGCTTCCGCGTTCTCCTCGATTGGTGCCAGCGCCTCTAGCTTCTTTAAGGGCGCCTTTGCGAAGGGCAAGAAGTTCGTCGACGACTTTGAGGAAAAACGCGCCGCTGCCCGCGAGGCCGCCGAGCAGGAGGCCATCGCCCAGCAGCAGG
>CAJMRJ010000030.1:0-16353 GCA_905215865.1 uncultured bacterium | reverse complement strand
ACGGCGGCGAGCGCGAGCTCCACGTATTTCGTGTACCCCACAACGATGTCGGCCGCCTCGAGCGCGCGCCGGGCCGCAATCGTCATGCCGTCGGGGTCGCCCGGGCCGATCCCCACCACGAAGAGCTTTCCCATCACCGCTCCTTAAACGAAAGTTCGATAGTTACCTTGGAAAACGCGACGGTCACGCCGCCGTGAGCGAGCTTCGGGAAGATAAGTTTGCCCCCGTCCGCGAGCGCCGCGCGCTCGCACACGAGCTCAAAGCCCGCTCGCGTATCGAATGCCCCCGCAAAGGTGAGCGCGGCGACCTCGCCCAGCGAGAATCCCGCACAGGCGGCAGGCACCACGCCGCGCTCGCGCAGGGCGACGGCGACAGCCAAGTCGTGCACGAACACGCAAGGCTGCGTGTTCTCGGTCTGCGAGAGCTCCTCTTTCGAGGCGCTCTGGCACTGCTCGCTGGTCCCCGGGCGCACCTCATCGGCGATTGCAAACACCTCGGCAGCCGCCGGCGACGCTTCGATAAGGTCGACGCCCATCGCGGGATGCTGGGCACCCTGGCCTGCAAACAGAAACGCTACGCTACCCATGCGGACGCACCCTTCAGGACATGCTCGGCGCCATCGACCAGATCGTCGACGATTTCGCGTGCGCTCTGGCGTTCGTTGACCATGCCGGCAATCTGTCCGCACAAATACGAGCCCTCTTCGTAATTACCGTCCTTGGCGGCCTTGCGAAGGGCGCCCGTGCCCATGGCCCCGAGCTCCTCGACGCTTGCGCCCGCCGCCTCGCTCTTGGCGTAGGCGTTGGTGAAGGGGCTCTTGAGGGCACGCACCGGGTGTCCCGTCGAGCGGCCGGTCGCACGCGTCGACGTGTCGCCCGCCTTGAGCACCAGCTCTTTGTACTGTTCGGATACGGTGCACTCGTTTGCGACCAGAAAGCGTGTTCCCACCTGGACGCCGGCAGCGCCGAGCATAAAAGCGGCCGCCACGCCGCGGCCATCGGCGATGCCGCCAGCCGCAACCACGGGAATATCGACCGCATCGACAACCTGCGGGACAAGTGCCATCGTCGAGGTCTCGCCAATATGGCCGCCTGATTCGGTGCCCTCGGCAACCACGGCAGTGGCTCCGCGACGCGCCACGAGACGCGCCAGCGCCACCGAAGCCACGACGGGAATAACCTTGATGCCCGCCTCGTTCCACGCCTTCATGTACTTGGTGGGATTGCCGGCGCCGGTCACCACAACGGGCACCCGCTCATCAATCACCACTTGTGCGACCTCGTCGACAAACGGGCTCATGAGCATAACGTTGACGCCAAAGGGCTTATCCGTCTTGGCGCGCAGCTCGTGAATCTGATCGCGCAGCCAGTTTGCGTCGGCATTCATGGCCGCGATAATGCCTAAGCCGCCTGCCTCGGACACGGCAGACGCCAGCGAGGCGTCGGCAATCCAGGCCATGCCACCCTGGAACACGGGTTTTTCGATGCCGAGCAGATCGCAGAGAGGAGACTTGAGCATCACTACTTCTCCAATGCCGCCTCGACCGTATCGACGAACTCGCCGACCGTCTTGGGGTTCTCCTCGGTATCGAGCTCAATGCCAAACTCGTCCTCGACGGCAACGAGGATCTCGACGGTACCCAGGCTGTCGAGGCCAATCTCCTCGAGCGTGGACTCGGGCTTCATCTCGACATCGTCAAGGCCGGCGGTCTCGCGGATAACGTCGCAGACGCGCTCGAAGGTCTTCTGATCTGCCATGGTAGTTCTCCTTTGTTTGTGCCCCAGGGGCGTTTTCATTTCCTATGTGCAACTACTTCCAGCGAAGTAGATAGCCACCTACATCCAAGCCGGCGCCAAATCCGACCAGGGCGATGGTGTCGCCCGCGTGCAGCGCGCCGGTATTTGCCAGTCGATCGAGAGCAAGCGGAATACAGGCGCTCGAGATGTTGCCGGTTTCACGCAACGTTCGGACCACGTGGTCGTCCGGCACACCTAGGCGCTTGACCGCCTGACTTAAGATTCGTTCGTTAGCCTGATGGAATACAAAGTGGTCGATGTCCTCGACCGCGATGCCCGCGTCGCAGGCGAGCTTGTTGACCGTGTCGCAGATGGCATTGACGCCAAACTTGAAGACGCGACGGCCGTTCATGGAAAGCACGCTTTCGCGGTCCTGCGCCGTCTTATACGGCGAGGAGCCCGCCAATCCGGGAACGCGCAGTGTTTCGACGTCAGGCGACGTCGAAAGCTCAACAGCAAGGGGATTCTCTCCCCCAGCCTCTATGACCGCAGCGCCCTCGCCATCGCCAAAGAGCACGCACGTGGCACGGTCGGCCCAATCGAGCGCGCGCGTCATCTGCTCGGCGGCAACGACCAGCACGTGCTTGGCGCGACCGCGGGCGATATAGCCCTCGGCGACATCGAGCGCAAATACGAAGCCGGCACAAGCCGCCGAAACGTCGAAGGCAAGACATGTGGCACCCAGGCGCTCAGCAACGGCGCACGCTTCGGCGGGAACGAGATGATCGCCCGTCGTCGTCGAACAGACGATCAGATCCAGCTGGCTCGCATCGATTCCGGACGTCCGAAGCGCTTGCTCGCTTGCTGCCACGGCAAGGTCGTCGAGCGACTCGGTGGTGCAGACGTGGCGGCTCGTGATACCGGTGCGGGTAAAAATCCACTCATCCGAGGTGTCCAGGAACTCGGACAGCTCGTCGTTGGAAACGCTGCGCTCGGGAAGTGCCGAGCCTGTTCCCAGTATCGTGAAACCCATCACTAACCTCCTTTGAGTTGTTGACGTGTTTACATCGACTTAGAGAGGATAGCGCATTGTTCGTCTTGTTAACGTGTTAACATTAAATTGCACAAATGCGACAAAGGCTTCACATTGTGTCTGTCTCTCGACACCATTGCGTTATTCACTTATTCATTAAGGAGGTAGCAGCCGTTATGGATGCCCAATTAACGATAGTCGACGTAACCGGATCGACCAACGATGACCTGCTCGAAGCAGGAAAACAGGGTGCGCCGCACGGCACAGGACTTGCCGCACGGGCTCAGACAGCAGGACGCGGCCGACGCGGCCACAAGTGGGATTCAACCGCAGGTAACTTGTTGCTCTCGATTGTCCTGCGTCCACGTGTTGATCCCGCCAAGTACTCTGGTCTTGCCGCCGTCAGCGGCCTAGCGGTGCTCGAGGCACTCGAGGCGCAAGGTCTTGCTAACGAGATCGGCCTCAAATGGCCCAACGACCTCGTCGCGCGAGGGCGCAAACTCGGCGGCATTCTGGTCGAAGCCGCACGCGATAACGAAGGCAAACCTTTCGCCGTCTGCGGCATTGGCGTCAATGTGAACTATGTGCCTTCGGAGGTTCCCGATGGCGGCCTGGCGGCAATTGGCCTCTCAGACCTCAACGAAAATGTTCCCGCCGTCGATGTGCTGCTCAAGGAGGTCTATTACACCGTCGTAAACGCTGTGGACGCGTGGGCTGATCTGCTCAACGCCATGGAAGAAAACACCGGACCGCTCGTGCCCGTCCACGGCGAATATGTCGCTCACCTCAATTGGATTGGGGAGCACGTTATCGCCCGCTCCCCCGCAGGAAACGAACTGGCACGAGGCGTCTTTAAAACCGTCGATGCCTTTGGTCGCGCGCGCATCGAGACAGAAGACGACGTGCGATCCTTCCATTTTGAGGAGGCATCGCTGCGCCCTTTGAGCGAATAGGGCGCTGCAGCCACCTACTCGGCAGCAATGCCCGGCAGTCCAAACCATTATTCAAAACAAAAGAGCCCCGCTACCAACATGGCAGCGGGGCTCTGTAAGCTATGAGCGATATCGCTTAGAGCTTGATGTCGATGTCGACGCCAGCGGGGAGGTCGAGACGCATGAGCGAATCAACGGTGCCCGAGGTGGGGTCGAGGATGTCGATGAGGCGCTTGTGGGTGCGCATCTCGAACTGCTCACGGGAGTCCTTGTTCACGTGCGGCGAGCGGATAACCGTGTACAGGTTGCGCTCGGTGGGCAGGGGGACAGGACCGGAAACGCGAGCGCCGGTCTTCTGAGCGGTCTCGACGATGAGCTTCGCGGACTGATCGACGACCTCGTGATCATAGCCCTTGAGGCGAATGCGGATCTTCTGGGTAGCCAACTTAAACCTCCAAAGAGTGCGAGAGATGTTCTCGCGGATTACGTAACAGGGAGCCCGAACTTAGGCGTTCTTGCTCATGACCTCGTCCACGATGGACTTGGGCGCGGGCTCATAAGAGTCGAACTGCATCGTGTAGGATGCACGGCCCTGGGTCTGGGAGCGAAGGTCGGTAGCGTAACCGAACATCTCGCCCAGCGGCACCTTGGCACGGATGAGCTTGCTGTTCTTGCGATCCTCCATGCCCTCGATCTTGCCGCGGCGACCGGAGAGGTTGCCCATAACGTCGCCCATGTACTGCTCGGGGGTCTCGACCTCGACAGCCATGATCGGCTCGAGCAGCTGCGGATCGGACTTCTTGAGGGCGTCCTTGATAGCCATGGAACCGGCGATCTTGAAGGCGGCCTCGGAGGAGTCGACCTCGTGGTAAGAACCGTCGAACAGGGTGACCTTGACGTCGAGAACCGGGAAGCCGGCGATAACACCGGTGTTCAGGGCCTCCTGGATGCCCTTATCGATGGACGGGATGTACTCCTTGGGCACGACGCCGCCGACGATAGCGTTGACGAACTCGTAGCCGAAGCCCTCCTCCATCTTCTCGAGCTTGATGACGGCGTGGCCGTACTGACCGCGACCACCGGACTGACGGACGAACTTGCCCTCAGCCTTCTCGACGTCGTGACCAGCGGTCTCGCGGTAGGCAACCTGGGGCTTACCAACGTTAGCGTCAACCTTGAACTCGCGGAGCAGACGGTCGACGATGATCTCGAGGTGCAGCTCGCCCATGCCGGCGATGATGGTCTGGCCGGTCTCGTGGTTGGTGGACACCTGGAAGGTCGGGTCCTCCTCGGCGAGCTTGGTCAGAGCCAGGGACATCTTGTCCTGCTCGGCCTTGGTCTTGGGCTCGATGGCAACGTCGATAACGGGCTTAGCGAACTCGATCTTCTCGAGGACGATCTCCTTGCCCTCTTCGCACAGGGTGTCACCGGTGGTGGAGTTCTTGAAGCCGACGCAAGCGACGATGTCGCCGGCGGCAGCGTCGTCACGGTCGATACGCTCGGCGGCGTTCATCTCGAGGATGCGGCCGAGGCGCTCGCGCTGACCGTTGGAAGCGTTGATCACGTAGGAGCCGGACTCGGCACGGCCGGAGTAAACGCGGACGTAGGTGAGCTTACCGACGAACGGGTCGGTCATGATCTTGAAGACCAGGCCAGAGAAGGGCTCGTCGAAGGAAGGATGACGCTCGATCTCCTCGCCGGTGTCCGGATCGGTACCGGTGACGGCCTCAACGTCGAGCGGGCTGGGCAGGTAGTCGACGACAGCGTCGAGCAGCTCCTGGACGCCCTTGTTCTTGTAGGCGGAGCCCACGAAGACGAGGTTGAGCTCGTTGGCCAGAACGCCCTTGCGCAGAGCAGCCTTGAGCTCCTCGACGGTGAAGTCCTCCTCCATGAGGATCTTCTCCATGAGCTCGTCGTCAAAGCTGGCAGCAGCGTCGAGGAGCTCCTCGCGCTTGGTGGCAGCGATGTCAGCGAACTCAGCCGGGATCTCGTCCATCGGCTCGGGGTAGGTCATGCCCTTGTCGTCGGCCTTGAAGTCCCATGCGGTCATGGTGACGAGGTCGATGACGCCCCAGAAGTTGTCCTCGGCGCCCATCGGGACCTGAGCGGCCACGGCGTTGGCGTCGAGACGATCCTTCATGGTCTCGATAGCGTTGAAGAAGTCAGCGCCCACGCGGTCATACTTGTTGATGAAGGCGATGCGGGGGACGTTGAAGGTAGAAGCCTGACGCCAAACGGTCTCAGACTGGGGCTGAACGCCGGCAACGGCGTCGAAGACGGCGACAGCGCCATCGAGGACGCGCAGGCAGCGCTCGACCTCGGCGGTGAAGTCAACGTGGCCCGGGGTGTCGATGATCTGGATGCGGTAGTCGGTACCGTCCTTCTTCCAGAAGCACGTGGTAGCAGCGGAGGTAATGGTTACGCCGCGCTCCTGCTCCTGAACCATCCAGTCCATGGTGGCAGCGCCCTCATGGACCTCACCGATCTTGTGGGTCTTACCGGTGTAGTAAAGAATACGCTCGGTCGTGGTGGTCTTACCGGCATCGATGTGAGCCATGATGCCGATGTTACGGGTATCGGAAAGCTTGTACTTAGGCTTAGCCATGTTAGTTCCTTACCTTAACTTACCAACGATAGTGAGAGAACGCGCGGTTGGCCTCGGCCATCTTGAAGACGTCCTCACGCTTCTTGACGGAAGCGCCCAGGCCGTTGGAAGCGTCGAGAATCTCGTTGGCGAGACGCTCGGCCATGGTCTTCTCCTTGCGAGCGCGGGAGAAGTTGACGATCCAGCGGATACCCAGAGCGGTGGAACGACGGGAGTTGACCTCCATCGGGACCTGATAGGTAGCGCCACCGACACGCTTGGGCTTAACCTCGAGCGTGGGCTTGACGTTGTCCATAGCCTTCTTGAAGGTAGCGAGAGCGTCGCCACCCTCGGACTTCTCGGCAACGATCTCGAAAGCGGTGTAAACGATGCGCTCAGCGGTGGCCTTCTTGCCGTCAAGAAGGACCTTGTTGATGAGCTGAGTCACCAGGCGGTTGTTGTAAACGGCGTCAGGCTGAACCTCACGACGATTAGCTGCTGCACGACGCGGCATGTGAAATCTCCTTAAGTGTCTACCGTGCGGCGCTTAGGCGGCACACGGCGAAAGTATCAAAACGTTATCTGGCTTATTTAGCCTTGGGGCGCTTAGCACCGTACTTGGAACGGGCCTGCATACGGTTCTGGACCGGAGCAGCGTCGTAGGCGCCACGGATGACGTGATAACGGACACCAGGGAGGTCACGGACACGACCGCCGCGGACGAGCACGATGGAGTGCTCCTGCAGGTTGTGGCCCTCACCCGGGATGTAAGCAGTAACTTCGATGCCGTTGACAAGGCGAACACGGGCAACCTTACGAAGAGCCGAGTTCGGCTTCTTGGGGCTCGTGGTGAAGACGCGGGTGCACACGCCGCGCTTCTGGGAGTTGTGCTGCAGAGCAGCGTTCTTGGACTTCTTGGGCACGGAACGACGGCCCTGGCGAACCAGCTGGTTAATAGTAGGCAAAGCGTACTCCTTCTCGAATGATTCCAGCTTTCTGTAAAGTGCAACGGCTTGAATCGAGGGGTCAGCATCCCCCTACGAAACACGCAGTTCGATAGGATACGTGGCGTTAGCTGTGCCGTCAACAGACCACGCCGCCGGGCGTATCCTAAAATAGCCACATTTCCGCAAAGCCTACACAAAAGGAATCCCCTCCTGTGCGCGGGGGCGGATTCCCGGCCCGGTCGGCGCGGGGGCTAAGTTTGCTGCTCTACAGTCCTGGCTCGCACGGAGGCCACATTAAGTGGCCTCCGGCTCGTGCGGAACTCGCGACAAACTTAAGCCGCCGGCAGCCCGGGCCGGGAATCCGACATGCTCGTCGAGGCAACGCTACCTGCCAAAAAGGGACAGGTTTATTTTGGTCGGTTTTATCTGGGGAAACGTCGCGCTCCAGCGGTAATCTGCTCTCATCTGTCGCATGGAAATCGGCGGCGTTTCCATTTAACGCAAAAGAGGCCGCTTCCCCTAGTAAGAAGCGGCCCCAAATCTTACGAATAGACGATGGTAAAGGGTACTTCTGTTTCGGTCTCTCCTGTTGACGTGCACCTCGTGCCCTCAAGCGTTACTGAGACCACTTGGTCGACATCAATCAACTTCGTTGGCACCCAGATGTTCTCTCCGCTATTGCGCGTATAAGAAAAATATAAGTTGAACGTCCCTGCGTCGTCATCTTCGATAATCTGCTCCGATCCATCCTTGTAGGTAACCGTCAACTTCTTCGTGACTGCGTCAATGCCCAGATCATCGATGTGTGTCTGGATAGAAAACGGGCTGATCTCGAGAGGCGAGTCATCGGAGCGGAGTTCCTTTGTATCGACGTACGCTCCAACGCTAAACTCGGGCGTCGATGCCTCGAACGGCTTCGCATCCTCGCCTTCGCCCTCGGTCCACGAGATATTCCAGGTGACCGCATGTTGAAAACCTCGCTCGCGATCCATAGAAGCAAAGTACATCGTGCCATTAATGACAGTATCGCTTGATGTGTCCTTATCAATGGTGCAGCGTGTGTCAGCCCATTCCTCGCCGAAGTTCATGCTGGGCGTGCCGATGCCTTGTTCTTCTTCACCATAGAGAACAAGTTCGCCTGTCTCTGCTGCTGGCTTGTAGTAGTTAACGCCATTTGGATTGGACAGCGTAAACGTCACGGCACCGCAACCGTTTTTATCGATAGCCATCTCATGGATATCAAGCGTATAGCCGTTACCCTCGACGGACAGATTAACCTTCTGGACTGTGCCCTCCAGGCTTTGGGGCGCAATGCCGTCACCAAACTCTCTGGTGTAGGTGTATTTAGTCCCCGATGAGCCGCCATTAGTCCAGGTAATGGAATCCCCGTTGCCGTGGTTTCCCCAGGCTGAGGCAAAATAGCCGGAATTGACAACGGCGTAGGCGACCCCTCCGGTCGCCAACACTCCGGCAAGACATCCGATTACGGCAACATACAGAGGTTTCGCGTGACCCTTTCGACGAAGCGGCTTTCCAGCCGCAGCATCAATAACACGGTCGGCAAGATCGCTATCGGCTTGGATGGACTCGAAGGCCTGCTTGATTTGATTGGATTTCACGGTCGCCCTCCTCTAGGATGAATTTGAGCTTCGATCGACCACGAGCTAAACGCGTTCGAACGGTCGCGGCTGGCACATGCAGTAACTCGGCAATCTCTGAGGTCGAAAAGCCCAGATAGTAATAGAGCACGATGGGAACACGGAATCGCTCCGGAAGTCGCATAACGTCTGACAGGACCGCCTTGGTCTCCTCCTGCGCCGTCGAAAGCGAATCGGCCAGGTTCTCAATATCCTCCACACGCCTCCATGGCTTTCGAAAGAGCGATTTGCATTCATTGATCGTGACCCGGATAAGCCAGCGGCGAAGATGCTCCCAACTCTCAAATTGCGTATCGCTTTTGAGCAGCTTAAGAAAGACATCTTGGGCAACATCATCGGCATCGGCGCGATCGCGCAGATACGTCAATGCGATTCGAAACACGACATCTCGGTGATCTTCGACCGCCTGTCTAAATGTTTGTTCTTCCATAATCACCTCCCGGTGACGGTACTGATTCTTGATGAGGTCCTCACCATAGATACGCTCTGACCGGACGAAATGTTTCAAATTCAAGCAGGAAAAACCTACCAAAATAAACCTGTCCCTTTTTGGCAAAAGGAATCCCCTTCTGTGCGCGGGGTAGATTCCCGGAACTGGCCGCCCGCTGTTTAACTTTGCTGCTCTACAGTCCTGCGCAAGACGGAAAGCACATTAAGTGCTTTCCTTTGCGTGCGGAACTCGCGACAAACTTAAACAGCGGGCGGCCCGTTCCGGGAATCCGACGTGCTCGTCGGGGCAACGTTCCTCACTCATTTCTTCATGTTGCGCAACTCGCAATGAACGTCAACGCAAGTGTATTCTTAGAAAACAGCTATAGAAACCCAAGGGAAGGAGACCGATGTTCTGTCCAGCATGCGGGACTAAAAACCCCGATGACGCAAGATTCTGCGCAAGCTGTGGCAAGCCGCTTCCGCAGGGGGGGGTACAGCCGATTACTCGGTAAGCGCAGGCACGCCTAGTGCAATGCCAATGGGCGTCGTGCAGAAGCGCGGACACAAACCGCCTATGCCCGTCATCGTCGGAGGCATTGTTGCCGCTGTCGTCGTTATCGCCGCTGCAGCCTTTGCCCTCATCCCCAGGGGTCCCGAAGTCAGGGATTGCCTCAACGACTACTCGTGGGACGAGATCTCGCAGATCTCCCAGCTCATCTCCAAGAAGGGCGACCAGAACGGCGCCATCGAGGTCGCCAAGAAGTATCATCTCTGCACGAGCGACGGAAAGCTCGATGGCACCCAGACCAAGGACGTTACGCTCTCCGACGGCGCACAGGCGAAAGTCATGATCATGGGTTTTAACCACGATGATAAGTCTGATGGATCTGGCAAAGCCGGCATCACGTTCATCTTTACGGATGACGTGGCCAAGCAAAACATGTGCGAGAAATCAGACATGGACAGTCTGTTCCAAGAAATCCAAGATAAAGGATCAGCCACGCTCAGTTGGGAGGACACCTCACTGCATGCATGGTTGAGCGATTCATTTACCGCTCAGCTCCCCTCCGAGCTGAGCGACAAGATCGTCGCCGTAGACAAAACCGATGCGGTGATGCCGCTGGTTGCGACAACTCTGCCGTATTATGATGACGATAGCGACGAAGATGGTAGCCCTAGCGTAGGTTTGGAGGGCCACGAATCTACCCCAAAAGCAATTACAAGTTCGGATAAGCTGTGGCTGCCTTCCTACGTTGAGGTCTTAGCAACCGATGATTTCGGCTTTGATCCTTCGGATAATGATTTCAACTATCTACTTCAGGAAGGGTCCCAGTATCAAATCTATAAAGACAGTGGCGTAAAGCAGAATAAGCCAAACAAAATTCTCGGTACGTATGACTCTGAAAGGGGAGGCGGCTGGTGGCTGCGTTCATGGTCAACCTACGAAGTCGCCTACTTCACCACTCTTCGCCCTTGCTTTAGGGCATGCTTTTCCGATGGCGATGGGGAAGCGGCACGGATCACCAACGATAGCCAGCCCTATTCATACAACAAGGACGGCGACCCTGTTATTGGCGTAAGGCCTGCATTCTGCATCTAGCCGGTAAGCTTGACATATCGTTCTACTCTCACAAAGTAGAGCTCCACCACAAGGGCCCGATTCGAAACTTCGGATCGGGCCCTTACTTTACCCGTGCACGACGCTCATTTGTTGCCCTACATAGCATAGAGGTCGCACCTTCATGGCCATTCGTCTCCCCCATCGTTTATGAAGCGAAGTGTTATTTCGGAAGTATGCGGCAAATTCTGGACCTACCGAGCACACAGGAGTTTTGCGATAACAAACCCGCAGGTAGAGCGCTTGAGCATATGCGGTGTGGTCGACCCATCAAGATTTTGCCGCATACTTCCGAAATCGCACCTCAAAATGATCCGTTTTCCTCTGTCCCAACGGATCATTGCGGCGCAAATTATAAAACGCAACAGGTTGAGCGCACATAAGCGAGCGGCCCCCAGAGTGTACAAGGTGGCATGAAAAAGGCAGGGCATTGACCTTTTGGTCATGCCCTGCCTTTTGAATAACAGATTGTAGCTCTGGGGGCCGCGCAGCGACGGAGGTCGCCGCCGTTCGTTAGAACGGCGGAACTAATTACTCCTCGTCGTTGTCCTTGGCCTCTTCGGCGTCGTCGGTGTCCACGAGCTGGTTGAGCAGCTCGTCAAGGGAAGCCATGTCCTCGTTGATGGCACCGTTGGCGGGAGCCTTCTTGTCGTCGATCGGGGCGCCCAGGAGCTCCTCGTCGGCGTCGGCGTGATGCGTCGGCGCGGCGGAGGTGCCCAGCAGGATGTCGTCCGGACCGTCGGGGCTAAAGACCATCTGCAGCAACTGCGAGAGGTCTTCCTCGTCGGCAACGTCGTCGTTGTTCTCGAGGATGTAGAGCAGGTCGTGGGCCTCGAGGCCGTCACGGAGCTCCTCGATTGCCTTGGCACCGATGCCATCGATGCGCAGCAGATCCTCCTCGGACTTACCGACCAGGTCGCCGACCGTCTCGATGCCGACCTCGCTGAACTTGTTGGTCCAGCGCTGCGACACGCCCAGGTCGTCGAACAGGTACAGACGAGCCTTCTCGGCGGAGATGGTGTGGCCGTTGCGGGTGAACGAACCGTCAGCACCACCGAACTCGTCGTAGCCGGCCCAGTCGAGCTGCTGCGGGAGCTGCTCGTCCAGGTCCTTGAGCTCAACAGGAGCCCACTCGGGCAGCGACTTGGCGTTGGGCGAAGCCGGGCCGTCGATGTCGACATAGCCGTCGGCCGTGCGATACGTCAGCTTGGCGTTGGCGTACGGCTTGAGGCCAGTACCAGCCGGGATCTTCTTACCGACGATGACGTTGGACTTAAGGTCGAGCAGGTGGTCGACCTTGCCCTCAATGGCAGCCTCGGTAAGGACGCCGGCGGTACGGATGAACGAAGCGCTCGACAGCCAGGAGTCGATGTTGGACGCGACCTTGAGCGTACCCAGGATGACGGGCTCGGCCACAGGAGCCTGACCGCCCAGACGGGCAACGCGCTCGACCTCGTCGGCGAACTCGTAGCGGTCGACGTACTGACCAAGCAGGTACTTGGAGTCGCCGGGGTTGGTGATCTGAACGCGACGCAGCATCTGACGTGCGAGCACCTCGATGTGCTTGTCGTTCAGGTCGACGCCCTGGCTGGTGTAGACGTCCTTGACGCTCTCGACGAAGGTGTGCATCGTCGACTCGATGTCGGTCAGCTTGCGCAGGTTGCGGAAGTTGACGAAGCCCTTGGTGATCTGGTCGCCGGCGCGAACCTCGCAGCCGTCCTCGATCTCGGGCATAAAGCGCACCGATGCGGGGACGCGACGCTCGTCGAGGACACGGGTGTGATCCTCGGAGTCGGTGAGCGTCAGCACGTACTCGGACTTCTCGGGCTTAATCGAGAGGTGACCGGAGTACGGAGCCAGCTCGGCCTCGCGACCCAGAATCTTCTCGTTGACGTTGCCGACGATATCGAACATACGGCTGACCGTAGGCAGACCCTGCGTAATATCGTCGACGCCAGCGACACCGCCGGAGTGAATGGTACGCATCGTAAGCTGCGTACCGGGCTCGCCGATGGACTGGGCGGCAATAATGCCGACGGCAGTACCGATGGCGACCGGACGACGGGTGGAAAGATCCCAGCCGTAGCACTTCTGGCACACGCCGTACTTGGAGCGGCAGGTGAGCAGCGCGCGGAGCTTGACCTTCTTGAGGCCCGCATCGACCATCTTCTGGATGTCGGCGACCTTCTCGATGTAGCCGTCCTGCTCAAAGAGCACGGTGCCATCGGGAGCCACGACGTCCTCGATGAAGCAACGGCCGACGAGGTCAGTGTTGAGGTCGGTGGTGCCGGGGATGATGAGGTTGTAGGTGACGCCCTCGTGCGTACCGCAGTCCTCCTCGCGGACGATGACGTCCTGGGCCACGTCGACCAGACGACGGGTCAGGTAACCAGAGTCCGAGGTGTGGGATGCGGTATCGACCAGGCCCTTACGGGCGCCGTAGGTCGAAATGAAGTACTCGAGCGGCAGCAGGCCCTCGCGGAAGTTCGCCTTAATGGGAAGGTCGATCGTCTCGCCGGACATGTCTGCCATCAGGCCACGCATGCCGCCGAGCTGACGCAGCTGGGTCTTAGAACCACGGGCGCCGGAGTCGGCCATCATGTAGAGCGGGTTCTCCTCGTCGAACATGTCGAGCATGAGCGCTGCAACCTTATCGGTACAAGCGGTCCACTCGTTAACGACTTCGATGTGGCGCTCCGTCTCGTTGATGAAGCCCTCCTCGAAGTACTCGTTGATCTGGTCGACGTTGGCCTGGGCGCGGTCGAGCAGCTCCTGCTTCTCGGCAGGGATAAGAGCGTCCCACACCGAGATGGTGAGGCCGGCGCGGGTAGCGTAGTGGAAGCCGGAGTACTTGATGGCGTCGAGGATCGGGCCGACCTTGGCCTCGGGGTAACGATCGCAGCAGTCCGCAACCAGCTTGGCCACATCGCCCTTGACCATCTTGTAGTTCATGAACTCATAGTCTTCGGGCAGGCACTGGCGGTTGAAAATGATGCGGCCGATAGAGGTCTCGAAGCGCGCGGTCTTGTTGCCGGTGACGTCGTAGTCGACGAACTCGTTCTTGCCGTTCTTGACGCGGAAGATACGGGTGCCGTCCTCGTTGATGACGTTGGCATCGGCAGCGGACACGCGGACCTGGATCTTGGCCTGCATGTCGACCTCGGAGCGGCAGTCATAGGCGTGCAGCGCGTCGTCGAAGCTCGAGAACACGTGGTTCTCGCCCGGCAGACCCTCGCGAACCTGGGTGAGGTAGTACACACCGATGATCATGTCCTGCGAAGGGATGTTGACCGGCTTGCCGGATGCCGGCGAGCGCAGGTTGTTCGCAGAGAGCATGAGCACGCGGGCCTCGGCCTGAGCCTGGCTGGACAGCGGCACGTGGACAGACATCTGGTCGCCGTCGAAGTCGGCGTTGAAGGGCGAGCAGACCAGCGGATGCAGGTGGATAGCCTTGCCCTCGACCAGCACCGGCTCAAAGGCCTGGATGGACAGACGGTGCAGGGTCGGTGCACGGTTGAGCAGCACGACGCGGCCGTCGATGACCTCTTCGAGGATGTCCCACACAAAGGTGGCACCACGGTCGATAGCGCGCTTGGCGCCCTTGATGTTCTCGACCTTGCCAAGCTCGACCAGGCGCTTCATGACGAAGGGCTTGAAGAGCTCCAGCGCCATGGTCTTGGGCAGACCGCACTGGTGCAGCAGCAGCTTGGGGTCGGTAACGATAACCGAACGGCCGGAGTAGTCGACACGCTTGCCCAGCAGGTTCTGACGGAAACGACCCTGCTTGCCCTTGAGGGCCTCGGCGAGCGACTTGAGCGGGCGACCGCCACGGCCAGAGACCGGGCGACCACGACGGCCGTTGTCGAACAGGGCGTCCACGGACTCCTGGAGCATGCGCTTCTCGTTATTCACGATAATCGCAGGGGCGTCCAGGTCGAGCAGGCGCTTGAGTCGGTTGTTACGGTTGATCACGCGGCGGTACAGGTCGTTCAGGGCGGACGCGGCGAAGCGGCCGCCGTCGAGCTGGACCATCGGGCGCAGATCGGGCGGAATGACCGGGATGACATCCAGGATCATGTTCGCGGGGCTGTTGCCGCCCTTCAGGAAGGCGTCAACGACCTCGAGGCGCTTGACGGCCTTCTCGCGCTTCTGCTTCTGGGAGTCCTCGTCGGCGATGATGGCCTTGAGCTTCTCGGCCTCGGAAGGGAGGTCGATGGCAGCGAGCAGGTCGCGGACGGCCTCGGCACCCATGCCACCCTTGAAGTACATGGAGTAGTAGCGAGTCATCTCGCGGAACAGCGGCTCATCGGAAATGAGGTCGCGCTCGCTGAGCTTCATGAAGGCGTTGAAGGCGTCCGTGCGGAGCTGCTTCTCGTCCTTGCACTCTTCCTCGATGTCGACGATGCCAGAGGCGATCTCCTCGGGGGTCAGCGGCTCCTCGTCGGAGAACTCGTCAAAGTTCTCGGGGTTGCCCTGCTCCTTGAGGGACTCGATCTGGCGGGCGCACTCGGCATCGATCTCTTCCAGATCGGCGGCGAGCTCCTCGCGCAGGTCGTCGGCGTCGGCCTCGCGAGCCTCGTAGTCGACCTCGGTGATGATGTAGCTGGCAAAGTACAGAACCTTCTCGAGGTCCTTGGACTTGATGTCGAGCATACGGCTCATCGGGAAGCTCGTGGGGCTCTTGAAGTACCAGATGTGGGACACGGGAGCAGCGAGCTCGATGTGGCCCATGCGGTCGCGACGCACCTTGGCCGAGGTGACCTCGACGCCGCAGCGCTCGCAGACGATGCCCTTAAAGCGGATGCCCTTGTACTTGCCGCAGGAGCACTCCCAGTCCTTGGCGGGACCGAAGATCTTCTCGCAGAACAGGCCGTCCTTCTCGGGCTTGAGGGTACGGTAATTGATGGTCTCCGGCTTCTTGACCTCACCGTGCGACCAGGAACGGATCTGGTCGGCGGAGGCAAGGGAGATCTTTACCGAGTCAAAATCAGTAGCTTCGAAATCTGCCACAGTCAACTACTCCTTATCAGTGGTCGTGGCGGCGACAGCCTCGGGCGCCTCGGCGGTCTCGGCATCCTCGGCCTCGACGTCGGCGTCAACGCCGGCGAGCGCAGCCAGGTCGTCGAGAGCAGAGGTCTCCTCGGCGGTCACAGGGGCGGAGGCGTCCTCGTCGGCATCGTGCATGGGCTCGATGTCCAGTGCGAGGGAGCGAATCTCCTTGACGAGAACCTTGAAGGACTCGGGGATACCCGGGACCGGGACGTTCTCGCCCTTGACGATGGACTCGTAGGTCTTGACGCGGCCCACGGTATCGTCGGACTTGACGGTCAGGATCTCCTGCAGGACGTTGGAAGCACCGTAAGCGTACAGTGCCCAAACTTCCATCTCGCCGAAGCGCTGGCCGCCGAACTGG